>CAZUAL010000019.1:0-24262 GCA_964618305.1 uncultured Dongia sp. | reverse complement strand
GGCCGCTGCTCGATAAGATGATCGCCGACGGCTATACGGGCCGCAAGGGCAAGGGCGGATTCTATCGCCTCAACACCTAAGGTGGGGGAAAGGTCAAGGAATCGATCAACCTCACGACCGGCGAATATGCCCCGAGCGACCGCGCGCGGCTCGATTCAGCCGATGCAGCCAAGGGCGGCCTCAAGGTGCTGGTGACCCACAAGGACAAGGGCGGGCAATATGCCTGGAAGGTTCTCTCCGCCCTTCTTTCCTACGCGGCATCGCTGGTGCCGGAGATCGCCGATGACGTGGTCGCCGTCGATCAGGGCATGAAGACCGGCTACAATTGGAAGCGCGGCCCCTTCGAGATGATCGACCAGATGGGTGCCGCCTGGTTTGCCGAAAAGCTCGCTGCCGACAAGTTGCCCGTGCCGCCGTTCCTGAGCGTCGCGGCGAAGGCTGGCGGATTCTACCGTGTCAAAGACGGCGTCATCGAGCATCTGTTGCCCAACGGTGAGTACACCAAGCTGGTGCGGCCGGACGGCGTGCTGCTCCTGTCCGACATCAAGCTTTCCGCCAAGCCGATCATGAAGAACGGCTCGGCCTCGCTCTGGGATATCGGCGACGGTGTCGCCTGCCTCGAATTCCATAGCAAGATGAACGCGCTGGATCCGGACAGCCTCGCCCTCGTCAAGCAGGCGGTCGATCATGTCGCCAACAAGAAGATGAAGGCGATGGTCATCCATAACGAGGCCGAGAATTTCTCGGTCGGCGCCAATATCGGCCTTGCCCTCTTTGCCGCCAACATCGCCATGTGGCCGATGATCGACGACATGATCGGCACCGGCCAATCCGCCTATAAGGCCGTGAAGTTTGCGCCCTTCCCGGTCGTCGGCGCACCTTCCGGCATGGCGCTGGGTGGTGGCTGCGAGGTGCTGTTGCATTGCGCCTCGATCCAGGCTCATGCCGAAACCTACATGGGCTTGGTCGAAGTGGGTGTCGGCCTCATTCCGGGCTGGGGCGGCTGCAAGGAAATGCTGCTGCGCTACCAGCCGGGACCACACGACCCCAAGGGCCCGATGCCGCCGGTCGCCCAGGCGTTCGAGGCGATCTCCTTGGCCAAGGTCGCGAAATCGGCCGCGGAGGCCAAGGAGTTGAAGTTCCTGCGCGCGCATGACGGCATTTCGATGAACCGAGACCGGCTGCTTTTCGATGCCAAGGCCAAGGCACTTGCGATGCTCGCCGCCGGCTACCAGCCGCCGCAAGCCGCCGAACTGCGCCTGCCCGGACCCACCGGCCGCACGGCCCTGGCATTGGCTGTCGAAGGTTTCGCGCTGCAGGGCAAGGCGCTGCCGCATGACGTCACGGTATCCGATGCGCTTGCCGAGGTTTTGTCCGGCGGCAAGACGGATTTCACGGAGATCGTCACCGAGGATCAGATTTCGAAGCTCGAGAAGAAGGCCTTCATGACACTGCTCCGCACCGGCCCCACCTTGGCGCGTATGGAGCACATGCTCACCACCGGCAAGCCGCTGAGGAATTAGCGACGTGGATCAGATCTGCATCATAGAGCCCCCTCTCCCTAGCCCTCCCCCACGTTGGGGGGAGGGAACGCGATCGAGCCAAACCTCTTCCCCCTCTCCCCTACGTGGGAGAGGGTCGGGGAGAGGGGGCGTCGCAGAAAAGGACTGAGATCATGCCAGCCTATAAAGCACCCTTGCGCGATATCCAGTTCGTGCTGAATGAAGTGCTGCAATTCGAGAACCTGCCGCAGCAGATTCCCGATTTCGCCGAAGCGACGCCGGATCTCATTGCCACCATCCTGGAGGAGGCGGGAAAGTTCTGCGAAGAAGTCCTGCAGCCGATCAATCATTCCGGCGACGAGGAAGGCTGCCATTTCGAGAACGGCAGCGTCACGACGCCCAAGGGCTTCAAGGAGGCTTACAAGACCTTCATCGAGGGCGGCTGGACGGGCTTGCCCTGCGATCCGAATTATGGTGGCCAAGGCCTGCCCAAGCTCGTCAACTTCGCGGTCGAAGAGATGATCTGCTCGGCCAACCTTTCCTTCGGCATGTATCCGGGCCTTTCCAACGGCAATTACAACGCCATCCACACACACGGTTCCGACGAGCAGAAGGCGCTATATCTCCCCAAGCTCGTCGACGGCACCTGGACCGGCACGATGTGCCTGACCGAGCCGCATTGCGGCACGGATCTTGGCCTCTGCAAGACACGCGCCGAGGCCAACCCGGATGGCTCCTACAGGCTCTACGGCACCAAGATCTTCATTTCGGCCGGCGAGCATGATCTCGCTGAGAACATCATTCATCTGGTGCTGGCGCGCCTGCCCGATGCGCCGGCCGGCATCCGCGGCATCTCGCTTTTCGTCTGTCCGAAATTCCTGCCCGACAAGGACGGCAAGCCCGGCGCCCGCAATCCGGCCGTCTGCGGCTCGATCGAGAAGAAGATGGGCATCAAGGCATCCTCGACCTGCGTCATGAATTTCGACGGCGCGCAGGCCTGGCTGGTCGGCAAGCCGCACAAGGGCATGTCCGCCATGTTCACCATGATGAACACGGCGCGCCTTGCGGTCGGCATGCAGGGTCTCGGCATCGCCGAGGCCGCCTATCAGGGCGCCGTCACTTATGCGCGCGAGCGGCTGCAGATGCGGGCGCTCACAGGCGCGCAGTTTCCCGACAAGGCCGCCGATCCGATCATCGTGCATCCCGATGTGCGGCGCATGCTGCTCACCATGCGTGCCTTCACCGAAGGCTGCCGGGCGCTGGCCTATTGGGTCGGGCGCGAGCTCGATGTGTCGCAGCACCATCCGGACCCGGAGAAGCGGCAGGAGGCGGACGATCTCGTTGCGCTGCTGACCCCCATCGTCAAGGCGTTCCTGACCGATCACGGCTTCAACGCGGCCAATCTGGGCGTCCAGGTCTATGGCGGCCACGGCTACATCCGCGAATGGGGCATGGAGCAGCTGGTGCGGGACGCGCGCATCACGCAAATCTATGAAGGCACCAACGGCATCCAGGCGCTCGACCTGGTCGGGCGCAAGTTGCCGACCGGCACCGGGCGTCTGGCGCGGCGCTTCTTCCACCCCGTTGCCGATTACATCGAGCAAGCGTCCGAGAAGCCGGAAATGGCGGAGTTCGTCCTGCCACTCGCCAAGGCCTTCGCCAAACTGCAGCAGGCGACGGCCTGGGTCGCCCAGGCGGGCCTTGCCAATCCCAACGAGGCGGGAGCGGCGGCGACGGATTACCAGCGCCTCTTCGCGCTGGTGGCTCTGGGCTACATGTGGTGCCGCATGGTGGAGATAGCACTCGCCAAGAAGGATGAGGATGGCGACGGCTTCTACGCCGCCAAGGTGATGACCGCGCGCTTCTACTTCGCGCGGCTGCTGCCGGAGAGCAACTCGCTCTTCACCACGCTGATGGCTGGTTCCGACACTCTGATGGCGATGCCGGCGGAGGCCTTCTGATCCAATCGGTGGACTTCGCCGCGCTGTCGTTTTTCTTAACGCGCTTTAAGACTTCTCGCGCCTGACGCGGTATCGGCGGCCACAACCGAATCTATGGCTGCAAAACCGCAGGTTTGGTCACAGCCATCTCACAGCTTTCCTCCCCTTCTCACAATGGAACTGTCTCAATTTGCAGGCATTCTGTTCGTGAGCCGGCCACCGAGTCGTGGCGGCACAAGAGCAACGGGACGGAACGCTCAGGATGCTGCGCAAGACAGCGGGTTCTTCAATCGGCCGAGGAGCGGCCATCTTCACATTGTTCTGCTGCCTGGCGGGTGGCGCGGCTCAGGCCGATACGATGGAAGCCGATCTTGGCTACCGTTTCGGCATCACCCTCACCCAGTTCAAGAACATGAAGCTGCCCTTCAAGGACCTTCCCAAGGGTGCCACGGTGAAGTGTGCCGACGATCCGGACCTGCAAAACCGGATGGTGGGCTATGTCGCCCGCGACGAGCAGCGCTATGAGAGTGTCGGCATTCTTACCTGCCGCGTCGTGGCCCCCGATCCCGCGAACGTCTCATGGTGGCGGCCGGTCGAGTTCGAGATCGACGGCGTCAAGTCCCGCCTGCGCTTCGACTTCATGGAAGTCTCGGATGGCGGCAGCGCGGCCCAGGAGAGCGAGGCGGAAGAAGTGAGCTTCGATGAGACCGGATTCTCCGACGCCCTCTATGGCGGCAACGATCTTGGCGGTGGCGGCGCCCAATATGCCCTGGTGGCGGCGCGCCTCAGCCCCGTCCGCGCCAAGGACGGCTACAAGCTGATGGCCGGCCTCAACCAGAGCCTCGGCAGCTCGACCGTCAAGCGCGACCAGGTGGAGATCGCCCCCGGCATCTCCTTCAACATGGATGTCCCCATCTGGCAGCGGGGCAATTTGACGGTCGCGGCCTGGGATCCGTCCGAACTTGGCCATTACGATCTGGTCTTTACCATGACCAGCGCCAAGGATCGGTTCCAGGCGAAGCTCGACGATATCAAGTAGAAGGCCATCAGGCCGCCTCTGCCGCAAAAGGGATTGCGCTTGTGCCGGATCGGGCTCTAGTTTCCCGGCATCATGTCGATTTCCCTGTCTCCCCGCCGCTACAACACCGTCAACTGGATCGGCCTTGCGACCCTCTACCGCAAGGAGGTCCGCCGCTTCCTGACCGTCGCCACGCAGACGATCCTGGCACCGGTCGTCACGACGTTGCTCTTCCTGGCCATCTTCGTGCTGGCCATGGGCCATTCGACCGAGCTGGTGGGCGGCGTTCCCTACATGGAGTTCCTGGCGCCCGGCCTCATCATGATGGCGATGACGCAGAATTCCTTCGCCAACACCTCATCCTCGCTGATGATCGCGAAGATCCAGGGGAATATCGTCGACCTCCTGATGCCGCCGCTCACCTCCTGGGAACTGACCCTGGGGCTGGCGCTGGGTGGCCTGACGCGCGGCATCATCGTCGGCCTCAGCACGGCGGCCGCGATCTGGATCTTCGTGCCGCTGCATCTCGCCCATCCCTGGGCGATGGTTTTCTATGCGCTGATGGCGAGCCTCATGCTCTCGCAGCTCGGCATCGTTGCCGGAATCTATGCCGAGAAGTTCGACCATATGGCGGCGGTCACCAACTTCATCATTACGCCGCTCGCCTTCCTGTCGGGCACCTTCTATTCGACCGAGCGGCTGCCGGATTTCGGCCGCTTCCTCGCTCACCTCAATCCGTTCTTCTACATGATCGACGGGTTCCGCTTCGGCCTCATCGGCCATGCCGACGGATCGATCCTGCTGGGCGTCATCGCCCTTGCCGCCGTCAATGCCGGACTCTTCATCGCCAATTACCTGAGCTTCCAGATCGGCAGCCGGCTGAAGCCATGATGCCATCCGGCCTCCTGCAACCGCGCCGCTTCGGCTCCGTCAACTGGCTGGGCCTTGCCACGCTGACGCGGCGTGAGGCATTCCGGGGCCTGCAGGATTACAATTACCAGATCCTCGGCCCGGTGGTTTCGAGCCTCCTCTATCTTGCCGTCTTTCACCTGGCGCTCGGCACGATGAATGCTGGCGATAGCGGGCTGGTCGATTTCATCGCCCCTGGTCTCATCATCTTCGTCGCCTGCGAGAAGGCGTTCGAATGCGTCTGCGGCTCCTTCATCTTCGACAAGCATGAGCGGGTGATGGCAGATCTCCTGATGGCGCCGCTCAGCCCATTGGAGCGGGTCTGCGGCTATCTCGGCGGATCCTGTGCCGCCGGCATCATGGTGGGCGCCGCCGTCGCCCTGGCGAGCCTGCTCTTTGCTGATCTCGCCCTCTTTCATGCCGGGGCCCTTGCCTTCTTCGCCCTGATGGGAACCATGCTCTTCGGTCTCATCGGCATCCTGGTCGGGATCTGGGCGGAGAAATGGGATTCCTACGCCGCCGTTCACACCTTCCTCCTCCTGCCTCTATCGTTCCTGTCCGGACTCTTCTACCGGGTCGAGAGCCTGCCGGAGGCCGCCCAGCAGATCGTTCGCTTCAATCCGGTCTTCTATGTCATCGACGGGTTCCGCTTCGGCATGACCGGCACCGGCTCGGCCGATCCGCTGACCGGTGGGGCGGTGCTGATCCCAGTGAACGCCGCCTTGTTCGTGCTGGCCTTCCTCTGGTTCCGCCGCGGCTACCGCCTCAAACCCTGACCTTGACCCCACGCCACGCCCTTTCTAGTATCGCCGCCATGTTCCACGCTCTTTCAGCCCGCGCCGACCGACGTCGAGCCTGCACCCTGGTGCGGAGCGGTACGCTTTTGGCACGAACGGAAAGATCCGCCGGGAGGTAAATCCCAGCAACGTTCGCCCAAGCATCCCCTGCCCACCAGACCGGTCGGCGGGGTTTTTTGTTTTTCCGGAGTCACCTGAATGACGTGCCCACCCAATATCAAGCTGCGGCCGGCCGTGCCGCCGGATGCCGCGGCCATCGCCGCCATCGTCGATGCCGCCTATGCCAAATGGGTGCCGGTGATCGGCCGCAAGCCGCTGCCGATGCAGGCCGATTACCGGCAAGCCGTGCTTGAGCACCAATTCGACCTGGCGACCGACCAGGGACGGATCGTCGGCCTGCTCGAGACCATGCCGCGCGCGGATCACCTGTGGATCGAGAATGTCGCCGTCCACCCGGACGCGCAGGGTCTGGGGATCGGAAGGCTGCTCCTGCAACATGCGGAGGAAAAGGCCCGGGGCCTTGGCTGCCCGGAGATCCGCCTGCTCACCAATGGCGCCTTCGCAGCCAATGTCGCGCTCTATCGGAAGTACAATTATGCCGTGGATCGGGAAGAGGAATTCATGAATGGAAAGACTGTCTATATGAGCAAAAAGCTAATCCGATGAAGGGGCTTGACCCCAGCGGACATCCGCCGATCGACACCCGCGGTTGACAGAGGGGGAAAGCCTCCCGATAGTCCCGCCTTTCCGGGCCCCAATCGGGCCCTTTTGCCCCCGAAAAGAGGCCAAAATGACCGCCCAGACCACCAGCAGCCTGATGCAGACCTATGCCCGTTCCGACCTCGCCTTCGAGCGTGGCGAAGGGGCCTATCTCTTCACGGCGGACGGTCGACGATTCCTCGATTTCGCGAGCGGCATCGCGGTGACGGCGCTTGGCCATTCGCATCCGCATCTGATCAAGGCCCTGACCGACCAGGCAAGTAAGCTGTGGCACACCTCGAACCTCTATCAGGTGCCGGGGCAGGTGAAGCTTGCCGACCGGCTCACCAAGGCGACGTTCGCCGACCAGGTCTTCTTCGCCAATTCCGGCGTCGAGGCGATCGAGTGCGGCCTCAAGCTAATCCGCAAGTACCATGACGATTTCGGCGATCCGAAGCGCTACCGGGTCATCGGCTTCGAGGGCGCCTTCCACGGCCGCACCCTCTCCACTCTCGCCGCCGCCGGCAACGAGAAATATCTGAAAGGCTATGCGCCCGTCGTCGACGGTTTCGACCATTGCGCCTTCAACAACCTCAACGAAGTGCGCGCCAAGATCGGGCCCGAGACGGCGGCGATCCTTGTCGAGCCGGTGCAGGGTGAAGGCGGCATGCGCGCCGCCGACATCGAATTCCTGCAGGGTCTCCGCAAGGTCTGCGACGAATTCGGCCTCCTTCTCATGTTCGACGAAGTGCAGTCGGGTGTGGGCCGCACCGGCAAGTTCCTCGCGCACGAATGGGCCGGCATCGCTCCCGACGTCGTCGCGATTGCCAAGGGCATCGGCGGCGGTTTCCCGCTGGGTGCCTGCCTTGCCACCAACAAGGTGGCGGCGGCCTTCGGTCCGGGCGCCCACGGCACCACCTTCGGCGGCAATCCGCTCGCCATGGCGGTGGGCAATGCGGTGCTCGACATCATCCTCGACGGCAAGCTGCTCGACCATGTCAACAAAGTGAGCGCCCATCTCGATGCCCGCGTCGACGAGCTTCTGCGCCGTTTCCCGGCCACGTTCGAAGCGAAGCGCGGCAAGGGGCTGATGCGTGGATTGAAATGCGCAAGCGGCATCGTCAACACGGAATTGGTCGAGGCGCTGCGGGGCGTGGGCCTTTTGACCGTGGGTGCGGGCGACAATACGGTGCGCCTGCTGCCGCCGCTCATCATCACCGCCGCGGAAGTGGATTCCGCCATCGATATGATCGCCGCCGTGGCGGCCCAAGCGAAAGCTGCGTGAACATCATGACCAAGATTCTCCCCCATTTCCTCGACCTCGATGTCATGTCCGCCGCCGATCTGCGGCGCATCATCGACGTCTCCAAGGCGGTAAAGGCTAAAAACTTCCCGAACGGCAATGCCAAGCCGTTTGCGGACAAGAAGCTCGCCATGATCTTCGAGAAGCCTTCGACCCGCACCCGCGTCTCCTTCGAAATCGGCATGAAGAGCCTCGGCGGCGAGGTGGTCGTCCTGGAGCGGGAAAGCTCGCAGCTGGGCCGTGGCGAAACAGTGGCCGACACCGCCCGCGTTCTGTCGCGCTATGTCGATTGCATCATGGTGCGCACCACCAAGGAATCGAAGCTGATGGAGCTTGCGGAATACGCAACGGTTCCCGTCATCAACGGCCTGACCGACCGCACCCATCCCTGCCAGCTGATGGCCGATGTCATGACCTTCGAGGAGCATCGCGGGCCGATCAAGGGCAAGCGCGTTACCTGGTCGGGCGACGGCAACAACATGGCGACCAGCTGGATTCATGCCGCCGTGCGCTTTGACTTCGAGCTCAACATCGCTTGCCCGGCCAACCTTGCACCCCCGCGCGACGTCATCAATTGGGCGCATGAGCAGGGTGGCAAGGTGAAGATTTCCGACAACCCGAAGGAAGCGGCCAAGGGCGCGGATTGCATTGTCACCGACACCTGGGTCTCGATGGGCGACGCGGACACCTTTGATCGGACGGAGCAGCTGCGCCGCTTCCAGGTCGACGACGCGCTGATGAAGCTTGCCAATCCGGGCGCCATCTTCATGCATTGCCTGCCCGCCCATCGCGGCGACGAAATGACCGCCTCGGTCATCGACGGGCCGCAATCGGTCGTCTGGGACGAGGCGGAAAACCGCCTCCACGCACAGCAGGGGATTCTTTACTGGTGCCTCGGCCTGCTTTAATATGATGGGTATGGATAGCAGCCGTTTCACCCCACCCGCTTCCGATTTCGTCCAGCCATTCCAGATCGAGGGGCACGGTGTCCGCGGGCGCATGGTGCGCCTTGACCGCGTGGCGAGCGAGATCGTCGCCAAGCACGCCTACCCGGAATCCGTGGCGCATCTCCTAACCGAGATGATGGCGCTGGCCGCCATCCTGGCGGCAACGCTGAAATACGAGGGCGTCTTCACCTTGCAGGCCAAGGGCAATGGCGCGGTGAAGCTGATGGTGGCCGATGTCACGTCGGCCGGCCATGTCCGCGGCTATGCCCAGTTCGACAAGCCGGCCGTCGAAGCGATTCCCGCCGCATCGGCCAACCTGATGCGCCTGACCGGTGGCGGCTACCTTGCCTTCACAGTCGACCAGGGCGAGCATGCCGACCGCTATCAGGGCATCGTCGAGCTCGAAGGGACCAGCCTCGTCGATTGCATCCATCACTATTTCCAGCAATCTGAGCAGCTGCAGGCGGCTTTCAAGCTGGCAGTCGAGCATTACGAGGGCGGCTGGCGTGTCGGCGCCATCATGCTGCAGCGTCTGCCGCGCGAAGGTGGTCATGCCGCCAGCCCCGGCTGGACGCCGGAAGGATCGCAACCGCATGACTGGCAGGGCGGAGATAGCGATTTCGACGGTGACCCGGAAGAGGATGAGGATGCCTGGCGCCGCGCCGTCATCCTGATGGCAAGTGCCGAGGATGATGAGTTGACCGGTCCGGAAGACGGCATCAACGACGTGCTCTATCGCCTCTTCCATGAGGACGGCGTGCGCGTGTTCGAAGGTCACGATCTCAAGGCGCAATGCCGTTGCTCGCGTGGGCGCGTCGAAAACGTGCTGAAATCGCTGGGTCAGGACGAACTCCAGGACCTGACGATCGAGGGAAACCTGGTCGTCACCTGCGAATTCTGCAACAGCGAATACAAATTCGCGCTATCCGACGTCGAAAAACCAAAGAGCTGAGTGTCCACCTCTAACGAGGTGGGAAGCGCATTTGAATTGTGGTGCCGCGGCCCTGCTCACTCGAGACACTGATCTCGCCACGATGCATCTCAACGAGATTGCGCACGATCCAGAGGCCGAGACCAAGTCCTTCATCCTTGGCGGCGACCATGGCGTCGCCTCGGGCGAAGCGATCGAATATCCGTGGCAGAACGTCGGGTGAGATGCCGGGTCCCTGGTCGATCACCGCGATACCGAGCCCGTCGTCGGCAAGGCGCTCGAGGCGCATCGTGACCAGCGACTGGCGGCCGGAGAACTTGACGGCATTGGTCAGGAGATTGTTGAGGATCTGCAGGGCACTGCGATGGTCAACCAGCCACATCGGCAGGTCCGGCCCGCAGGCAAGTTCCAGGCGGATTTGCTTGGCGCGAGCCGCCGGTTCGATCAAGGCAATTGCCTCGCGTGCCAGATCGGCGGCGTCATGCGGCATTTCCTCGATATCGATCTGTCCGCTTTCGATCTTCGCCGTGTCGAAAAGCTGGTCGATGAGCCTGAACAGAAGGGTGCCGCTGTCGCTGATATGGTGGACACATTCCAGATGCTTCTCGTTCTCGATCTTGCCACCGATGCCCAATTTCATCATGTCGGAGAATCCAATGATGGCATTGAGCGGTGTTCTGAGTTCGTGGCTCATATGCGCGAGGAAATCCGACTTCGCCCGGTTGGCGCGCTCCGCCGCGTCGCGCGCCTGGGCGATATCCATCATGTGCTGCCTGAACATCTCCGCATTCTGCTTTGCCGCAACCGCGAGCGCCCGCTCGCGGCGGGCCTCATACCGCGCGATCATGAAGAGGATGGCGCAGAGGAGCGAAAAGCCAATTCCGCCAACGAGCACCGCGTGGGCAAGACTGTAATCGGGGCCGCCACGATAATCCGGTGCAATCAGCCATGTCAGCTGCCATTCCGCGGCCCACAAAAGCTGGGTTGATGTCAGGGAATGGGGCGAGAGAAGAGCTCCATTTGCCGCCGGGTAGTCGGGAAGCGGCCGATAGGCGACGTTGTAGAGCTTGCCTTGCGCAATCGCGCGGTGCGCCACGCTGAGGCGCAGGCCTTCCGGCACATGGCCAGCGGCAAACGTGGCCATTTGCTTTTCGAGATCGAGCGGCATTACCAGCAGCGGCGGATTTGCGCCACCGCGCAATGCCAGAATGAGCGCAAAGCGCTCACCCAGAGGATCTGTGAAGAGAGGCTCTTTCGTCAGGAGTATGCGCAGGGGCTCGGCCCCGGCCATCAACGATATTGCACGAAGATTGGCCCAACGCTCCGGCATCGTGGCAATGGGACCGAATTTTGCAAGGCCGGTCCCGAACGGCATAACGTAAGTGCCGTCAGGCCGTGCCTCGAGGTAGGCCATGGATATCGGCTCCGTGCCACTGTCACTTGGCGTCAGCGCGACAATGGCCTGACGAAATTCGGGAGCCGTGACTTCTTCCGATCCCAGAAACAATCCGGTAATCGCCCGCAGCGGCGGCTGAACGGTACGCAGCGTATCGATGAAGGCAGCGCTGAGCCCGTCCGTCTCGTTCTGGGTTGCTTCCTTCCAGGCAACCAGGGCCCGGCGCTGGAGTTCGGCGTGAACGAGTGAGCTTGCCAAGACACCGACGACTAGAACGACAAGCGGCAGCATCAGCATGATCGGGTTTGAGAGAAGGGTGATGATCCGGGGCGCCGCAGCGGCCCTGGCCGGCCCAGGCAGGATGACTTCGCCCTTTAAAGGGGACAATTGCTTGCTCTCTGGTCCGGAAGCCGGCATCAAATCGACCTCAAAGCGCGTTCGCGTCCCCCACAGGCGAGCTGCCCTCGTCTTCGTTCACCACAATGATCACTCCTGACGGTTCTTCCATCAAGGGGCAATAGATCCCTAAATTACTAGGATGATTGACTTATTTGCGCTGCAGCAAGAGCCGCGCACCGGCGGTCGATGCTGTCTTGCCGGGAAGTCCGGCTCCTGGCAGGGTCTGGCCACAACACCGCAACTGGCATTGCATCGGAAAGCCCAGGTCCCAAAAGATGTTCACCGCTCGTCACCGCCGCGGCTGTCTTCGCGCCGCATCGCTTGCTGTCCTTGTGTCTCTCGCCGTGTCCCTCGCCGCCTGCAACACGCCGCCCGATCGCCAGCATTTTCCCGAGATCACGTTCCAGCATCTGCCGGCGATCAATCTCGACGTCGCCCAGATCGAGATAACGGGGCCGGATTCGTCGGTCGCGATAGCCAACGACAATTCGGCCGATTACCCGGAAGCACCGCTGCGGCTAGCCCAGCAATGGGCGCGCGATCGCCTGAAGGCGGTCGGCACCCGCGGACAAGCCAATTACCAGGTGGTCGAGGTGCGCGCACAGCAGGTGCAACTGCCGCGTTCGTCCGGCATCAACGCAGCCCTCAAGACCGAGCAGTCCGACCGCTTCGATTTGTCGATCACAGTCAAGCTCGATGCCGGCAATCCGATCTCCGGCAAGGCCGGCACGGTGACGGAAACGGTCACCCGCTCGCAGACGGTCGCCGAGAACATGACTCTCAATCAGCGTGAAGCGGTTCTGTTCAATCTCCTCGACCAGGCGATGAAGGATCTCAACGCGCGCCTTGAAGCCGACATACCGCGCTATCTTGCTCCGCTGATCCGCTAGGAGGTGGCCTGATGATCGCAAAGCTTGGCCCGGAAGAACGGGCAGCCGCGCAAGCGATGCTGAATGATTGGGCGTTCCTGGCCGACCGGGATGCGATCCGGCGATCATTCAAGTTCAAGAACTTCATCGAGGCCTGGGGGTTCATGAGCCAGGTCGCTTTGCTGGCCGAGGCACAGGACCATCACCCAGAATGGAACAACGTCTATAACCGCGTCGACATCCTCCTGACCACGCATGATTGCAAGGGCTTGAGCGCCCGCGACATCAAGCTGGCGCAGGCGATCGACCGCCTCATTGCAGGGCGCTAGTCCATTTCCTCAATCAGGTCGTGGTGCGAGAAGAGAAAATCTTCCAGGACCAGACAGCGGTCAACGCGTTCACCATCGGTGCTGAGCGGCAGGATGACGACCTCGCTGCGGCCGAGCTGCGATCCCGCCAATGGCCAGCAATCGACCCCGTAATAGGGTCGGCTCGTTGCCGCGACGGCGCGATAGGCCCTTGAATAACGCCCAGTGGAATCCCAACGCATTTCGTCAAGATAGGCGCCGGTGAAATCCAGCCGGTTGAATTCGACAACGCGCGTTCCAACCAGGCGATAGCGAACACGAAATGGTTCCTCGATTTCGGCTATGACGACATAGGGCAGCAAATCGCGGATCGCCGCCGGATCGATATCAATCTTCAAAGGAGCAGGCCGGCCAAGGTGACGGCTTTCCCAATAGGCGACGAGCCGCCGAATGCGATCAGACGTGATGCATGCATCTGTTTCCGAAAAATCCGGGAAAGTCTCCATCATGCGAGAACGATCCTCTATTTCGGGCCGACTGGCGATAGGAATGTTGTTTGCCTGCTAGAGGCTGCGCGGCAGTTTGAGCGCCAGGTAGGCACAGAAGAGCGCGAAGGCACCGTTGACGAGGAATACGATCGGCAGCGGAAAGAAACTCAGCAGCACGGCGAAGATGGCGGGCGGAACAAGTGCCGCCGCATCGCGGTAGATGCTAAAGACCATCGTCATCTGCGGCCTTTCCCAGCCGCGCACGGCGCGCAGGAACGTCACGACGCAGACGGAATCGAGCGAGACGGCACCAACGGCGGACGCGATCAACATGACACTCGCCATGTCCGGCTTATCGGCGAACCAAACGAAGGCAAAGGTCGCCGCCGAGACCCACAAGAAGCCGCCGGCGATGAAGCGCCTGAGCCCGATGCGCCGACCGAGCCAACCCAGAAGCAGGCTGACGAAGAGGAGCGACGTACAGGAGACGATGAGATCACCCGCCTCGACCGCCGGCTTGCCGGCCTGCACCAGATAGATCGGCGCATAGGTGAAGAGCGTCACCCACCACATTTCGCGCCCGAAATTGAGCACCCAGGCCAGCACCAGCCGCTTCTGCACGAAGTACCGCGCAATATTATGCCAGGGCGCGCTGCTGGTGCCGCGCGGCGGCGACGGCGCCTGCAAGTTGAGCAAGCGGAAGTAGATGAAGAGCACCAAGGCCGCCGCGATCGAGACGGCGAACGGCACCAGCGGCGATATCTCGTAAAGGCGAATGCCAAGGAATGGCCCGCCGACCCAGGCACTGGCCGAGAAGAAGGTGCGCAAGGGCTCCGACTTCGCCAGATCCTTCTTCTCGATGAAGGCGGCGATGTAGATGTTGAGCAGGCCTAAGAGCCCGGCCGCCGCCATCGACCGCATCATCCAGCCGAGGCCGAAGCCCAGCATGGTCTGCGACGCCATCAGCAGCGAGGCAACGCCGAGCATCGTGATCACCAGCAGATAGCTCGCTTTGGGGCGCCAGCGATGGATGATGCCGGGAAGCAGGAGCGCCATCACCACACCGGCAATGCCGGCGACGGTAACCGCGACGCTGACATTGCGCGCCGATCCCAGAAGATGCAGCGCCTCCAGCGGAATAACCGGCACGATGATGGCGCGTGCGACGGAATCCAGCGTGAAGAGGATTGCAAAGAGAATCGGGCCGGGCTGCATCGCATGCCGAAGCCGGCGCCGCACGCCTGATGGCGCGGCCTCTGGACTGACAGTCGGGGCGACGATGCTCATGATGGGAAAGTAGGCGCTGGAATGGGCCGAACGGATTCCAGCAATCATATCGAATGCCGCCCTCGGGAGGAGGGGAGCCTTTGCATAGCCCCTATCGCACCGCCGCGCGGCAAGAAGTGGCCATTCACCTTTCCGTAATCTTGGCGCCTAGGCAATCCGCCGGTCGATGAGATGCATGAAGGAGCCCATGACGCTGCCGACCCGGCGCCCCACCGGCCCGAGCCTCCGGCCACGCGCATCGCCGGCGTCGAAGAGGGCGGGTGCGTCGCCCTCGGCAAGGATCGTCGCATAATGAAACTCATGTCCGCGGAACAACGCACCCTTGGCACCGAAGGGTGCGCCATCCAGCAGGCGCGCCTCGCGGTAGCCGAGGTGGAGCTTGCGGCGGGCAAAGCTGGTTTCGACCGGCAGCAGGCCCGCCATCGCATGGCGATGACCATCGGCGTCGACAATGCCCGCACCCAGGCTCATATAGCCGCCGCACTCGCCATAGATGAATGTGCCGGCGGCGGCAGCTTTGCGCAGGCCTTCCCAAAACCGGCCGCTGGCGGCAAGCCTTCCCGCATGCAGTTCCGGATAGCCGCCGGGCAGGAAGATTGCATCGGCATCGGCGCGGGGCGCTTCATCGGCAAGCGGTGAGAAAGGGCTGATCTCGGCGCCCGCCGCCGCCCAGGCTTCGCGATGAAAGGGATAGGAAAAGGCGAAGGCCGCATCGTCGGCGATGGCGATGCGCTGGCCGAGCGGCGGCAGCATGGGCGCAAGCGGCCCGGGCGGGGCCGCGATCTCGGAAGCGGCGGCCGCAATGCCGTCGAGATCGAAGGCATCGGCGAAGCTCGACCGCGCCGTGGCGAAGAACTTCTGCAATTCGCTGAACTCACGCGCCTGCACCAGCCCCAGATGCCGCGCCGGCACCTTGAGCGCCTCGACATGCGGCAGATAGCCGAGCACCTTGATCCCCGCCTTGGCGGCCGCATCGGCCAGAATTTCGCGGTGCACGGAGGTGCCGACATTATTGAAGACGATGCCGGCAAAGCGGAGGCTGGGATCGTGCCGCGTCAGTCCTTCTATGACGGCACCGGCGGTGGCACCCTGGCCCTTCGCGTTGATCACAAGAAGGATGGGAAGACCAAGCCGGCGCGCCAGTTCGGCTGAGGACCCGTTGCGTCCACTCTCGAGACCGGGAATGCCGTCGAAGAGCCCCATGACGCCTTCGACGATGACGAGATCGGCGCGCGCCGCCTGGTGCGCCAGCAGCATGTTCAGCGCTTCCGCGCGCATGCTCCAGATATCGAGATTGAAGCAGGGCCTTCCCGTCGCCGCGGCGTGGAATTCAGGATCGATATAGTCGGGCCCGGCCTTGCAGCCGATCACGCCCGCGCCCTTTTCCTTCAGCAGCGAAAGGAGGCTGAGTGTAGTTAGGGTCTTGCCGCTGCCAGAGGATGGCGCGGCGATGACGAGGCCACGTGCCAAGGTGGCACTCAGCCCGCCTGGTCGCGGCGGCGCTGGCCCAAGGGATCCGGCACGAGGCGCTTGCCGTTCATCGCCCCCAGCCAATCCATCGCGGCGCGGAGCTTCACCACCTCGCCCACCACGACCATGGCCGGCGGCTCGATACCCGCCGCGGCGACATCGGCCGCGGCGCGGGATAGCGTCGTCTCGAGAACGCGCTGATCGGCCGTCGTCGCCTTGGCGATGACGGCGACCGATTCCGCCGGATTGCGGCCACCGGCGATGAGCCGTTCGGCGATCCGTTCGATATGCTTCAGCGCCATGTAGAGCACGATGACCGGGGCGCCCTTGGCAAGCGACGACCAATCGACGGAATCGGGCACCTCGCCGGTCGCGTCATGACCGGTGACGAAGGCCACCGCCGAGTTGCTGTCGCGGTGTGTCACCGGAATGCCGGCGTAGGCGAGACCGCCGATACCGGCCGAAATGCCGGGCACGATCCGGAAGGGAATGTTGCTTTCGACCAGCGTCAACGCTTCCTCACCGCCGCGGCCGAAGACGAAGGGATCACCGCCCTTGAGGCGCAGCACGCGCTTGCCCTCGCGCGCCAGCTGCACCAGGCGCAGTGAGATGTCGGGCTGCTTGACGGAGGGCTTGCCACCGCGCTTTCCCGCATATTCGAGGATGGCGCCAGGACGGGCGAGCTCAAGGATCGATTTGTCGACCAGCGCGTCATAGACGATGACATCAGCCGAACTCAGCCCCTTGATGGCAAGGAGGGTGAGCAAACCCGGATCCCCGGGCCCGGCGCCGGCGAGCCAAACCCAGCCCGGTTCCAGTTCCGGCAATGTCGCAAATAGCTTGTTCATGGGCGGTAAATTAGCGCAGGATTGGCCCTGCACTAGCCAGCAAAAGACATCGGCCCATAAAATAGCGTCATGCCCGACAAAAAAGCGACAAGCGCCGGAAAAGAGCCGGAAAATGGCCAGAGGCGCCCCGACGGACCCCTGCGGCGGGGCTGGACGACCGGCTGCTGCGCCACAGCGGCCGCCAAGGCCGCTTTTTCGGCCCTTTTGGCCGGAAAATTCGAGGAATCCGTCTCGATCACCCTCCCCAAGGGCGAAAAACCGACATTTCCCGTGCTCGAACCGGTTCTGACGGCCGATTTTGCCGAGGCCGGCATCATCAAGGATGCCGGTGACGACCCGGATGTGACCCACGGCGCCCATATCCGGACCCGGATCCGGCAGCTGGCACCCGGCAGTGGGATTGTCTTCAAGGCTGGGACGGGTGTCGGCATGGTGACCAAACCCGGCCTCCCCATCCCGCCCGGCGAGCCTGCGATCAATCCGGCGCCACGCGCAATGATCGAAGCGGTCTTGAAAGACGTGGTCAGCGCGTTCGGCACCCACCCGGACGCCGAGGTGACAATCAGCGTCATCGGCGGCGCCGAAATCGCGAAGCAGACCTGGAACCCGCGCCTCGGCATCATCGGCGGCATTTCGATTCTCGGCACGACCGGCATCGTGCATCCCTTCTCCTGCTCGGCCTGGATCGCCTCGATCCATCGCGGCATCGACGTCATCCGCGCCGCCGGGCTCACCCATGCCGCCGCCTGCACCGGCTCCACGACGGAGGATGCAGTCGCCAGGCGCCACGGGCTGCCGGAGATTGCCTTCATCGACATGGGTGATTTTGCCGGCGCCGTGCTCAAATATCTGCGCCATCATCCGATCCCGCGCCTGACCCTTGCCGGCGGTTTCGCCAAGTTCGCAAAGCTCGCTGAAGGCCATCTCGATCTTCACTCGGGCCGCAGCCAGGTCGATCTCTCCCGCCTGGCCGAGCGCTCCGGCGCACTTGGTGGCGATGCCTCGCTCATCGAGGCAATCCGCAACGGCAATACGGCGATGGAAGCGCTCGACCTCTGCACCAAGGCCGGCATCGCAATCGGTGCCGATATTGCAAAGGCGGCGCAGGAAGTCGCCTTGCGTGAATCGGGTCGTCAGTTGGAGATCGAGCTGCTGGTCTTCGACCGCAAAGGGAATCTCGTCGGCGAAGCGCCGTTCAAGAAATAGGCGCGAGGCGTTTCGCTGGCGCCGTTACCGCCGGCCGCCGCGGCCCGTGGTGCGCGCATAGGGCGCCTTCGCGTCGGCCACGGCCTTTTTCACCGCCTTCTTGCGGCCGGGCGGCACTGCCTTGGTGACATCCAGGAGAATCGCAGCGACGAGTTCAGGATGCGCGCGCACCGTACGGCGCACGGCGCGGCTCAGTTCGCGCACGCTTGCATCCTGCAATGTCACGCCTTCCGGCAGATAGGCGGAAACAACGGCGACGGCATCCGACACGATCGGGGTTTCGGCCAGCGCGGCGCCGGAGGCAATTGCGGCGAAGAACATTGCGCCGCCGACAAAGTGAGCGATGCGCTTCATGTAGCACCCTTCCGGCTGCTCATTGCCGCACGAGCAGCATGCAGCCCAACATGAAAATCCTATCACACAAGAGCGAGGCGTGACGCTCGCTTTTGCCGGACAGGAAAGAACAAGTACCTAAAGTTTATGCAACCGCCGCACATCCGATAGGAAAGCGATAACCGGCGAGAGCGCATAGCCGGCAACGGCGATCCACATCACGGCATGAATGCCCATCTGCTCAGCCAATAGCCCGCCCAGCATCGCTGCAAAAGGTATCGGCCCGTCATTGACGAGCCTGGTCGTGGCGCCGGCGCGCGCGAGAAGGTCCGGCGGCACCCGGCGCTGACGCAGGCTGCGCTCGACCACCATGAAATACCCCGTGCTGCCGTCAGCCAGCAATTGCTGTGCAACGAGCAGCAGAATGGCGGCGTAAGGCCCAAGCCCCAAAGCATGTCCGGCCAGCGGCACACAGACATAGCCCAGGGTCTTTATGACGAAGGCAAGGATCAGGCCCGGCCCGGCAGGAAATTTCTCGACCAAAAGCGGCACGGCGGCGGAACCCAGCAGTGAAGCTACCCCACCCACGGCGACGACAAGGCCGAGCTGAAAAGGGCTAAGACCCAGATCGGTCACCGCATAGAGCACATAGAACGGCCCCAGCATGCCGCCGAAGAAGGTGCGGATGAAACGCGCATAGAGAAGTGGCCGCAGCACGGAATCATGCCACATCACATGGAGGCCCGCCTTGATCTCGCGCCAATAGTCCGGCGAACGGGCAGGCGCCGCATTCGGCGGCTCGGCCGTGCGGATTCGCCCCAGGAACGCCGCCGAAAAAAGATAGCTCACGGCATCGATGAGAATGGTGAGCGGCCCGCCGATAATCTGCACCAGCATGCCACCCAGAGGTGGGCCGGTGATTTCCGTCGCGGCATCGGCTGCTTCCTTCGTCGCATTGGCCTTGACGATGTCCGCTCTGCCGACAAGACCCGGCAGATAGGCCTGATCGGCGATATCGAAGGCGAGCGTTGCCGCTGACACGGCGAAGGCGACAATGCAAAGCTGTGCCATCGTCAGGACGCCGAGCAACGCGGCAGCAGGTACCGAAATCAGCACAAGGAAGCGAACTAGATCGGCCAGGATCATCGCCGGCCGGCGGCGGACGCGATCCAGGAATGCGCCGGCATGAAGGGCCATCAGCAAAGTCGGCAGGGATGCCGCTATGGTGAGACCGCTCATCGCCATCGGCCCGGCGCCGAGAACGAGAACGGCGGTCAGCGGCAGCGCCTCCCGTGCGATCTTGGCACCCATCTGCGAAACGGCGAGCGCCGAGATGAGCCGCCGGAAATCCGCATGCCGCCACAGTGACGTCACGGCATCTACTCTTGCCTGTAGAGATGCTGGTGGGTGGCGTTGTAGAGTTGGCTGTCGTTGAATTGCGCGTCACCGAAGACGCGGCCGACAAAGATGAGCGCGGTGCGTGCGATGTCAGTGCCCTTGAGTTTCGCCTCAATATCGCAAAGTTGCCCGCGCACGACCGATTCATCCGGCCAGGAGGCGCGATAGACGACGATCGCCGGGCAATCGGCGCCATAATGGGGTGTCAACTCCTTCACCGCCTTGGCTATGCTCTTGACGGAAAGGTGCAGCGCCAGGGTGGCGCCGGCCTGCCCAAGAATTGCCAGATCCTCGCGCGGCGGCATGGGCGATGACGAACCCTGCACGCGGGTGAGGATGATCGACTGGCTGATCCCCGGCAACGTCAGTTCCGTCTTCAGCAAGGCGGCGGCGGCTGCAAAGGCGGGGACGCCCGGAATGACATCGTAAGGAATGCCCAGCGCGTCGAGCCGCCGCATCTGTTCGCCGATCGCGCCATAGATCGACGGATCGCCGGAGTGAACACGGACCACGTCTTCATCCCGGTCGAACGCCGCTTTCATCTCAGCGACGATCGCGTCGAGATGGAGTGGCGCCGTGTCGATCACGCGCGCATCCTTCCGCGCGCAAGCGACGATTTCGCGCGGCACCAGGGAACCGGCATAGAGCACCACCGGCGACGTCTCGATGAGGCGCTTGCCCTTGACGGTGATGAGGTCCGGGTCGCCCGGACCCGCGCCGATGAAATGGACGATGGACATGATTCTTTATGGACCGGATCAGCGCCGGCGGGCAATGGCACAGGTGACGCCCGCCCCGGCAATCTTTGGCAGAATGAGTTCCGCGTCCGGTCCGGCGGCGGCAAGGGCTGCCGCCTCCGCGACGCCGTGGCAACCCATCTGCCGATAGACGCTTTCCGAGGGGTTCTCGAGACGCGGCGTCTCGGCTTCCAGCTCGTCGGCGCTGAAGAATTGCCCACCGACGCCAAGATGTCCGGCCAGCGCCGTGACGAGCCCGGCTTCCCGCTTCTGATCAATACTGGCGATGACGGCGATATCGGCGGGAAGCAGCTTCAGCTCCCCAAGCCCGCGCGCCACCAGGGCCGTGATATCGGCAAAGCGCGCCACGCTGTCATGGCCGATTCCGAGGTAATGGCGCGGCATGTCTCAATCACCCGGGTGGCGGGGCAATGTGTCCGCCGTCTCGAACCAGGGGATCCGCTCGTCGCAGTGCCAATGGGCGACTGGAACTAGATCATCGGGCCGGTCGAACACGCCGATATGAAGATGGATTTCGTCCTGAAACTGGACCGCTTCATAGCTTAAGGGCGTACCGCAATGGGGGCAGAACCGCCGCGTCACACCGGGTGACGAATGGAAAATGGCGGGTGGCTCACCGGTCCATGCGAGATGCCCCGCCACCGGAAAGGCGGCGAAGCTTGCCACCGCGCCGCCGGTCTGCCGCCGGCATGAAAAGCAATGGCAGTAGAAGACCGAGCGTGGTGGGCCGCTGACCGAGAAGCGCACCTTGCCGCAAAGGCACCCGCCCTCGTGGTGATCCGAATTGTGCAAGCCCCTCTCATGCTCAGCCATCATGCCCCTCCTGCCGCAATTGCGGCGCTTCGTGACGCGCCTGCACTTGACGCCATCTGGCGAATGAGCAGGATCGGTACGCCATGATCACGCTTATTCAACCTGCCGCGCTCGCCATCGCCATCGCCGCCGATGCCATTCTCGGTGAACCCAATGCGCTCTACCGCCGCGTCCCGCATCCGATCGTCCTGATCGGCAGAGTCATTGCATGGGCGGACCGCAGGTTCAACCGCCATGGCGAGATTCCGGCCGCCCGGCGGCGTGCCGGTTTCGCCGTCTGCTGGGTACTGACGCTTGCAGCCTTCCTTCTTGGCTGGGCAATCCAAGGCCTGCTGCTGAGCCTCCCCGGCGGGCCGCTTTGGCTGGGCCTCATCATGTCGATCCTCATCGCCCAACAGAGCCTCTACATACATGTGGCGGAGGTCGCCCAGGCGGTGGAACTTTCGGGCGTTGAGGGCGGCCGCATCGCCGTTTCCCGCATCGTCGGCCGCGATCCGGAAGTCCTCGACGAGGCCGGCATTTCCCGCGCCGCCATTGAAAGCCTTGCCGAGAATTTCTCCGACGGAATCGTGGCTCCCATCTTCTGGGGTCTCGTCCTGGGGCTTCCCGGCATGCTCGCCTACAAGACCATCAATACGATGGACAGCATGATCGGCCACAAGACGGAGCGGCATCTCGATTTCGGCCGCGCCGCGGCCAAGCTCGACGATCTGGTCAACCTGCCGGCCTCCCGCCTTTCCGCCTTGCTGCTCATCGTCGCCTCGCTGTTGCTGAGGGGAGCCAATGCCGCTGCCGCCTGCCGCGCGGTGAGGCGCGACGCCACCCGCCACAAATCCCCCAATGCCGGCTGGCCCGAAGCGGCCATGGCCGGCGCTCTCGGCTTCGCCATCGCCGGGCCGCGACGCTATCACGGTGTCCTCGTCGCCGATCCGTGGATGAACGATGGCGGCAGGTGGCAATTGAAGGCCCCCGACATCCGGGCCGCCCTCGCGCTCTATTGGCGAGCGTGTGCGCTCTTGGGTCTCGTCGTGCTGGGATGTGCGGCGCTTTAAGCCACCCCACCGCTCGCCGACGATGAAGAACGAGGTTAGCGCCGCGCTATCTCCAGCATCCGGTCGAGATTCGCGTGGCGTTCGAGATGCGCCGCCAGATCATCGAGCGCCGCATCGACCCCGGCCTCGTAATCCACGCCGCTCTCCGCCCGCGCCCGCAGGCGATTGAGGAAGGCGTGGCGGAAACCATCCGCGGCAAAGAGCCCGTGCACATAGCACCCCATCACGCGACCATCTGCCGAGACCGCGCCGTCCGGCCGGTTGCCGATAGCGAGAAACGGCCGCACCGCATCCGGCCCATCCGTCGCGCCGACATGCATCTCATAACCCTTCACCGGCAAGCCCATCGCCTGCGCCGCGACCTCGACCAGCGCCTTTTGATCCGTCAGCGTGGTGACGACATCAAGCAGGCCCAGCCCGTCGATCGCGCCCACCGGCCCCTCGATGCCGGTCGGATCCTCGACGCGCTTCCCCAGCATCTGGTAGCCGCCGCAAAGGCCGAAGATCGCGCCGCCGCGCCGGTGATGGGCGCGGATATCGATATCCCAGCCGGTTTCATAGAGCGCCTTGAGATCGGCGATGGTGGCCTTGGAGCCCGGCAGCAGGATGAGATCGGCATCGCCTGGCAGCGCCGTTCCCGGCTGCACCAGCTCGACGCTGACATCAGGCTCGGCGCGCAGCGGATCGAGATCGTCGAAATTGGAGATGCGTGGCAATTGCGGCACCACGATCTTGATCGGCGCGTGCCTGGGCCTGTAGCTCGACAGCGCCACCGCATCCTCCGGCGGCAGCCGGTCCGCGCCATTGAACCAGGGCACGAGACCCAGGGGAGCCAGCCCCGTCTTCTCGGCGATGAGCTGCATGCCGTCGGCAAAGAGCGCCGGGTCGCCGCGAAACTTGTTGATGAGAAAGCCCTTGATGCGCGCGGCTTCAGCGGGCGCCAACAGCTTCACCGTGCCATAGATGCTGGCGATGACGCCGCCCCGGTCGATATCGCCGACGAGCACGACCGGCAGATCGGCCGCTTCGGCGAAGCCCATGTTGGCGATGTCCCCGGCGCGCAAATTGATCTCGGCAGGCGACCCGGCACCTTCGACCAGCATCAGATCGGCCTCTTCCGCCAGGTGCCGATAGCTTGCCAGCACGGCATCCAGCAATTGCGGTTTCAGCCGGTGATAATCGGCGGCCTTGGCATTGCCGAAGATCTTCCCTTGCACGATCACCTGTGAACCCACGTCGCTCTGGGGCTTCAAGAGCACCGGGTTCATATGCACCGAGAGCGGCACACGCGCCGCGCGCGCCTGCAAGGCCTGCGCCCGACCGATCTCGCCGCCATCAGCGGTGACGGCCGCATTGTTCGACATATTCTGCGGCTTGAACGGCCGGATCTTGAGCCCCCGCCGCGTGAATGCACGCGCAAGCCCGGCGACGATCAGCGACTTGCCGACATCGGACCCGGTGCCTTGGAACATGATGGCGGGAGTCATGAACATCCCCTGAGAGACCCAGATGCCCCCCTCCCGACCTCCCCCCTGAAGGTGGGAGGAGAAGAAGAATCAGGCCCTCCCACCTTCAGGGGGGAGGGTTGGGT
>CAZUAL010000018.1:4212-24305 GCA_964618305.1 uncultured Dongia sp. | reverse complement strand
CGGTGCCGCTTCGTTGGCATAGTTCACCGAGCCCTTCGCCAGGAAGCTCTTGGCGATGTCGCACGAGGTCAGGAACTTTGTCGTGCCGACCGGGTTGAACTGGAACGAGCAGCTCGCCGGATCAGCCACCACGGTCACCGGTGCCGAAGCCTGCGCGGCCTCGAGCGCCGGGTTGGCGAAGTGCGTAATCGCCTTGAAGACCGGGAAGTAGGTCAACACGGCCAGCGCGCAGCCTGCCATGATGATGCGCTTGCGCCCGATCTTGTCGGAGAGCCAGCCGAAGAAGATGAAGAACGGCGTGCCGATGGCGAGCGACACGGCGATGAGAATGTTCGCCGTGAAGGCATCGACTTTGAGGCTCTGGGTGAGAAAGAACAGGGCATAGAACTGGCCCGTGTACCACACCACGGCCTGACCGGCGGTGAGGCCGAACAGCGCGAGCAGCACGATCTTCAGATTCGGCCACTTGCCGAAGCTCTCGGTCAGCGGCGCCTTCGAGCCCTTGCCCTCTTCCTTCATCTTCTGGAAGGTCGGGGATTCAGAGAGCTTCAAGCGGATCCAGACCGAGATCAGCAGCAGCAGCAGCGAAATGAGGAACGGGATACGCCAGCCCCAGGCGCCGAACGCTTCTTCGCCCAGCATCGTACGGGTGGCAAGGATCACCAGCAGCGAGAGGAAGAGACCCAGCGTCGCCGTGGTCTGGATCCAGCTCGTATGCAGGCCGCGCTTGCCGGCCGGCGCATGCTCGGCGACATAGGTCGCAGCACCGCCATACTCGCCGCCGAGCGCCAGACCTTGCAGCAGGCGAAGGCCGACCAGGATGATCGGCGCCGCGATGCCGATCGAGGCATAGCTGGGCAGAAGGCCGACCACGAAGGTCGAGATACCCATGATCGAGATGGTGATGAGGAAGGTGTATTTGCGGCCGACCAGATCACCGAGGCGACCGAACACGATGGCGCCGAAGGGCCGCACCGCGAAGCCGGCGGCGAAGGCCATCAACGCGAAGATGAAGGCGGCCGTCGGGTTGACGCCTGAGAAGAATTGCTTGGAGATGATCGCGGCAAGCGAGCCGTAGAGGTAGAAGTCGTACCACTCGAAGACCGTGCCGAGCGACGAGGCGAAGACCACCGTCTTCACGTCGGCCGGTTCTCCCTGACCGGAGCGACCGGCCGAATCCGCGAGAACTGACATGCTTTATTCTCCCCATGAGTTAACCGATCTGGTGCCGAATTTCCGGCTTGGCTTACAGACCCGGCGATTGATGACCGGTGCTTCAATTTCAAGCGTCGCGACGACTCGAAAGACGCCGCCCTGCCCAGGCACCGAAGTCCATTCTAGCTTTAAGCCCTTAAGGGGTCGAATGGACCCCAGACTTTGGTATGGGCGACTTTGCGCCAATGGACACTCCACGTAAGCCCATGCATTAATTGTTGGAATGTCGCAAAGCAGTCTAACACTTCTGCTGTCGCTGGCCTATCTCGGCCTGCTCTTTTTCATCGCCCATGCGGGCGAGAAGCGGGCGGCGCTTTGGTCCCATGGCCGCTTCGGGCCATCGATCTACGCGCTCTCCCTCGCCATTTACTGCACATCCTGGACTTTCTATGGGTCGGTCGGCCGCGCCGTCACCAATGGCCTCGATTTCGCGCTCATCTATCTCGGTCCTATCCTGGTCATCATCCTCGCCTCGCCGGTCATGGCGCGGATTGTTGCGCGTGCGAAGGAACAGAACGTCACCTCGATCGCCGACATCCTGGGTGCCCGGTATGGCCGCTCGCGTGCCGTCGCCGTCATCGCGACCCTGATCGCGGTGGTGGGCGCCATGCCCTATATCGCGCTCCAGCTCCAGGCCGTCTCGTTCAGCTTCGAGGCGCTGTCGGGCAAGGTCGGCGCCGGCGAGCTGGCGGGCAGCGGCACGCTGCACGTGCCGATCTGGCAGGATACGGCGCTCATCGTCACCCTGCTGATGGCCGCGTTCACCATTCTGTTCGGCGTGCGCCATGTGGAAGCGAGTGAACAGCATCGCGGCATGATGCTGGCCATCGCCATCGAAAGCCTGGTCAAGCTCTGCGCGCTGCTGGCCGGCGGCATCTTCATCGTCTGGGGTGTCTTCGACGGACCGTCATCGCTCATCGCGCAGGCCAGTTCGCTGCCCGCCGCGGCTCAGGTACTCAATCCCACGGTGAACGCCAACTGGCTGGCGCTCACCTTCCTTTCCGGCTTTGCCTTCCTCTGTCTGCCACGCCAGTTCCATGTGGCTGTCGTCGAGTACGACAACCCAAGGAGCCTCGCCACGGCGCGCTGGATGTTTCCGCTCTATCTCGTCGCCATCAATCTCTTCGTCGTGCCGATCGCGATGGCGGGGCTGGTGCGGCTCGATCCCAGCCATGTGCCGGATTTCTTCGTCCTCACCCTGCCGCAATCGGTGGGCGCCGACTGGCTCACCGCCTTCATTTTCCTGGGCGGTCTTTCGGCCGCGACCAGCATGGTGGCGGTCGCCTGCATGGCGCTTTCCGGTATGGTCGGCAACGAACTGGTGATGCCTTTCCTCATCAAGCAGCGGGAGGAGGAAGGGGCCGGTGGGAAAGGGGCGCATCTAGGGCAGCTTGGCCTCATGGTGCGCCGGGTCTCCGTCCTCGTCATCCTGCTTGCGGCCTATGCCTATTACCGGACCATCGCCGGCCTCCTGCCGCTGGTGACGATCGGCCTCATCTCCTTCTGCGCCGTCGCCAACTTCGCACCACCGCTCCTCATCGGCCTCTACTGGCGCCGAGCACACAGACACGGTGTCATCGCCGGCCTCCTTGGCGGCTTCGCCATCTGGTTCTGGACGATCCTGTGGCCAACGCTGCAAAAAAGCGAAGTCCCGACCCTGCCGCCGATCGGCCCGCTCGCCTGGTTCGATCCGCTGATCCGCGGCTTCGTTGCCGAAATGGCCGTCAACGTGGCGCTCCTCGTCGTGGGCTCGCTCCTCGCCAGGCCGCAGGCGCGCGACCGGCAGCAGGCGGCGGCCTTCGTCGGCGAGGAAAAGCCGCGCGAAGCCCCGCGTCCCGTTCTGCCGGCGCGCACCGAGCTTGATCAGTTGAAGGAACTGGCGGCACGCTTCATTGGTGCGGAGCGGGCGGATGAAGCCTTCGCCGGCTTCGAACTCACTGGCGCCGCCGCGGTCGAATTCACCGAGCGCCTGCTTTCCGGCACGATCGGCGCCGCCTCGGCCCGCGTCGTCGTCAACACGGCGCGGCGCAAGGGATTGTGGATGCCGGGCTCGATCCGCGAAATGCTGGACGAGGCGACGGCCGCCATCCGCTACAATGCCGATCTCCTGCGCCGCACGCTCGACCATATGGGCCTCGGTCTCGCCGTCTTCGATGCCGACGGCAAGCTCGAGGTCTGGAACGACCGTTTCGCCATCCTCGCCGATGTCGAGCGCGAGGCGCTGACGATCGGCATCAATATCGCGAAGCTCCCGGCGCATCTCCCGTCTCTTGCGGCGGCGCTGGAGAGCGCGCCGGTCGCTTTGCGCGAAATCAAGCTCGCCGACGGATCGGTCACAGAATTGCGCGCCGATCCGCTGGCCGGCAGTGGCGTCATCATCACGGCCAACGATGTGACCGCCCGCGTGCGCGCGGCGGAAGCTTTGCGCGACAGCGAAAGACGCACGCGCATCGTCACCGACAACGTGCCCGTGCTCATCGCCTATATCGACCGCGACGAGCGCTACCGCTTCACCAACCGGCCCTATCAGGCCTCCCTGAAGGACGGCGCCGCGGCGCAGGAAGGGCGTCACGTGCGCGACGTGCTGGGCGAGGCGCGCTATCTGCAGCTCAAACCCCATATCGATGCCGTGCTCGCCGGACAGGTCCAGGTGTTCGAGATCGACTTCCCGACCAACGACGCGAAGATCGAGGTGGCGCAGGGCAGCTATATCCCGCATTTCGACGAGCGCGGCCAGGTGCTGGGCTTCTTCCTGCTCTATGTCGACATCACCGAGCTGCGGCGTGCGGAGGAAGCCTTGCGCGTCGCCAACGAAAGCCTGGAGCGGCGCGTCGCCGACCGCACGGCGGAACTTGAAGCAGCCAGAGCCCGCGCCGAGGAAGCCAATATCGACAAGACCCGCTTCATCGCGGCAGCAAGCCATGATCTGCTGCAGCCCTTGCATGCGGCACGGCTGTTCGTGGCGGCACTCGCCGAGCGCCATGTCGCCGACGAGCTGGTGGCCAAGGTCGATCTCGGCCTCTCCTCGGTCGAGGCGCTGCTTGATGCGCTCCTTGACATCGCCAAGCTCGATACCGGCGCCATCAAGCCGGAGCCGCGCGCCATTCCGCTGGGGCCGCTGTTGCAATCGCTGGCCGACGCGTTCGCACCGCTTGCCGAACGCGCCGGCATGAGCCTGCGCATCGTGCCGTCGAAAGCCTGGGTCACCACAGATCCTGCCCTGCTCCGGCGCGTGTTGCAGAACTATCTCTCCAACGCGATCCGCTACGGCCGCGGCTCAAGTACGCGGCCGCGCGTCATCATGGGCTGCCGGCGCGTGGGCGACATGCTGCGCATTGAGGTCCGCGACAACGGCCCCGGCATCGCCCAGCATCAGCAGTCCAACATCTATCAGGAATTCATCCGCCTGAAGCCGGCCAGTGTCGGCGGCGAGCGCGGGTTGGGATTGGGTCTTGCGATCGTCGACCGCATCGCCCGCATGCTCGGGCATCAGCGCGGCCTCGTTTCGGCGCCGGGCAAGGGGGCCGCCTTCAGCATCGATTTGCCCTTGGCCCATGCCGACAGCGCCGCCCAGCGCGACAGCCAGGGGCATGAGGATCAGGCGGAAGCATTGGTGCGCGCACCCTTCATCATCTGCATCGATGACGAAGAACAGGTCCGTGAAGGGATGGAAGTGCTTTTGAAGAGCTGGGGCTGCGATGTGGTGACGGCGCCCAGTGCCGATCTGGCGCTCAGTGCCTCGGCGGGCCGCGACGGTGCGCCGGACCTGCTCATCATCGATCTGCATCTCGGCGACGATCAGCCGGACGGAATAACCGAAATCGGCAAACTGCGCGACGCCTGGGGCGACGCGCTCCCGGGCGTGCTCATCACCGCCAACCGCGATCCCATCGTCATCGCGCGGGCGAAGGCGCTGCGGCTCGATGTGCTGCACAAGCCGGTAAAGCCCGCGCGCCTGCGCGCCCTGATCGCTCAGCGCGCGCAGCGTTCGGTTGCCTGAAGAAACCCTGTTCGGCGCTTAGGCCGTGCGGGTCTTCAGGAGACCGGGTTTGGCGGAATCCTGCTTGGTGCCGGCAAGCTGGCGCAAGGCCGCCGCCGCTTCCGTGGCGATGCCGCCGAAGAATTCGCCGATCGCTTCGTTGCGCATCGCATGCGCCCGCTCCCGATGGAATTCGACGCTCTCGTAGACAGCGGTTTCGGGACGGAAATATTCGGGGAGTTCCGCCTCGTAAGGCGAGGGTTTCACCCGGATGGCCGGCTTTTCGCTGAGCCAGGCTTGTTCGACTTCATCATAGGGCCACATGGAAGACCTCCGTTGGTGTGGATATCTTCCTCCCGTGCCCCGGCGTTTCTGTGGTCGCCGGTTATTGCACTGCGATACACTATATTGCACTGCGGCATGAAATATCAACGCCGCTTTCGCATTGCAATATTGCGAAGATTGCAGACTTTCGCTTCGAAAATGCCGCCTTCGCCCCGCTGCCGGCAGCAATATTGCGCCAACGCGTCCAGGCGGCCCCACGGAGTGGTGGCCGCCCGGACTTTCGCTTGGGAATCAGTGTGTTACTTTACGCTGAGGGCGAAGTCGATATTGTTCCGCGTCGCGTTCGAATAGGGGCAGACCTGGTGCGCCTTGGCGACCAGCGCCTCTGCCGCCGCGCGATCCAGACCCGGCAGCGACACTTCGAGCGAGACAGTGAGGCCGAAACCGCCTTCGGCGCGGGGACCGATGCCCACCTCGGCCGTGACGCTGGTATCGGCCGGCACCTTCACCTTGTCCTGGGCGCCGACGAATTTCAGCGCACCGATGAAACAGGCCGAATAGCCGGCGGCAAAGAGCTGTTCCGGGTTGTTGCCGGGGCCGCCGGCACCACCCAGCTCCTTCGGGGTCGAGAGGTTGACGCTGAACGTACCGTCCGCGGTCTTGGCGGAACCGTCGCGGCCGCCCGTCGCCGTGGCCTTCGTGCGATAAAGAACATTGACGCTCATGATCTCTTCCTTTCCTTGCCCACCTGTCATTTCCGGGGCTCTGCACTGCCCGGGCCGGATTGCCCGTTGCCGATGGAAGAGATATTGGCACGAATTCAATTGTGCACAATTGAATTTTGCATGATTGAACTGCATGGCTGGGTTGCGCGATTGAATTTTGCACAATCTGTTAACGCGCCGCCGGGCACTCTATATTGCGCCTAAGGGAGGAGCCCCACTCATGCCGACCGGCAACGACCTGACCAGATTGCGTCTAGCGGACCAGCTATGCTTCGCCCTTTACGCGACCAGCCACGCCTTCACCAAGGCCTATAAAAAGCTGCTCGACCCGCTCGGCCTCACCTATCCCCAGTACCTCGTCATGCTGGTCCTGTGGGAAGAAGATGCTCTGACGGTCAAGGAGATCGGCAACCGTCTGCAGCTCGATTCCGGCACGCTGACACCGCTCCTCAAACGGCTGGATGGCGCCGGGCTCGTCACCCGCACCCGCGATCCCGGCGACGAGCGCCAGGTCCGTGTCAGCCTCACCGAGGTTGGGCGCAGCCTGAAAAGCCGGGCAGAGACCATTCCGCTGCAGCTCGGATCGGCCATCGGCGCGCCGCTCTGCGATATCGTCGCCCTGCGCGATCAGCTCAAGGATGTGCGCGAAAAGCTGCTCGCGGCGGCGGAATAGCTATTCCTCGGCGTTCGCCGGCACCGCTTTCGTGACCGGCTCCAGCGACAGGCGCTGCGCCAGGATGACCGCCTGCGTGCGCGACGTAACACTGAGCTTCCGCAAGATCTCCGTCACATGGGCTTTGACCGTGGGCTCGCTGATCTGCATCTCGTAGGCGATCAGCTTGTTGGGCATCCCTTCCGCGAGCAGCGACAGGACGCGGTGCTGCTGTGGTGTGAGATGCGCTGCCCGTTGCGCCAGATCGCGATCGCGGCTTGCCAGCGCATTGTCCTTCGCCTCGTCCGGCAAGGCCACGGCACCCGAAAGTATGATGCGCACGGCATCGAGGAACCGCTCGGCTGCTGCAAGTTTCGGGATGAAGCCCGCGGCCCCCATCTCGATCGCCTGGCGCATCGCCGCGGAATTGGTGGTGGCGGAGACGATGGCGATGGGAATGGCCGGAAACTGGGCCCGCAGCGCCGCGAGACCGGCAAGGCCCAGCATGCCCGGCATATCGAGATCGAGGATGACCAGATCAGTCTCGGAGCCGGCGTCGATCGCGGCCTGGGTTTCGGCAAGGGTTCCGGCAAAGGCGATCCTGGCGTCCGGAAAGGCCCCTTTAAGGGCCGAGGCCAGGGCATCTCGCACCATAGGGTGATCATCGGCCACCACAAAGGTGAGAGCGGCGCCCGCCGATGAATCCTCGCTCACAAATGGCTGGCCTTTGGATGCCATGCCTTGCTTCCCCCAGATTGCGGTTTCTTGTTGCTTGTCAGCTTGCCGGCGCTCTTTGGGGCGCCGTTCTTTCCTACAGCATACACATCCCGGCCCGGATCGGAAGCGGGGACGGCAAAGTGTGACGGCCCTCTCACGGGGGCCATTTTAACCCCTGCCCGCTGTTGCTGCCGCCGGAGGGTGCGGGCTAGAGTGCCGGCCACACGTAAAACAGGCTTATACATGGTTGGGGCAGCGTTTCATTTACCTTTGGTCGCGCGGCGATGAGCAACCCGGATATCGATACCGGCGCGCTCAATTTCGCCGCTTCCCTCGCCCGTTCCTTCGCCGCCTCGCTCAATGTCGATGCGACCGTCGGCCAAGCCTTGGCGAACATCATCCAGCTCCTCGAAACGGAAGCGGGATCCCTCTTCCTGCTCGACGATAGCGGCGAAGTGCTGGTCTGCCGCGCCAGCGTCGGGCCGGTGAAGATCGATGGGCTCAAAGTGCCGATGGGCCAGGGGATCGTTGGCCGCACGGTCGCCGACGACCGCCTCACCGTGGTCGAGAACGCCTACGCCGATAAGAACTTCTTCAAGGCTGCGGACGAGAAGACGGGCTTCCATACGCGCTCCATCCTCTGCGCGCCGATGCGCGTGGGCGAAAAGCTCATCGGCGCCGTGCAGGTCCTGAACAAGCGGAACGGCAAGCCCTTCGACGGCGATTCCGGTCAGGACGCCAACATGCTGCAGGTCATGGCGAACGCGGCGGCGCTTGCCATCTCGAACGCACGCCTTGCCGATCAGCTCCTGGAGCAGGAGAGGATCAAGCGCGAACTTGAACTGGCATCGGAAATCCAGCGCTCGCTGCTGCCGGCCGAGGATGACGATCTGCCGATCTGCGGCATAAACCGGCCGATCCGCGAGGTTTCCGGCGATTTCTATGATTACTTCGAACTGCCCGACGGCACGATTGCCTTTGCTTTGGGCGACGTTTCCGGCAAGGGCATGAATGCGGCACTGCTGATGGCAAAGACGGCAAGCCTTTTCCGCTGCCTCGGCAAGACCATCCGCGATCCGGCACGCCTCCTCTCCATCCTCAACCGCGAAATCTGCGAGACCACGAGCCGCGGCATGTTCGTCACCATGGTGGCGGGCCTCTATGAACCGGCGACGGGCCTCCTGCGCTTCGCCAATGCCGGGCATTTGCCGCCGCTCATCAAGTTTCCGGATCACCTCTATGAAACCGTGATGCCGGAAGCGCCGCCGCTCGGCATCATCCGCGAGACGCAATTCGTCGACCATGAACTCTCGCTCAATGGCGGCCTCTTCGTCGCCTTCTCGGACGGCCTGACCGAATTCCGCTATGGCGAGGAGGAACTGGGCGTCGACGGCCTCAACCAGCTCCTCGAATTCGCCCATTCGGGGACGCTCCGGCAGCGGCTCGACATGGTCCTGGCTGAGCTCGACCAGGGCGGCTGGCGGGCCAAGGACGATCTTACCCTCCTGGCCATCGACGACCAGTCGGCGGGCAAGGCCTGGCGGCGCGACCATCCCAGCGAAATGGCGGTCCCGGCGGAAGGCGACTTCCTGTTCGGCCTTTCCTTCCCGGCCGATCCCAGCCGGCTGAAACTGACCCGGCCAGCCCTGGAAGCCGCGGCCAAGGCCTGCGATTTCAGCGAAGAAGAGGCCCATGACCTGATCCTGGCGGCCGGCGAGGCCATCGAAAACATCATGGTCCATGCCTATGGCGGCCAGCAGAAGGGCGAAATCACACTGGCGGTGCACCGTCTGCCCGATGGAATCATGCTGCGCCTCAGGGATTTTGCACCACGGATTGATACCGGTAAGATAGAACCAAGGCCGCTTGAAGAGCTGAGGCCCGGGGGTTTGGGGACGCATTTCATCCGGGCGATCATGGACGATGCCAGTTTCATTCCGCTGCCGGACGGCGAGGGGAACCTATTGGAATTGGTTAAACGGCGCCGCCCGGCGGAACATGATACCGCGGGGCATAGTGCTGGGGGCGGCAAGGCGGCAGATAGCAAGGGTGGGAAATAGGGGATGTCGGTAGCGAGCATCAAGGAAGAGCAGGGCAAGATCGTCATCGCGCTCGAGGGCGATATCGACCTTGAGAATGCGGGTGACGTCAGAAAGGCGCTGCTGGCCAATCTGAAGCAGAAGAAGGATCTGCTCATCGACATGGCGGGCGTGAGCTATATCGACTCATCCGGCATCGCGAGCCTGGTCGAAGGCCTGCAGGTCGCCAGGAAGCAGAAGAACGAGCTCGCCCTGGTCTCCGTCAGCCAGCGCGCCCGCCGCGTCCTGGAACTGGCGCGCCTCGACAAGGTCTTCACCATCCACGCCGATGTCGCGGCGGCCCTTGCCGCCAGGCCGTAAACGGACTTTCGCCAGATGGCCAATCCAGCCAAGATCGCGGGCAGCTTCTTCGAGGGCATCGGCCGGCGCACCGTAGCCGGGCTCGATGAGATGGGCTATGCCGCCGCGATCTTCTTCGAGGCGATCTATTGGACGGCGACCGGATGGCGCTACCGCCAGCCGGTACGCGTCAGTGCGGCCTTTTCCGCGATGATGCAATTTGGCGTCACGGCGCTGCCGATCGCGACCCTTCTATCGGCGACCATCGGCCTGATGCTGGCCATCCAGAGCCTCTATTCGCTGGGCCTCTTTGGCGCCGAACATTACGCCTATATCGGCATCGCCCTTTCCGTGGTGCGCGAATTCAGCCCGATGATCATGGGCATCCTGGTCGCCGGCCGCTCCGGCTCGGCCATCGCGGCACGCCTTGCCACCATGAGCATCAACCAGGAAGTCGATGCCCTGCAGGTGATGGGCATCAATCCGGTCCGTTTCCTGGTCTCGCCGGTCCTGCTGGCGCTCCTCGTCATGATGCCGTGCCTTGCCATGTGGGCCAATCTCGTCTCGATCTTTTCCGCCGGCCTTTATGTCTCGGCACAGCTCAATCAATCCTTCGGTGCCTTCATCAACGACACGATCGACGTCCTGAAGACCGACGACCTCTGGCACGGCCTCGGCAAGGCGACCCTTTTCGGCGTCATCATCGCGCTGGTGGGCGTCGTGAACGGTTCCATGGTCAAGGGCGGTGCGGAAGGTGTCGGCAAGGTAACGACCCGCTCCGTCGTCATTTCCATCACCCTCATCGTCGTCGCCGACATGATCTTTGCCTACATGACGACGCAGTAACGCCATGACGAACCAAGCCCTTTCAGCAGAAGCCGTCAACCAGGCCAACCGCCCCAGCGCGGAGGAGATCGCCTCGCGTCGTAAGGTGATCGAGGTCGATAAACTCGACTGGTCGTTTGGCACGCGCCAGGTCCTCTTCGACATCAATCTTGATGTGCGCGAAGGCGAGATCATGGTGATCATGGGCGGGTCCGGCTCCGGCAAGACCACCCTTCTGCGCCATCTTGTCGGCCTCATGCCGCCGCTTCCGGGCAAGATCAAGCTTCTCGGCAAGGATATGGGCGCGCTGTCGCGCATGCAGCTCCTCGACTTGAAGCGCCGCATCGGCGTCGCCTTCCAGTTCGGCGCCCTCTTTTCCTCGATGAGTGTCGCCGAGAACGTGAAGCTCCCCTTGCGCGAGCTCACCGATCTTGAGGAACGCACGATGGACATCATGGCCAACATGAAGCTGGAGGTCTGCAACCTCTCCGGCTTCGGCCATCTGATGCCTTCCGACCTTTCCGGCGGCATGATGAAGCGCGCCTCGATCGCGCGCGCCATCGTCATGGACCCCAAGCTCGTCTTCCTCGACGAACCCTCGTCCGGCCTTGATCCCGTCGTTTCCTCGGCGCTTGACGACCTCATCCTCAAACTCCGCGACGCGATGGACATCTCCGTCGTCGTGGTGAGCCATGATGTCGAGAGCGCCTACAAGATCGCCGATCGCATCACCATTCTCGACAAGGGCCATATCCTGGCCTGCGACCGTGTCGACGCGGTCAGGAATTCGCCCAACGAGCGGGTCCAGAACCTGCTGCACCGGCGCTCGGAAGAGGCCGAAATCGATCCAACCGAATATCTGCGCCGCCTCGCGGGGGACTAGACAGAAATGCGCAATCACTTCCTCAACTATACCGCCGTCGGCGCCTTCGTCGCCGCCATGATTGTGGCGCTGGTGGTGGCCCTGTCCATGCTGGCCGGCCGCACCGGCCCCACCGACAGCTATTCGATCGTGCTCGACGACGTGACCGACGTGAAATACGGCACGGTCGTGCGCTTCGCGGGCTTCCCCATCGGCCAGGTCGAAGAGATCGCGCCGGAATACAATGCCGGCAAGTACCGCTTCCGCCTGCATATCGCCGTGAAGGAAGGCTGGAAATTCCCGACCGATTCCATCGCGCGCATCGCCGCCTCGAGCTTTCTTGCCGGCAAGACGATCGAGATCAACGGCGGTCAGGCCCAGGAGACGATCGCCCCCGGCGGCGAGATCGCCGGCGGCACGGCAGCCGACATGTTCACGCTGATGGCCCAGGTCGCGGGCGAGATCGGCGATCTTTCCAAATCCTCGCTGAAGCCGCTCGTGGCCCGGATCGGTGAGATCATCGACCGCATCGGCAACACGACCGAGAGCAATCTCAAGCAGCTGATGGGCTCCCTGAACTCGATCGCCAGCGAGGTCAACGCGAAGACGCCGACCATCGTCGGCAATGTCGAAAGCTTCACCACCCAGATGAATGCCGAGATGGCGAAGGTCGACAAGATCCTGTCCGACAAGAACATGGGCGCCATCGACAACTCGCTTGCCAATATCGAGAAGGCAACGGCCAACGCCCAGGTCGCGAGCGAGGATCTGAAATCGCTGGGTGCGCGCATCACCGCGGTCGCGGACGAGATCAAGGGGCTGGTGGCCGACAACCGCAAGGGCGTCGACAAATCCGTGGCGGATCTCGAATACATCCTGCGCGCAGTCGCCCAGAACATCGATTCTATCACCCACAATCTTGACGGAACGACCCGCAACATGAATGAGTTCAGCCGCCTCATCCGGCAGAATCCGGGCCTGCTGCTCTCAGGCAGCAATCCTGAGACGGATAAGGGCTTGCAGCAGAGCGGAGACGAACAATGAGCCCGACCCAGCTCGCGCGGCGCGCCCTCCTCGCAGGTCTCGCCCTTTCCTTGAGCGCCTGTTTCGGCGCGGCACCCCCGGTGCCGAAGGAGCAGTATTTCCGCCTGCTCGCCTCAAGCACGCCCGCCGCTGCCGCGAAGCCGGTCGACGGCATCATCGAGGTGCCGCCCTTCCAGGCCGAAGGCGTCATGGGTGAGCGTCCCCTGCTCTTCACCAAGAATGGCGGGCAGAAGCTTGAGCAGCGCAATTACGCCTACTGGACCGATCCGCCCCCGGCCATGCTGCGCGACCAGCTCATCGCCTATCTGCGCGGTGCGAAGCTTGCCAGCAACGTGGTGCCCAGCGAATTGCGCGTCGACGCCAAGTACCGCGTCGAAGGCCGCATCAAGCGCCTGGAGCAGTTGGACGGCACCAAGAACGGCGCGGTCATCGCGCTCGATCTGGCCCTCATCGACAAGGAGAGCGATACCATCGTCGCCTCGGGCAGCTACGAGATCGAGAAGGCTGCCGGCGGTCCCAATATCGACGACGCGGTCGAGGCGCTCAATCTCGGCCTCAACGAGATCTTCGCGCAATTCGCGGCCGATCTTGGGAAACAGGGGTGAGGTACCGCCCCCGCACTTAGTCCTGTTGCATCGGGCGGGCAATCACCCTAGATAGGCCGCAGATTCAACCGATGACGCGTCCGCCAGAAGGGTGGGCGTCCGACCTGAAAGGAAAAGTTCCATGCCGCGCGGCGATCTCAAGGTGCACGACCTTCCGGCCGAGAAGATCAAGGGCCTCAAAGCTTGCACCATCTCGACCTCCAAGGGCGACATGAAGCTGGAGATGTTCCCCGAGGACGCACCCAACACGGTCGCCAATTTCTATGTCCTCGCCCAGGACGGATTCTATGACGGGCTCAACTTCCACCGCGTCATCCCCGGCTTCGTGGCGCAGGGCGGCTGCCCCACTGGCACCGGCACGGGCGGCCCCTGCTGGCGCATCGCCTGCGAGACCAAGGGCAATCCGCACAAGCACATCACCGGCGCCCTTTCCATGGCGCATGCCGGCCGGGATACTGGCGGCTCACAATTTTTTCTGGTTCTCGATCCGCAGCCGCATCTCGATGGCGGGCACACGGTGTTCGGTCAGATCGTCGAAGGGCTCGATGTCCTACAATCCCTAGAGATGGGCGACGAGATCAACCACATCCGGTTTGAATGATCGGAAATTCCTAAAAGGCTAGACTTCCCTGTTGCGACAATAGGTTAGCCCTCGGTTCGCAACCTGTTGTTAAGGAATGATCCCTAAACTCTCTTGGCAATGGTGCCCGGCAAAGGGCCGGCACGGGAGAGTTTAGGGGCACTTCATGGGACGCGCTTTGTTGAATTGGCTGCCGTGGCATCGCCAGCCGAATGTTCTCGCCGAAGAAGAAATCGAGCGCCTGGATGTGGGCTCGGTCCTGGTCGAAAAATCCGACATGCTGCCGGTTCACATGTACCCGCATTGGCGTATCGAGAAGCGCTTCCAGGGTCCCGGCGACCAGATCCATGTGGCTCTCCGTAACATGAGCGACCCTTCAGCCCACAAGCTGCTGGCCGTTTCCTCGCTGGTCTCGGCGCGCCGCTTCCAGCTGATGCAGGGCAGCGCCTCCTGATCCGAAAGGCGGGCGCCGCACGGGCGCTCGCAACCGGATCTTTTCTCTCAGGGCGTGAAGAGGTGGCTGCCGGGTGTCGAGGGCTGTGTCGACGTCGGCAGCGGCCCACTGGCCTTCTCACCGCTTGTCGGCTGCGTCGCCGCCGGCGCCGTCGTCTGACCCGCTGACTCACTTGTCGTTGCCACCGGTGCCTCCGCCGCCCCCTCATTCGTCAGGCTGTTGAGCAGGTTCGAGAAGGATTCGTCCGTCTCCTTCGCCGGCGCTTTCTTGGGCTTCGTCTCGGCGGCCTTCGTCGTGTTCGACGCGGCCGGCTTCTTTTTCTTCTTGTCGCTATCAGCGCTCTTTGTCGTCGTCGAGCTCGCCGGCGCAGCTTCCTTGGCTGTTTCGGTAGCCGTCTTCGCCGGCTCGGCGGGCTTCTCTTGCGTAGCTGCCGGCGTGCTTTCCTTCATCACGGGCTGCGCTGCCGGTGTGGCGGGAGCGGCAGGCGCGGGAGCAGGTGCTGGCGCGGCATCAGCGGGTGCCGGAGCCGCAGTCGGGGCGGCAGCCTGCGGCGGCGCCGGTGCTGGTGGAACCGGCTGCTGCGCGCTGCCGGCGGCTTGGGACGCATCGGCTGGCACCTGTGTGGTCGGCAAGGCGGTCGGTACGGAAGGTGCCGCGGCCGGCAAGCTTGCCGCCTCTTCGGCACCACGCTGCGACCAGATGACAATGCCCGCGATCACGGCGATGCCGGCCAGAACGGCGACGATCATCGCGGTCCGGCCCTGGCTCCGCCCCGATGCGCCGCTGGGCAGCACGCGGTCCGACGGATCGATCTTGAATCCGGATCCAGCCGCATCCGCCCGCGTCAGGGGCGGATCATCAAAATGTCGCTGCGGTTTCAAACCCGATTCCAATCCACGCTCCATAAAATCTTGGCGGTCACCGTCTCGCTTGAACCGCTCCGAAGGCGACATATCGTTCCGCCCTTGCGCGATTCAATGGCCCCATCACCTGGGGCGGCGCCAGATTCGCCCCACCGCCCGCGCCGGTCCACAAAAAAAACCGTGATGTCGCCATTTCGTTGAGGGGCGTCCCTCAAAAAGCGCCAGAAGGAGACCCGGTCCTAGTGCAGCAGGACGGCGCCCAGCGCCACCAGGCTGACCGAGGCATAGCGCCGCCGCCGGAAACGCTCCTTGAGGAGAAAGGCGCTCATGATCGCGGCGAAGATGACACTCGTTTCCCGGAGCGCGCTCACCTGGGCGAAAGCGCCGCTTTTCATGGCGAAGATCGAAATGCCATAGGCCCCGGCGGAAAGGCAGCCGCCGGCCAGCCCCAGTTTCCAGACGCCCGACCAGTATTTGAGGGCCGGGCCGATGCCTCGCCGGAAAAGGCAGAAGGCAACCAGCATCGGCGCATCGAGCAGGAAGAGCCAGGCGATATAGCCGAATTGCTGTCTTTCGGTCGGCCCCGCCGCCCGGACGCCCAGCCCGTCGCACAGCATATAGCCCATGATGCAGATGCCGGTGAGGAGCCCGAAAATGACCGGTTCCCACTTATGCGCGCCGGAGAGCGGCTTTTCGACCGAGAGGGAGAGGATGCCGAGCGAGATGGCGGCAACCCCCGCCAGCTGCCACACCGCCAGCACCTCGTAGGGCGGCAGGAGCCAGGCCGAGACGGCGACCAGCAACGGGGCCGAACCCCTGGCGATGGGGTAGACCTGGGACAGTTCCCCATGGCGATAGGCCAGCACAAGGAAGAGATAATAGCCAAGATGGGTGACGAGCGAGCCCAGGAGATAGATCCAGCTGGCCGGGTCCGGCACGTCGGTCACGAAAATGAACGGGATCACCACCAGCCCAGCCAAACCCATGGTCAGGCCCATGTTGAGCAGGGTGTCGTTGCCGATCTTGACCATCACGTTCCAGCTGGCGTGCATCACCGCAGCCAGCAGGACAAGGAGGGTCATGGAGAGGGAAAGCGTGTGCGCCATGGTCGGGCGGGACCATGACACAGGCATGGCACCCTGCCCAATCGCTTGTTTCGATGGCGCCATAGATGAAACCGCATAGGTCGGCAGGGGAATGCCCGCTTCCGGCCTTCACCACGCCTTAATGGCGCCGGACGCGATGGTCGCAGGACCCGATGGTCGCTGGCCGCTCCTTGCCGAGCCGCGCGGGGTCGTGGCAGTCTGCCGCTCCGCAACCCCTCATCGGGCGGCCAAATTACCCAGAGGACCCGGGCACACAAAAGACCCGAGACTTCAAAAGAACTGAGAAACGACCAGACCAGGGACACCATGAAGCGACGCTTTGCCTGGGCCGATCTGCCCGACGATGACATCCTGGGCTTGCGCTTCAAGGACCTCAAGCTGTCGATCGACGGCACCTGGCTTGCCGACTGTCTTACCGAACTCTACGACGAACTGGCGCTCAAGGGTCTGCGCATCCGCCCGCATGCCTGGATCGCCGAGGAATGGTTCAGCCCCGACACGACGCCGGGCATCGCCATTCCCTTCTATCTCGCCCATCCGCGCCTGATGCGGCTCGAGCGCAAGAAGATCATCGACGTCGAAGGCGGCACGGTGCCGGAATGCCTGCGCATCCTGCGGCACGAGGCGGGGCATGTGCTGCAACACGCGTTCAAGCTGCATCGCCGCCGCCGCTGGCAGGAGCTCTTCGGCCGCTCCTCGACACGCTATCCGCAATTCTACCGGCCCAATCCGGCGAGCAAGAATTTCGTGCAGCATCTGCGCCTCTGGTACGCGCAAAGCCACCCGGATGAGGATTTCGCCGAGACCTTCGCCGTGTGGCTGAAGCCACGTTCGGACTGGCGCAGGCGCTATGCCGACTGGCCGGCGCTGAAGAAGCTGCAATATGTGGACGAGCTGATGGCGGAACTGGCCGGCGTGCGGCCGCCGCCCGCCAAGCGATTCACGGTCGACCCCATCAGTCAGATCAGCACGACTCTCGGCGAACATTACGAACGCAAGCAGGCGCTCTATATCAGCGAGTCACCCACCATCTATGACCGCGACCTGCTGCGCCTCTTCACCGCCGATCCCGCCAACAAGCGCGCGCCGACGGCGACTGCTTTCCTGCGCCGCCACCGCGCCAATATCCGCCAGGCGGTCTCCAAATGGACTGGTGAATACCAGTTAACACTTGATTCGGTTTTCGATGCGATGATTGCGCGCTGCCGCCAGCTGAAATTGCGGGCCGCGGGCTCCGAACGGGAGCTTGTGACCGCCTTTACCGTGCTGCTCACGGCAAAGACGGTGCATTCATTGTATTCGCCATCGCGGTGGGAGTCGTTCGCCTTATGAAGAAGCTTCGCGTTCTGGTTCTGCTGCATCCTGATCTGATGCCGCCGGATTCGACGAAGGGCTATACGGACAAGGAGATCTACGTCTGGAAGACCGAGTTCGATGTCATCGCCGCCCTGCGCTCGAGCGGGCACGAGGTACGCGCCGTCGGCGTGCAGCACGAATTGAAGCCGATCCGCGACGCGATCGAGGAATTCAAGGCCGATGTCGTCTTCAATCTGCTCGAGCAGTTTCACGGTGAAACCGCCTACGACCAGAATGTCGCCTCCTATCTCGAGCTCCTGCGCATTCCCTATACCGGCTGCAATCCGCGCGGGCTGATGCTGGCGCGCGGCAAGGCGCTTTCAAAGAAGCTGCTTTCCTATCACCGTATTCCGGTGCCGGCTTTCGCCGTCTTTCCGATCGGGCGCAAGATCCGCCGGCCCGCGCGGCTCAACTATCCACTCATCGTCAAAAGCCTCACCGAGGATTCATCGGTCGGCATCGCGCAGGCTTCGCTCGTCGACAATGACGAGAAGCTCGCCGAGCGCGTCAAATTCATCCACGAGCGCGTCGGCACCGATGCCATCGCCGAGCAGTTCATCGATGGCCGCGAGCTTTATGTCAGCGTCTTCGGCAATGACCGCCTGCATGTGCTGCCCACCTGGGAGCTGCAGTTCGGCGAGACGACACAGGGCAAGGCGCGCATCGCCACCGAGCGCGTGAAGCACGATCTCGAATACCAGGAACGGCGCGGCATCCTGGTCGAAGCCGCCAAGGACATCGCGCCGGAAATCGCCAGCCGCATCGTCCGCACGGTGAAGCGCATCTGCCGCACGCTGGAGCTTGATGGCTATACCCGCGTCGATTTCCGCCTCACCGCCGACGGCGTGCCCTATTTCCTGGAAGCCAATCCCAATCCGGAAATCGCGCAGAGCGAGGTCTTTGCCATGTCCGCCCTGCAGGAAGGGATCAAGTACCCCGACCTTCTCAACCGGCTGCTGGGCCTGGGCCTCAGCCGGGCCCGCGCCAGAAGCGTCGACTAGGCCACATCCATCAGCGAGCGGGCGAAATCCTGCGGCGTGAAGGGTTCGAGATCGTCGGCCCCTTCGCCGACGCCGATCGCCACGACGGGCAGGCCGAAGCGTTCGGCGAGCGCCACCAGCACGCCGCCCTTGGCCGAACCGTCGAGCTTGGTGAGGACCAGGCCGCTCACCTGGCAGATCTCCTTGAAGATCTCGACTTGGCTATGGGCGTTCTGCCCGACCGTCGCATCGAGCACCAGCAGGCAATCATGCGGCGCCGTGGAATCCACCTTCTTGATGACCCGCACGATCTTGGCGAGTTCCTCCATGAGGCCCGCCTTGTTCTGCAACCGCCCGGCCGTATCGATCAGAAGAAGATCGATGCCTTCCGCCTTCGCAGCCGTCAGCGCATCGAAGGCAAGACCCGCCGGGTCGGCGCCTTCGCCGCGCGCCACCACCGGCACGCCGGCTCGTTCGCCCCAGATTTTGAGCTGCTCCACGGCGGCGGCGCGGAACGTATCGCCCGCGGCCAGCATGACCTTCTTGCCCTGACGCTGATAGAGCTTGGCAAGCTTGCCGATGGTCGTCGTCTTGCCGGAACCGTTGACGCCCACCACCAGCACCACATGCGGTTTCTCGGCGATCACGAGCGGCTTCGCCACGGGATCGAGCAGCTTCGCAATCTCGCCGGCAAAGAGGGTGCGCACTTCCTCCGACGTCACTTCCTTGTCGTAGCGGTCTTTGGCAAGTGCGGTGGTGAGCTTCGCCGCCGTCGCCGGACCGAGATCGGCCGCGATCAGCGCCTCCTCAAGCTCATCGAGCAGCGCGCGGTCGAGCTTCCTCTTGGTGAAGATGCCGGTGATGCTCTCGGTGAGCTTCTGCGAGGAGCGGCTGAGGCCCTGCTTCAGGCGCTGGAACCAGCCCCGCTTTTCGTTGCTGTCGGTCTCGCTCATGGACTTTCTGGAATGTTACGCAGCTGTGGCGATGAGGTGCTCGTCGGTCGCCGCTTCGATGCGCGTCTTGATGATGGTACCGGGTTCGGCACCGAAATTGAGCGCCACGGGGGCGAAGTGATCGGAATGGCCGAAGGCGCTTTCCCCTTCCGACTTCTCGACCAGCACCCGTGCAGGAGCGCCGAGCAGGCGCGCGAAATAGGCGCGCTGGCGGGAAAGCCCGCGCTCGCGCAGCGCCTGCGCCCGCGCCTTGCGCAAGGGCCCCGGCACCTGCGGCATCTTCGCGGCCGGCGTGCCCTTCCGCGCCGAATAAGGGAAGACGTGGAGGAAGGTGAGATCGCATTCGTCGATGAGACGCAGGGAGTTCTCGAACATCTCATCGGTCTCGGTCGGGAAGCCGGCGATAAGATCGGCCCCGAAGACGAGATCCGGGCGGCGCGCGCGCATTTCCCTGACGAAGCGGATGGCGTCGTCGCGGCTGTGGCGCCGCTTCATACGCTTCAGGATCATGTCG
>CAZUAL010000018.1:0-4202 GCA_964618305.1 uncultured Dongia sp. | reverse complement strand
CAGCGAGAGATGGAGATGCGGCATCAGCCGTTCGTCCGTGGCGATGAGATCCTTCAGCTCCTCATCCACCTCGACGACATCGAGCGAGGAGAGGCGCAGGCGCGGCAGCTCCGGGACCAGGTTGAGAATGCGCCGGACGAGAGCGCCCAATGGCGGCTTGCCGGGGAGGTCACCGCCGAAAGAGGTGATGTCGACGCCGGTCAGCACCACTTCGCGCACATTGTTGGTGACGAGTGTCCTGATCTGCTCGACGATGGCACCGACCGGCACCGAGCGGCTGTTGCCGCGGCCGAAGGGGATGATGCAGAAGGTGCAGCGATGATCGCAGCCCTGCTGGATCTCGACGAAGGCGCGGGCGCGCTCGGCAAAACCGGAAATGAGATGCGGCGCCGTCTCGGTCACCGACATGATGTCGGCAACCTGCACGCTGGGCGTGCGTGAGAGCGAGAGGGCGGCGAAGCTTTCCGCCTTCAGCTTCTCCTCATTGCCGAGAACCGCGTCGACCTCCGCCATCTCGGCGAACTTCTCCGGCGCGATCTGGGCCGCACAGCCGGTGACGATGATGCGCGCCTCAGGGTTTTCGCGCCGCGCCTTGCGGATCGCCTGGCGTGCCTGGCGCTCGGCTTCCGACGTGACGGCACAGGTATTGAAGATGATGGCATCGCCAAGACCCGCTGCACCGGCATGGCCGCGGATCACTTCGCTCTCGAAAGCATTGAGGCGGCAGCCGAAGGTGACGAGCCGCGGCTCGCCCGGCCGGGCAATCTCCTCGACCGGTTCCAGGATTTCCTCAGCCATGACCGTTTAAGTCCTGGCCGTTCGCAAGTCGGTCGAGATCGATCCGGCCTTCATAGGCCAGCGTCCAGGGGCCGGTCATGCGCACATGGCCGTTCTCCAGCCATTCGATGGTGAGCGTTCCACCGTCGACGATGACCTCGCCCTTCCTGGACGTGAGGCCGCGTCGCGCCGCCGCGACCAGTGTCGCACAGGCACCCGAACCGCAGGCGAGCGTAATGCCGGCGCCGCGCTCCCAGACGCGCATGCGGATGCGGTTAGGCGCGATCACTTCAGCGAACTCGATATTGGCGCGCATCGGAAAGAAAGGATGGTTCTCAAGCTGCGGGCCGATGACGGGAAGATCAATCGCCTCCACATCGTTGACGAAGAACACGGCATGGGACGAGCCCACATTGACGCCGACCGGATCCGAGACCGGGCCTAGCGCCACCGGCATATGCAGCGTGTCGCAGGCCGAGGCCACGGGGATGTCCTGCCAGTCGAGCCGGGCCGGGCCCATGTCGACGGCGATCTCGCCATTGCCGATCGATTCCGCGGGAAGGAGGCCAGCGACCGTCTCGATGACGACTGCGTCAAGGCCCTTCTCGCCCATGATGCGGGCGGCGATGCAGCGCGTGGCGTTGCCGCAGGCCCTGGCTTCCGAGCCATCAGCATTGTGGAGGCGCATGAAGACGTCGGCACCCGGCGTCTGCGGTTCCTCCAGCGTCACCATTTGGTCGAAGCCGACGCCGCGATGCCGGTCGGCCAAGCGCCGGCGCTGCTCGGGGCTGAGGTCGAGCTTTTTCCCGCGCGCATCCAGCACGACAAAATCATTGCCGAGGCCATGCATCTTCAGGAATGGAACAACCGACATCGCGCCCAAAATCCACTCGTTTGCGGGAACTTCGTGCTGGTTATGCCGCCCGCCCACCCCCAAGTCCAATGATTTCAAGGGTTCCGCTCCCTGCGCCCGGCGCAGGGCGGCATTTGGCGCCTTCCCATAAGGCCCTGAAAACAAACGCCTATCGGCGGGCCCTTTCGCGGCCGATGGGGGCGGTTGACGCCCGCCCTCCCCCTCTGTATAACCCGCCGCCAACGAAATCCGACGTTTCAAAGCAGGTATTGCTCCATGGCTCACCATAAATCCGCGGAAAAGCGCATCCGCCAGACGGTCGTCCGCACGGCGCGCAACCGCGCCAACACCAGCCGCATGAAGTCGGCTGTGAAGAACGCCGAGCAGGCGATCGCCAGCGGCGACAAGAGCGCCGCTGAGGCCGCGCTGAAGGCCGCGCAGCCGGAACTCGCCCGTGGCGTGGTCACCGGTGTGCTCCACAAGAATACCGCAGCGCGCAAAATGTCGCGTCTGACCAAGCGCCTCCGGGCGATGGCCTAAGGGCCGCACCAAAGTTTCAACTGCCGCCCGCAAGGGCTTGGCAGGTTTAGTATCAACCGCGGCCCACCCCAATGGGCCGCGGTTTCCTTTTGTGCCTCACGAGGCGTTACGCCACCATCCGTTGTAGGCAAGAATTGCTCGGCGACGGGCGATTCTGTGTCGATTCGGTCACAGGGGAAGGCTCGCGACTCGATTCTCGGACGTTCCCGATTCATGCTTGTTGCGAGTCTTAAGGCGCGCGCGTAGAGTTCATTTCGGCCACGGACAGGGCGTCGGCCGGAGCTCGGAAAAAGAGCTCGAGCACGGGAAAATTCGACATAAAAACAAAGACTTAAGATGCATGAAGACACGTTTCATCACAGCACTGGCAGCAGCTTTCGGGGCCCTTTCGCCACGCGCTCTGCGACCTGCCGGCTGAGCCCCCTTTCCGCCTCCAGGCGGCCCCTTCGGGCGTCTTTTTTCCCCACCCTCGACCTGTGGCAGCCAAGTCACGGCTTCATTGCGCGCTTGCACGGCATTATCGCGCAGTGGTTGCAGCCTACGGCTCCCAATCCCAACGGTTTCGGCGGTCGGGCTTAAGTTAACTGTTAAGACCGCCGCCGAACCGGGTTTCACCGCCCCAAGGTGGGGTGCGTGAATCTGCGTGCCAGAGTGACCGGTTTCGCGGCGATGGAATTCTAAGAAGGGGTGAGAGCGAGATGAGCATGACTGGGACCTATGCCGGCGATGTGACGCCCCAAGAAGCCTGGGATGCCCTCGCCAAGGACCCGAAAGCCTGCCTCATCGACGTCCGCACCCAGCCGGAATGGAGCTTTGTCGGCCTCCCCAACCTGGCGCCGCTCGGCCGCAAGCCGATCCTGGCTTCCTGGCAGGTCTATCCGACCATGAGCGTCGACCCGGACTTCGCCGCCAAGGTGGCGGGCGAGGTGGGGGGCGGGGCGCGCCCGCTCTATTTCCTGTGCCGCTCCGGCGCCCGCTCCCGCGCGGCGGCCATCGCCATGACCGAGGCGGGGCTCGGCCCCTGCTTCAACATCAGCGGCGGCTTCGAGGGCGACAAGGATGCCGACAGCCATCGTGGACGGACGAACGGCTGGAAGGCCGCGGGCCTTGCCTGGGTTCAGGATTGAGGCCGGTGATGGACCGAAGTGAAGACATGAACACGCGTGTACTTGGGGGAAATGCCATGATCGAAGCCGGTAGCGATTCGCTCCTCAACGCGCAATGGGCCCGTGTCCGCGGCCGCCTGCGCGCCGAGTTCGGCGAAGCGACTTTCCGCTCATGGCTGAAGCCGCTCACCCTTGCCGGCCGCCGCGGCCAGGATCTGCGCGTCGCCGTGCCGTCGCGCTTCATGCGCGATTGGGTGGCAACGCATTACGCCGACCGCATCACGGCGCTCTGGAGCAGCGAGTGCCCGGACATCCGCTCGGTCGAAGTCATCGTCGACACGCGCGAAGCGGTGCCGGCCGAGGACGCGACGCTCGAGGAATCCGTTGCCGACGATGCCAGCCCGGAAACACCGGTTGCGGTGAACGGCACGGCGGCCATCGATGGCGCGCCCCAGGTGATCGGCTCCCATGTGATCAGCTCCGCGGCCGATGAAGATATCGCCGAAGTGAGCGCCACCCTGGATCCGCGCCTCACCTTCGACAATTTCGTCGTCGGCAAGTCGAACGAGCTTGCTCATGCCGCGGCGCTCCGCGTCGCCGAATCCGATGTTGTGCCCTTTAATCCGCTGTTTCTCTATGGTGGCGTCGGCCTCGGCAAGACGCACCTGATGCATGCCATCGCCTGGCACATCAAAAGGAAGCAGCCGCAAAAGCGCGTGATCTATCTCTCGGCCGAGAAGTTCATGTACCAGTTCATCCGCGCGCTTCGGAACAAGAGCACGATGGCTTTCAAGGAGCTGTTCCGCTCTGTCGACGTGCTGATGGTCGATGACGTCCAGTTCATCATCGGCAAGGAATCGACCCAGGAAGAATTCTTCCACACCTTCAACGCGCTCTTTGACCAGAACAAGCAGGTGGTGCTCTCC
>CAZUAL010000017.1:0-25398 GCA_964618305.1 uncultured Dongia sp. | reverse complement strand
ACCCAGCTGTTCGAGGAAGACCCGCGCCAGATTGTATTCCAGGAACTGGCGCATACCGGTATCGACGACATGCTGGAAATAGTCACGCGCGCGCTTCTTGTCGCCGGCGATCATGGCGGCGGAACCCAGATAGAAGTGCCAGTCGAAATCCTGATACTTGCGCAGGATTTCAGTGCCCGCGCCGGCGGCCTGCTTCAGTTCGCCATCGCTGCTTTCGCCTAGCAGGTAAAGCGCCAACGGTGATGGCCATTCCGTCGTCGGCCAACGCTTCAGGAGTTGGCGCAGTCCCTCCTTTCCTTCGTTGGCGCGGCCCGCCTGACCGAGTGCTACATAAAGGAGAAGGGGGTCGAAGGGTTCGGTCGGATCGAGTTTCTCCGCTTCGCGATAGTCCGCAATGGCGCCTTCGAGATCGCCCTGGATATGCCGGATCGTCCCGCGCAGCGCGATATGGCCGCTCGACGGCTCATTGTCGAACTTGATCGCAAGATTGACGTCGCTGAGCGCCGCGTCGATCTCACCCAGATCCAGGTGCAGGATCGCCCGGTTGATGATGGCCGATGGCATATCCGGCTCGATCTTGAGCGCAGCGTCGATGTCGGCAAAGGCTTCGTCACTGCGGCCGGCACGCATGTGATAGGCGGCGCGTTCGACCAGCATATAGGCGGCGTCGGGCCGAGCCTTTACAACAGCATCGTAATCCTCGCCGGCACCCTTCATGTCGCCAAGTTCCAGCCTGGCGCTGGCGCGCGTGAGGCGCGCCGAAACATTGGTGGGGTCGAGCTTCAGCGCGGCGTCATAATCGACGAGAGCCGCGCGATAATCGTAATTGCCGTAGAGCAGCGACCCTCTCGATATGCGCAGGCGCGCATTGTCCGGGAAGCGGCGAATGAGGAGGTCGAGATCGGCCTGGGCCGCGCGGCTGTCGCCCTGGAGCTTGTCGTTGCGGTAGCCGCGCAGCAAGGCTCGGGCATAGAGGGCTGGTGCAAAACTAGGCTCGGCGCGCAAGGCCGCCGAATAATCGACCAATGCCGCCGCCTCGTTCTTGTCGGTTTCCTGCCACAGCCCACGCCGCGTCAGCAGCATGGGAGAATGCGGTTTCTTCTGCAGCGCTTTGGTGAGATCAGCGATGGCCGGCTTGGGTTGATCGATGTCATAGCCGCGGTCCCCTGTCGGATGCGCAGCAAGATAGGCGTCGATCTTCGGATCTTTGGGAAGATAGGGCGCGATCTGTGCCAGGAATGCCGAAACCGGCACGGCTGTCGGCAACAGATTGAGATAGTCGGGCGAAGCCGGATCGATGATCTCCGGCTTCATTTCATCCCAATGCTCGTTCTTGCCGATGACGGTGATGGCAAGGACACGCGGCCAATCCTCGCCCGGTTCCGGCTTGGCGGCGATAAGGGGCCCGCCCGAATTCCCCGGCAATGTCGTGCAATCATGCTGCCAGCCCGTGCTGTCGATCTGGCCGAGAAGCGTGCAGGCGGGATCCATCGTGATCCGGTCGTTGTCATGATCGGCGGGCAGGCCGGCGGATGTGATGGCGATGGCGCCGCCATTGACGGTCATCTCTTCCGTGCTGACAGGCTGCAGCTTGAAGTAGCCATAGCCCTCGTCGCCAAGGCATTGGTCGAGTTTGAGAAGCGCCCAATCGTCCCAGCCGGCCTTGAGCCAGGCGGCACGGCGATCGGCCGTCGAGCCGCTGTCGAAATCGCGCGATTCGCCCCAGACCACGGGCCGCGCAGGACTGAGGGCGGCGAATGAATGTGCCTCCTTGTATTCAGGCCCCAATTCGCCATTGCCGACGAAGAAGAGCACGACTTGGTCGGCGCTGATTCCCTCGGGCTCCGCGATCACATGCGCTGCCGTCAGGACATGGCAAGGAGAAACGAGGAATCCCGTGCCGAGCGCCGCACCCTGGGCACCGAGATGCAGCACCATGCCGACGGCACCCATAGGTGTGCCGGGCTCGCGGACCATACTGACCCGGTCATCGAGAACCTTGGCGAATGTCGGCTGAACAAGCAGCAGGAGGAAGGCAAAAGCCGACAGCAGAAGTGAACGGTAGCGCATTCAGGATCCCGATCCGACAAAGGTTGGCCGCATGGTGGTGAGGATTCGTGGCAAAAATGCGGCTGCAGGGTCGATGATCATACCCTTTTTGCCGCCATGAAATAGCGCCCCTCTGGCACCCCCTCCGGAAGTGGCAATGCGGAGAGTGCCGGCAGAAGGATGGGTTGGTCGCTCACGATAATAGCGCCAGGCGCCATCAGTTGCGCGATATCGGGGGCGATGCATTGGGCGAGATCCTGGCTCGCTCGGGCATCACCGCTTCCCAGATCGGCATGCACCAAGGCGGCGGAGCCTTCGCCCAGGCGTGTCTTGGCTTGCGGCAGCGTGGCAGCAAGATCTCCGAGAAAGACCTGTTCCGGTGGCGGCAGACAATCCGGGTGAACGGTTATCTGGCGGTCGAAAACGAAGATGTCCCGCTCGGGACAAATCGTCCGCAGGTGATCATAGGTTCGGCCATTGCCAAGGCCGAGTTCGAGGACGATGCCGGCCATACCCGCTGTCGCCGTCGCCGCGGCACCCAGGCAGGCGCGCTGTGCTTCCAGCCGGCGGATGAAGCTGTCGAGCCGGCTCATGCGGCACCTGGAGAAGCGCGAGATTGCCCAGCGTGCCGGGTGGATGAATTTCCGCTGCCGAAGGTCATTTGCGGGCGGCTACCGCTTCCCGGAGTTGCGTGTTCATGTGCTCGATGCGCTGGGCAAGAACGCGCATCACCTCAATGCCGATCGAGGGGAAATCCGTCACCATGCGGAAGAAGAGTTCCTTGGTGATCTTGAGAACTACCATCTTTTCGGTGGCACGGATGGTGGCCGTGCGCGGTACGTCGATGAGGATGCCGATCTCGCCCACGAAAGCACCGGGTCCAACGTCGGCGACCTTCAGCGGGCCGCTTGCCGTTTCGACCAGGATGTCGGCGCCGCCGGAGAGAATGATATAGGCGGCATCGGCCGTATCGCCCTGATGGAACAGCTGGTCACCCGGCTGGTATTGCGCCCGCTCGCTGGCAAAGGCCATGAGCTTCAGCTTGGCGGGCTCCACCTTGGCAAAAAGCGGAATCCGCTTTAGCGCTTCGACATCTTCCTGAATACTCATCGCATCCATCCCGTTTGATGCGGTTTGCCGACCGTTTCCCGACTTTGAGGGTAACCGTCTCCGGTCACGCCCGGCAACCAGTTAAGCATGATCCGTCAACTTTCCGGCGTTGCCAGCATGGCCTGGAACTTCGATCCGGGCCGTTCCAGTTCGGCTGGCTTGCCCATCTCCACGATCCGCCCGCCTTGCAGCACGAGGACGCGGTCGAGTCCACGCGCCAGCGCCGCCGTGTGCGTGACGAAGATGAGCGCCGCCCCATCAAGGTCCTTGCGCAAGGCACCAAGGAGTCGGCGCTGACTTGCTTCGTCGAAAGCGGAAATGGTGTTGTTGAGAATGACGAGTTGCGGCCGTTTGAGGAGGGCGCGGATAAGACCCGCCTTCTGCCGTTGCGCGAACGACAGCTTCTTGCCGGCAGCGCCCACATTGAAGGTGAGGCCGACCGCGATGACCTGCGGACGCAGGCCGAGGCCGTCGATGACTTCCGAAAGAACGCCGCCGACCTTCTGCCCGGCCTGGGCTTGTCCGTAGACCAGGCGGCCGAACAGAATGTTGTCCTGCACGGTGGCGGCCGCGTTGTAGCGGTCCGGATCGTAAAACTCGATGGCGCCGTCGAAACTCTTGGGCAGTGTCTCCCGGAAGAGCGCGCGCGCCTTGAGGAGCTTGGCTTCCAGCGCGTCGTCGATGAGGCCCAAGCGGTGGCGCGCCTCGATATAAGGGAAGGTGAGCGCGACGAGGCGCCTTTTTTCCTCGGGGCTCGCACCGTCCAGGCCGACGCGCTGCAGGCGAGTCACCAATTGCTGGAAGAGCGGCAGATCCTCGGCCGAGATGAAGCTGAACTGCTCGAAGAACGGATGTCCGGCGGGCAGGTCGGCAAAGAGCTCGACCATGGTGCCGGCGATCTGTTGGCCAAGCGCGATAAGGTCGTCGGTAACGCCGGCCCTCTCTAGAACGCTGCTGAAATGCCGGTCGGTCGCCAGCGCCTCCGCGGCGAACTGCCCGTCGAGCGCGGTGCCGAACAGAATATTCTCGGCAACCGTCATATTACGATTGTAGCGCGCGGGATCGAACGGCTCGACCAGTTCCGCAAGATTCGGCTCGGCCAAGCGCGCCCGCGCCGCGGCACGGGCCTTCAGGAACTGCTCAGCCAGCCCGACATGGCTCTTGGGATCGATGCGGCCGCGCAGGCCGAACTGATAGACATCCTCTTCGAATTCCACGGTGACGAGCAGGGCACGGACGCGCTCTTCAAGAGCGGCCCGGTCGGCAACGCCAGCACCTTCGTAGTCAATCCAATCGGCATTGATGTCGAATGTCGGGTTGCCGGCGCGCCGCGTCTCATTGAGGCGCTTTTCGTGGCGGGCGAGCTCCGCGCCCTCATACTGCTTTTCGCGCATCGGGCGATGCTTGAGGCTGTAGAGCAGATTATCCTCAAGCGACAGGGGCAGCAGATAGGTTTCGTCGCCAAGATAGGCGAAGCGGCGTCCCGTGACAGCTTCCGGAAGTTCAAGCAGATCACGGCCGCCATAGCGGATGTTGCCGGAGTTCGGGCGCACCAGGCGGGCGATGAGGATGGCGAGTGCTTCCTTGCCGCCATTGTTGGGGCCGATAAAGGCAACATGTTCACCATGCGCCACTTCGAACGACGCGCTTTCGACCAGCACCGCGCCGCTTTCGTCCTGTAAGGTGACACGCTCCAGCGTCAGGCTGGCGGGTGCGATCTCGTTCTCGCCGTCGATTGCCTGCAGGCGCGGCTCCATCATGCCGGGCGGCGTGAATTGCTCGATCACCTGGTCGTACTTGATCTGCACGTCCTGGCGCTGCTGGTCCCAGTCGATCAGTTCCTTGATCGGAGAGGGCAGGTCCTTATAGGCGTTGATCGCGGCGAAGAGCGTGCCGACATCGAACTGGCCCTTGAGCGCGAAATAGCCACCGATCACGAAATAGAGGAACGGTGTCGTCTGCGCGAGCATGTTGTTGATGTACTTGACCAGGAACTTGCGCTTGTAAAGATCGAAGCGGATCTGGAAGATCTTGCCGAGGCGCTGGGCTATGTCGGCGCGTTCGAAGTTCGAGGTGTCGTTGGTGTGGATCTCGATGGCGCCGTCGACATTCTCGGCGATGCGGCCGGCAAGCTGGCGCGCCGTGATCTGCCGCTGCTTGCCGAGCTGCAGGATCTTCACGCGGAGGCGCGGGATGAGGACGAACTGGATCGCCAGCATGAAGATGGTGATCAGCCCCATATAGAGATTCTGGATGAAGACAAAAAAGAGCGCCGTTGCGGCCATGCCACCGAGATAGGCGGGCGTGATGAACGCGTCGCCGATGAAGCCGCCGAGAGGCTCTACCTCGTCCTTGATCATGGTGGCAATCTCGGCCTGCTTCACCTTGCGGAAGTGCAGCAGCGGAAACTGCAGGACCCGGTCGAAAAGCTCGAAGCGCAGGCGCCGCAGCATGCGTTCGCCAAGGCGCCCCTTCTCGGTATTCACCAGCTGCTTCATCCAGCCGTTGAGCACGACGAAGAAGAGGTAGCTGAAGCAGAGCGTGAAAAGATAGGGCACCTGTTCCAGCGAGAAGCCGCCGAACAGATTGACCGGGCCGCCGAGGAAATCCGGCAGCGGCAGATCGATTTTCAGGAAAGTCGCCGTCGACGCGTTCTTGAAGGCGTTTCCTTGAATGGCGTCGTTGATAATCCGCTTGGGAAGGTCTAGGGAGACGAAGTAGACCAACAGACTGATGATGACGATCACCAGAATGATCCGCTGGTCGCGTTTGGAATGGCGCCAGATATATTTGAAAAGGTTTGGCTCCATGGCCGCGGATCATCCCCAAAAAAAGACTTAGCCCATCCCACCCCGCCTGAATGGAACCGAATCATCCCTTTCTGTCAATGCCTTGGGTATTGTGGACATTAGCGCACAGTCACCAAAGTTTGGCTTTCGAGCCAACTTTCTCCTGTGCCATACTGCGCCTGCATTCGCGTTTGGGGGCGGCCATTTGGCTTGGCAGCGTTCGAGGGGGACGGGGCGCATGCAGATGGAAAATGCCATGAGCAGGGGCGCCCGCGTCCTCATTTATTCGCATGACACGTTCGGCCTCGGCCATTTGCGCCGCTGCCAGACCATCGCCCATTGGCTGGTCGAACAGAACAAGGACATGTCGGTCATCATTTTGACCGGCTCGCCCATCATCGGCAGCTTCAATTTCCGCGCCCGGGTCGATTTCGTGCGCATTCCGGGCGTCATCAAGCTGCGCTCCGGCGACTATACCTCGCTCTCGCTCCTCATCGACACGGAGGAGACGCTGGCTCTGCGCGCCTCCATCATCAAGCACACGGCGGAAATCTTCGATCCCGACATCTTCATCGTCGACAAGGAACCCTTGGGCCTGCGCGGCGAGGTGCTCGAGACGCTGGAAATGCTCAAGGAACGCGGCACGCATCTGGTTCTGGGCCTGCGGGATATCATGGACGAGCCGGCGGCCCTGGTGCCGGAATGGCGCCGCAAGAACGTGCTGCCGGCGCTGCGCGACCTCTATGACGCCATCTGGATCTATGGCCTGCCGCAGATCTGCAATCCGCTGGAAGGCATCGACCTCCCCAAATCCGTGCAGCGCAAGATGGTCTATACCGGCTATCTGCATCGTTCCCTGCCGCAGGGGCCCCGCACGCCCATTCCGCTGCAGAAGATCGAGGCGCCCTATCTGCTGGTCACCACCGGCGGCGGTGGCGATGGCGAGGATGTGGTCGATTGGGTCCTGCGCGCCTACGAAAACGACAAGCGCTTGCCCTATCCGGCACTCCTGGTGCTTGGCCCCTTCATGCATTCCGACCGGCAGGCGGAATTCCTCGCCCGGGCGGCGAAGCTCGACAAGGTCGAAGCCATCACCTTCGACGCGCAGATGGAACATGTTATGTCGCGCGCCATCGGCGTCGTCGCCATGGGCGGTTACAACACGTTCTGCGAGATCGTCTCCTTCGATAAGCGAGCCCTCATCGTGCCGCGGACCCGGCCGCGCATGGAGCAATACATCCGTGCCGCCAAGGCCGAAGAACTGGGCCTTGCCGCGATGCTGGAAGATGACGGTGTGCGCGACTGGAAGAAGATGGCGACGGCCCTGCGGCAATTGCCGCAGCAATCGCTGCCTTCGGAAGTCGTCGTGCCGGGCCTCCTTGATGGTCTCAACAACGTCAACCGCTTGGCCCAGCAGGCTCTTGAGCGCGGGCGCCGTCCGGCCTCGCTGCGTCTTGCGCAACGCAAGCGCTAGCCGCCGACCCAAATCGTGACCGGCAAAATACTCTTCCTGCTGAAGGGCTATCCGCGCCTTTCCGAAACCTTCATCGCGCAGGAAATCAAGGCGCTGGAGGATCGCGGGCTGCCGATCGAGATCTGGAGCCTGCGTTTCCCGACCGACAAGTACCGGCATCCGGTGCATGACGAGATCAAGGCCAAGGTCACGTATCTGCCGGAATATCTTTATCAGGAACCGGGGCGGGTCTGGCGCGGGGTCATTCGTGCTATGAAACGGCCCGGTTTCGGCCGCGCGCTTTGGCAATGGCTCAAGGATCTCCTGCGTGATCCGACACCCAATCGCGGGCGCCGTTTCGGCCAGGCCTGCGTGCTGGTTGCCGAAATGCCGGCGGAGACGATCCGCCTCCACGCCCATTTCCTGCACACGCCGGCCTCGGTCGCCTATTACGCCCATCTCATCGCCGGCACACCCTGGTCTTGTTCGGCCCATGCCAAGGACATCTGGACCTCGCCGGAATGGGACAAGAAGGAAAAGCTCGCCAGCCTCGACTGGCTGGTCACCTGCACCGCCTCGGGTCACGCTCATCTCCAAGGGCTCGCCGCGGATCCGAGAAAAGTGGCGCTGGTCTATCATGGGCTCGATTTCCGCCGCTTCCCGGAACCGCCCGCACGCGCCCGGAAGGACGGTCCAGTCGACATCCTCTCGGTCGGCCGGCTGGTCGAGAAGAAGGGCTATCCGACCTTGCTCGAGGCACTGGCGCAGCTGCCCAAGGAAAGCGACTGGCGCCTCACCCATATCGGCGGCGGGCCGCTCGACGGCGCCTTGAAAGCGCAGGCGGAAAAGCTCGGGATCGCCCAGCGCATCGACTGGCTGGGCGCGCTCCCCCAGGAGCGCGTGCTTGCCGCCTACCGCGCCGCCGACATCTTCGTGCTTGCCGCCCAGATCGCCGCCGATGGCGACCGCGACGGCCTCCCCAACGTGCTGATGGAAGCGCAGAGCCAGCGCTTGGCTTGCATCGCCACCAACATCTCCGGCATCCCCGAACTCATCCGCGACGGCGAGACCGGCCTCCTTGTGCCGCCGGAAGATGCGGCGGCCCTCAGCGGCGCCATTCATTCGCTCATCGAAGACCCAGCCTGCCGCCAAAGCCTCGCCGATGCAGGCTTCACCCGCCTCCACGCGCATTTCGCCATGGAAGCCGGGATCGCGGATCTCGAGCGGCGGTTTGAAGCAAATGGCTAGCCGTAGGCGCGCCAGATAAAGGTGCCAATATCGCTCGGTCCGTAACCGAGGATGCCGGCAAAGATATGCTCACGCCGATAACCCGGGTCTGGCACTCGTAGCGTCCATTCCAGAGCGCATCTCCGTAGCGCGGCGACCAAATCGTCCCGGCCCGGCAGAACATAGATCGCTTCTCGGAAGCTGAAGCAGAAGCGCAAGGGCGCAAGGCTGCAACGTCGGGCTTCATGCCTTTCGGCGAGCCCCGCGTCGACCAATGCACTCAACGCGATTTCATCTTCGCAGAGGTCGAAATCCTCGCCATCGCAGAAATAGGCGGCCGGCTTCCAGCCCAGCTTCATCAGCCACGCCGCGCGGCCTTCATGGGGGCCGATCGGCGGCCAGCGCGGATCGAAATGGACGTTGCCGAGGAGATGTGCGCGGTCGAAGCGAGGGTAGGGCAGCATCCGAGCAGAATGCGCAGTGCCACGGCAAGGTGCAAGAAGTCCGAAATTTTCCCTGGACCATCTCGGCGGCGCCCGGCACCATCCGGCGCATGAAAATTGCGTTCTATGCACCTTTGAAGGCACCCGATCATCCAGACCCTTCCGGCGACCGCACGGTGGGGCGGCTGCTCCTCGCCGCCATGCGGCAGGCCGGATTGAAGCCCTTCATCGCCAGCCGATTCCGCGCTCGCCTCTCGGGTGACAGCGAGGCCGAGCAGAAGCGCATGGCCGCCAAGGGCCACGCCATCGCGCGGCGCCTCATCGCCAAATACAAGGCGCTCCCCAAAATGGAGCGGCCCAAGGTCTGGTTCACCTATCATCTCTATTACAAGGCCGTCGATTGGGTGGGGCCGATGGTCGCCGACGCGCTCGGCATCCCCTATGTCTGCGCCGAGGCAAGCCATGCGCCGAAGCGCGCGACTGGCCCCTTTGCCTTCTCCCATGCCGCTGCTGAAGCGGCGATCACCCGCGCCGATGCCGTGCTCTGCCTCAATCCGACCGACAAGGAGTGCCTGGGCGCCATCGTGCCGGGGGCAAGGCTCGTCGACCTGCCGCCCTTCCTGGATATCAAGGCTTTCCTGGGAAGCGGCCGGGAAGGGCCGGACCGGCATCTCGGGCGCTTGAAGCTCTCGCAGCATTACGGCCTTGATCCCGCTATGCCCTGGCTTCTTGCCGTGGCGATGATGCGCAAGGGCGACAAGCTGGCCTCCTACCAGGCGCTCGCTGAGGCGCTGCGGCATGTCACGCGGGGCTACCAGCTTCTCATCGTCGGCGACGGGCCGGCGCGGGCCGAGGTCGAGCACGCCTTCCAGCCGGTGAAGAAACGCGTCGCCTGGCTGGGGCTGAAGCCGCTGGCCGAATTGCCGGAAATCTATGCCAGCGCCGATCTTTTCGTCTGGCCGGCGATCAACGAAGCCTTCGGCATGGCGCTTCTCGAGGCGCAGGCCTGCGGCACGCCGGTCATCGCGGGTGCCTCCGGTGGGGTTCCCGCGATTGTTGCCGATGGCGAAACCGGCTGGCTGTCGGAACCCGGCGATACGGCGGCCTTTGCCGCCGATGTCGATTTCGCCCTGGAACGGGAACTCGGCCCCATCCGCCTGGCCGCCGCCGCGCATGTGCGGAAGTTCCATGACATCGGCGCCGCCGCCACGATCCTGCGCCGGACAATCGACAAGGTGGTCAAGTGAGCGTGCGCTGCGCCGTCATCCGCCATGCGCCGACGCAATGGAACGCGGAAAAGCGCCTGCAGGGCCGCACAGACATAGGCCTGGGGCCGGAAGGGCGCATTGTCGCCGCCAGCTGGTCGGTGCCGGTGGAATGGCGGAATTGGCGGATCGTCGCCAGCCCGCTCGTCCGGGCGCGCGAAACGGCGGCGATCCTCTTTCCGGACCGGCCGGCGGAGATCGAGCCGGCCCTGCGCGAGATGAGCTTCGGTGACTGGGAAGGCCAGCGCCTGGCGGACCTCCGCGAAGCGCCCGGCTCGGATGCGGAAAGCCGTGAAAGCCTAGGCCTCGATTTCCGCGCGCCCGGCGGTGAAAGCCCGCGCGAGGTGCAGCAACGCTTGATGCCGCTCCTCGCGCGCCTTGCAGCGGAAGGTCGCGACACCGTTCTCGTGACGCACAAGGCCGTGCAGCGCGCGCTCTATGCCCTGGCAACGGGCTGGCGCATGACGGAAAGGCCGCCGCAGAAGCTCAAGGACGGCAACGCGCATCTTTTTACCCTGGAGGGGGACGGCCGACCGACGGTGCTGGAGCTTAATATCGTGCTGGGCGCCACCCGTTTCGGAGCCTCTCATGTCTGAACGGGACAGCGCGGAGCGGCCGCGCATTGCACTCTATGTGCAGCATCTCTTGGGCATCGGCCATCTGCGCCGCGCCGCCGCCCTGGCGCGCGCGCTCGCCCGCGAAGCCGAAGTGCTCGTCCTGTCCGGTGGTCTTGCCGTTGCCGATATCGATTTCGGCGCGGCGGGGCTTTGCCAGATGCCGCCCTGTGTCGCCTCGGATTCGGCCTTCTCCGCCTTGCTGGATGAAAACGGGTCACCGATCGACAGTAGCTGGAAGGACCGGCGCCGCGATCTGCTGCTGAAGGAAGTGGGTGCGTTCCGGCCACATGGCGTCATCATCGAAATGTATCCGTTCGGCCGGCGCCAATTCCGTTTCGAATTGCTGCCCCTTCTCTATACCGCGCACAATGCCGGCCTTCTGCTCGCAAGCTCCGTGCGCGATATCCTGGTCGACAAGGGGCGGGATGACCGCGTGCTGGAAGCGGCGGATCTGATCCGGCGCTATTTCGATCTGGTCCTGGTTCATGGCGATCCGCGTCTGGTGCCTTTCGACCGCACCTTCCCGCGTGCCTCGGCCATCGCCGACCGGCTGCGCTATACGGGCTATGTGGTTGAATGCCCGCCGCGCGCCATGGTGGCCGACCGTTCCCAGGGCGAGGTGCTCGTGTCGGCCGGCGGCGGTGCCGTGGGTGGGCCGCTCTTCGCCGTGGCCCTGGCGGCGAGGCGCCTTTCCGGTCTCAAGGATCGGCCCTGGCGCTACGTCACCGGGCGCAATCTGCCGGAGGCCGATTTCCGCAACCTGGAACAGGCGGCTGCCATTGATCCCGGCATCATCGTCGACCGGTTCCGCAGCGATTTTGCCGATTTGATGGCCCGCTGCCATGTGTCGCTGAGCCAGGGTGGCTACAATACGGTGATGGAATTGCTGGCGCTCAAGACCCCCGCGGTGATCGTACCCTTTTCCGAGGGGCAGGAGAGCGAGCAGGCCCTGCGCGCGGAATTGCTGGCCGAACGCAACGCGCTCGACGTGTTGCCGGCCGAGAATCTCGATCCCGCCGCGCTGGCGGCAACGCTGACGCGGCGGGCGCAGATCGGTGCGCTTCCCATTGACCTCGACCTCGACGGTGCCCGCCACTCGGCCGAGATTGTCCTTGAGGCGATTGCCCGCAAGCGGGCCGGCCACTGACATGAGCGGGCAGCCGACAGCGACTTGGGACGATCTCGCCCGCGAGATGGACCTTTGGGGCGATGCAGGCCGGCGTCCGACCCTCTGGTGGCGGGACGATGATGCGGTGGCGGAAACGCCGGCACTTCATGAATTGAAGCGTGCCGCCCAGGTGCCGCTGGCTCTCGCCATCATCCCTATGCACCTCAACCAGCCGCTCACCGAGGATTTCGCGGGCTACCTGCAGCAATGGCCGGCGGCGGCGCTGCTGCAGCATGGTGTCGGGCATCTTAACCATGCCGGGGCGGGCGAGAAGAAAAGCGAGTTCCCGCCCGCCCGTCCGGCGGATGAGGCGGCGTTTGCGCTCGGGATGGGCTTTGAAATGATGCGGCGCATGTTCGGATCGGCCTTCCTGCCGGTCCTGACCCCGCCCTGGAACCGTATTGCCGACAGCTTGCTGGCGGTGCTTCCGAAGCTCGGCTTTCTCGGTCTCAGCCGGTTCGATGAAATCCCGTACCGGCCCCGGCCGGGCCAGTCTTCCGGGATTGCGGAAGTGAATACCCAGGTCGATGTCATCGACTGGCGCGGGGGGCGGGGGTTCGCCGGAACGGAAATGACCCTTGGGCGGCTGGTGACGCACCTCTCGGCCAGGCGGGAAGGGCTGGTTAACGCGGCAAATCCGACCGGATTGCTCACCCATCACCTTGTTCATGATACCGCCACTTGGCGATTTCTTGAGAACCTGCAAGATTGGCTCGCCCGGCGCGGGGAGCTGGACATCTTCGGCGATCCCCGTTCGCTGTGGCCGCCGCGAAAATAAGGCGGCGCTTTGGTGGGAGTGGGGTTCGTTTTCGATGCTTGAGTTCCGGTATCCGCTCGCGGCCGTGGTGAAGGATTACCTGCTGGGTATCCTGGGGCTGGCCGCCTCGGTCATGATCTTGTCGACCAACGAATCAGGCACTGGCTTGTTCTGGTTCTTCATCGGTCTCGCGGCATTTTTTGTGGTCGTCACCGTGAACGCCGCCAATCGGCATGTGACACGCATCACAGTCAGTGAAGATGGCATCCGATCTGGCCCCTGGGCGTCCCGATTCATCCCCTGGAAAGACCTCAAAGGGTTGAGTTTGCGCTTTTACGCGGTACGATCCGTCCTCGGGCGTAATAAGGGGGGCTGGATGACGCTGAAACTGAAATCGGATGCCGGTGGGAGCATCAGCGTCGATTCCGACCTGCCCCATTTCCAGAGCCTGGTGACCAAGGCCGCTCATGTCGCCAAGGAAAACGGTGTCCTGGTCGATGCCTATACCGCGCACAATCTCCTCTCTCTGGGTATCGAGGTGCCGGCATGACCGACCTCCTGACCGTCAGGGACCTCAAAGTCGATTTCGCGCTGGAAGGCGGCTCGGTCCAGGCCGTTCGCGGCGCCTCTTTCCGCGTTCCCTACGGGAAGACAGTGGCGCTGGTCGGCGAATCCGGCTCCGGCAAATCGGTTTGCGCGCAGGCGATCATGGGGCTTCTGCCCAAGGTGGCCAAGATTTGCGGCGGCGAGATCCTCTTCGACCGCTCGGCCGGCGGCGGCAACGACTGGAACCGCAAGAGTGGGATCGTCGACATAGCCAAGCTCGACCGCGACGGCGCCGACATGCGCGCCATCCGCGGCGGGTCCATTTCGATCATCTTCCAGGAGCCGATGACCTCGCTGTCGCCCGTCCATACGGTGGGCCACCAGATTTGCGAGGCGCTCCATCTCCATTCCAGGATGAGCGACGCCGAGGGTCGCGAGCGCGTCACCGCGATGCTGCGTGCGGTGGGCTTCCCCGATCCGGAACGCGCACTAAAGACCTACCCGTTCGAACTTTCCGGCGGCTTGCGCCAGCGCGCGATGATCGCCATGGCGCTGGTTTGCAAGCCGGCCCTGCTCATTGCCGACGAGCCGACCACGGCGCTCGACGTCACCATCCAGGCGCAGATCCTGAAGCTGATGGCCGACCTCCAGAACGAGCTCGGCATGGCGATGCTGATGATCACGCATGATCTCGGCGTCGTTGCCAACATCGCCGATGAAGTCGTCGTCATGTATCAGGGCGAGGTGATGGAGTCCGGCACGGTCGATGACATCTTCCGGGCGCCCGAGCACCCCTATCTCAAGGCGCTGCTCAACGCGGTGCCGCGCTTCGGCATGCGGGACGATGAGCGGCTGGTGCCGATCCGCGAAATCAAGAGCGAAGCAGGACCCCTCTTTGCCGACCGTCAGCCATGGCCGGAAGGCGCTGACGAAGCTGGTCCCTTGCTGTCAGTGCGGAACGTCTCCAAGGGCTTCAACATCCGCAAGGGCGGCTTTTTCTCGATGCAGCCGCCGGTTTCGGTGACGGCTGTCTCCGATGTGAGCTTCGACGTGCATCGTGGCGAGTGCCTGGGCCTTGTGGGTGAATCGGGCTGCGGCAAGACGACCCTTTCCAAGATCATCATGAAGGCGCTCTCAGCCGATGCTGGCGAGATCCGTTTCAACGATCGCGGGCGAAGCCTCGATGTCCGCCACATGAACGGGGGCGGGCTCGAGGAGTACCGGAAGCGGGTCCAGTTCGTGTTCCAGGACCCGATCGGGTCGCTCAATCCGCGCATGACGGTCTACGACATCATCAGCGAGCCGCTGATCATCCACAATGTCGGAACGGCGGCCACGCGCACGGAGATGGTGAAGGAATTGATGGCCCTGGTCGGCCTCGACATCCGGCATCTCCGGCGCTACCCGCACAGTTTCTCCGGTGGCCAGCGCCAGCGCATCGGCATCGCCCGCGCGCTCGCCCTGCGGCCCGACCTCATCATCTGCGACGAGCCGGTCTCGGCCCTCGACGTTTCCATCCAGGCGCAGATCCTCAATCTGCTCAAGGATCTCAAGGCGAAGCTGGGGCTCACCTACATCTTCATTTCGCACAATCTGGCCGTGGTCGATTACGTGGCCGACCGCATCATGGTGATGTGCGCGGGCCGCGTTGTAGAGCTGGCGCCGACGCGCGAACTGTTCCGCAACCCCGTGCATCCCTATACGAAGGCGCTTCTGGCCGCCGTGCCGAACCCCTCGCTCGACTGCCCGCTCGACTTCAACAAGGTCATGGAAGGCAAGACCTCGGTGCCCGCTTTGTGGCCGGCACCGTTTACGGTCGATGCCGACAACCAGCCGACCCTGGTCGATATCGGCAACGGCCATTGGGTGCGGGCGGCGCTGTCGATCCGGAGCATTGCCGCATGATCATTCGTCAACGCATTGCCGGCCGGTGGATTGCCACCGCACTGGCCGCCTTTCTTTTAGCGCCGGGTGGTATCTCCCTTGCCGCGGAAGAGAACCAGTTCACCGGGCCGGCCTACTTTGCCGATGACGAGGCCAAGGGCGAGTTGCCGCCGGTGGCCGAGCGCCTGCCGGAGCATCCCGCCGTGGCGACGATGGACGAGCCGGGACAGCAGGGCGGCGAAGTCCGCATGCTGATGGCAAGCCCGAAGGACAGCCGAATCCTTGTTGCCTATTCCTATGCGCGCCTGGTCGGCTACGACCGCAACTACAAAATCGTACCGGACCTTCTGGAAAGCTATGAGGTCGAAGACGGGCGGATATTCACCTTCCATCTCAGGAAGGGCCATAAATGGTCGAACGGCAAGGCCTTCACCACCGAGGATTTCCGTTTCTGGTGGGAAGACGTTGCCAACAATGCCGATCTGATGCCTGCCGGACCGCCGCGCATCCTGCTGGTCGATGGCGAAAAGCCGAAGGTGGAGATCATCGACGACACGACCATCCGCTACAGCTGGTCGAAGCCTAATACGGACTTCTTGCCGGCGCTCGCGGCGGCAGGCCCGCTCTATATCTACATGCCGTCGAAATACCTGAAGAAGTTCCACGCCAAATATGCCGATGCGGCGGAGCTTGAAGAGGCCGTCAAGGATAGCGGGCAGCCTTCCTGGGCCGCCCTTCTCAACCGGCGCGGAAACCAGTATCGCAACGACAATCCGAAATTGCCGACGCTGGATCCCTGGGTGCTGCGCATCAAACCGCCGGCGGACCGGCTGGTTTTTGTGCGCAACCCTTATTATTACCGCGTCGATGCCAAGGGGCGGCAGCTTCCCTATCTCGACCAGATCGTCATCGACGTGGCCGAAGGGAAGCTCATCCCCGCCAAGGCCGGCGCCGGCGAATCCGATCTGCAGGCGCGCTATATCCGGTTCGACAATTACACGTTCCTGAAGCAGGCGGAGAAGAACGGCCGTTTCTCGCTGCATCTTTGGGATGACAGCCGCGGCTCCAACTTCGCGCTTTTCCCCAACCTCAACTGCAACGACGATGTCTGGCGCGCCATCAACCGCGATGTCCGCTATCGGCGGGCATTGTCGCTCGCCATCGATCGGCACGAGATCAACCAGGCGATCTATTACGGCCTTGGCAAGGAAGGGGCGAACACGCTGCAATCCTTGAGCCCGCTCTTCAAGCCGGAATACCAGACCGATTGGGCAACGAAAAACGTGCCCGGCGCCAACCAGCTGCTCGACGAAATGGGCCTCGTCAAACGCGACGACGAAGGCTTCCGTCTGTTGCCTGACGGGCGGCGCCTGACCATCATCATCGACACGGCGGGCGAGTCGACCGAAGAAAGCGATATCCTGGAGCTCATCAAGGACAATTGGCGCGAGATCGGCGTCGACATGTTCGTGAAGCCCTCGCAGCGTGAAGTCTTCCGCGACCGCATCTTTGCCGGCGACAGCATCATGTCGGTGTTCTTCGGTGTCGATAACGGCCTGGCAACGGCCGACATGAGCCCGCAGGAATTCGCACCCTCGACGCAGCAGCAGCTGATGTGGCCGAAATGGGGCCAGTATATCGAAACCGGCGGCTTGAATGGCGAGGCGATCGATCTGCCCGAAGCGCTGAAACTCGCCGGCTTGCTCACCGAATGGCGGGAATCGAAGGATAGCGCGACACGCGCCCGGATTTGGGATGACATCCTCAAGATCTGGTCGGATCAGGTCTATTCGATCGGCACCGTCGCCAACATCCCGCAGCCCGTGGTGGTGGCCAAGGGGCTCCACAACGTGCCCGACAAGGCGGTCTGGTCTTGGGAGCCGGGGGGGCATTTCGGCCTCTATCGACCTGATACATTCTGGCAGGAAACGCCCAAGGAACTCAGCCCGGTGGAAAGCCGGCTGCAATAGGAACCGCCCTTCATGCTTCGCTACATCCTTCAGCGCCTGCTGGTCATGGTCCCGACCCTGCTGGTCATCAGCATGCTGGTGTTCACCATCATCCAGGCGCCACCCGGCGACTTCCTTGAAACCATGATGGCCGAATTGCAGGCCCGCGGCGAGAATGTCGATCAGGACAAGATGGACTTCCTCAAGAAGACCTATGGTCTCGACGAGCCGATGCATGTGCAGTACCTGCACTGGATGTTCGGGCGCTGGGAAGGCCTGCATCATCAAAGCGGCGGCCTCTTATTCGGCGATCTCGGCTATTCGTTCGAGCATAACCTCCCCGTTTCGGAGGTGGTTGGCGACCGGCTGATGCTCACCGTCATCGTCTCGCTTGCCTCGATCCTGTTCGTCTGGATCGTCTCATTCCCGATCGCCGTCTATTCAGCGACGCATCAATATTCCTTCTTCGACTACCTGTTCACCTTCCTCGGCTATATCGGGCTCGCCACGCCCAGTTTCCTCATCGCGCTGGTGCTGCTCTATTTCTCGAACATCTGGTTCGGCACGTCGATCGGCGGCATGATGGATCCGGAATATGTCGGTCAGCCCTGGTCCATGTCGAAAGTGTGGAGCGTGCTGGAGCATATGTGGGTGCCGGTCCTGGTGATCGGTCTGCCCGGCACGGCGGGCATGATCCGGCGCCTGCGCGCCAACCTGCTCGACGAGCTCAACAAGCAATATGTGACCACAGGCCGCGCCAAGGGCCTGCCGCCGATGAAGCTGCTGCTGCGCTATCCGCTGCGCATCTCGCTCAATCCTTTCATCGCCGATATCGGGTCGCTGCTGCCGGAGCTCATATCGGGATCGGTCATCGTCTCCGTCGTCATGTCGCTGCCGATCACCGGGCCGATGCTGCTGGCCGCTCTGCGGTCTCAGGACATGTATCTGGCGGGCTCGTTCCTGATGTTCATGGCTTTCCTCACCGTGATCGGCATCTTCATTTCCGATATTCTCCTGGCGCTGCTTGATCCCAGGATACGTCTCGGCGCCGGGGTGGAAAAATGAGCGCGACCGATATGAATAGCGGCCGTGAGCAGGGCGCCTCGATCGGGGCCTCCAAGATGCCGCACTTCGTCAATCGCGCGGCCTTCGATCCCTATTCGATCGATACCGTCAATCCGGCCATGGAACGGATCTACATGGCGTCGCAGTGGCGCATGATGTGGCTGCGCTTCCGCCGGCACAAGGTGGCGATGGTGGCGGGCCTTGTCCTTGCCATCATGTATGCCGCCATCCTGTTCGTGGAATTCCTGGCGCCTTACGGTCAGCATTCGCGGCATGTCGACTATATCCACGCCGCGCCGCAGGAAGTGCATTGGTTCCATGACGGCAGTTTTGTCGGGCCCTTCGTCTATCCGCTCAAATACGAACTCGACATGGAAAATCTCCAGCGCATTTACACGGAGATGAAGGACGAACCGAAGCCGATCCGCTTTTTCTGTGGCGGCGATCCTTACAAGTTCTGGGGCCTTATCCCGGCGGACACGCATCTCTTCTGTCCGCCCGATGAGACGACGCCGCTGTTCCTGCTGGGGTCCGACCGCCTGGGCCGCGACATGCTTTCGCGCATTCTCTACGGCATGCGAGTCTCGCTCACGATCGGCCTCTTTGGTGTCGCCGTCAGCTTCATCCTCGGCATGACATTCGGCGGCCTGGCCGGATATTACGGCGGCTGGGTTGACGATCTGCTGCAGCGCTCGATCGAAGTGCTGCGCTCAATCCCGCACTTGCCGCTGTGGCTGGCGCTGGCGGCGATCCTGCCCGTCACTTGGTCGCCCATGCTCGTCTATTTCGGCATCACGATAATTCTCGGCCTCATCGATTGGACGGGACTTGCCCGCGCCGTGCGCTCGAGGCTCCTGTCCTTGCGCGAGGAGGATTTCTGCGTCGCGGCGCAGCTCATGGGCGCTTCGCCTGGGCGTATCATTTTCCGCCATCTGATGCCGAGCTTCATGAGCCATCTCATCGCCTCCGCCACCTTGGCGATCCCGGGCATGATTCTGGGCGAGACGTCGCTCTCCTTCCTGGGGCTCGGCATACGTGCGCCGATCGTCTCCTGGGGCGTGCTCCTCAACGATGCGCAGAACATCAACGTGGTGGCGCTCTATCCTTGGCTGATGCTGCCCATTGTGCCGGTCATTATCGTGGTCCTCGCCTTCAACTTCCTGGGCGACGGCCTACGCGATGCGGCGGATCCTTATCGGTGAGCAGGGCGGGGAAAAAATTCTTGGACAGATGAACGGCATGTGAGAATATTCGCCCGTTTCATCTAGTGAGAGTTGCTTTCTTGCCCCGTCTTCTCCGTGCCGCTTCGGCCTTTGCCTCCGCTGTCTTTTGCATGTTTCTGGTCTCGGCCTGCCAACCGCAGGAAGGGCGCATCAACCTGCAATCGGACGAAAAAATCATCGTCTCCAAGGGAACCTGGGACTATTACCAGGAATACCTGCAGACGATCAGCGGCGGGAAGCGCGGCGCCTTTGTCGTTTCCGAAGACGGCTTCTTTGCCACCTACACTTATTGCCGCACGGCGCAGGGCTGCTATTACAGCATCAATTATTCGGCCGAGGCGATGAAGGATTGCGCGTCCGAAGGCTATAAGTGCGTGGTCTTCGCCAAGGATGACGAGATCATCGTGCCTTACGATGTGGCGGAGTGAGCAATGGCAAAGCTTTCACACGCCGGCAAGGCAGCGCTCCAGATGGCCGTCTTTTTCCTCTTTGCCGGGCTCGCCGCCTGCCAGCCGCAGGAAGGACGCGTGCATCTCGCTTCCGATGAAAAGCTGCGCATCACTCAGGACGTCTGGGACTCATTCAATGAATACAAGCGCAAGCTCGGCCGCGGCGGTGGCGTCTTCGTCGTTACTGAAACCGGCACCGGATCGGCCTATTCCTTTTGCCCGGGAGATCATTGCCGGCCCGGCAGCTACACCAAGGACGCAATAGGTTTGTGCGAGCAAGCCGGCGTCAAATGCATCGTCTTCGCCCAGGGTGTCAGCATCAAGGTCGATTACGAAATCGCCGAGTGATGCCACCGTTCAGTCCGTGATGCGGATGTGCCCTGGTGCGGCCGCCACGCGCGCAAGCCAGGCGTTGATGGCGGGATAGCGGGCAAGGTCGAAGCCGCCTTCGTGCGCTACATGAGTGTAGGCGTAGAGCGCTATGTCGGCGATCGTATAGCGCCCGCCGACAAAGTAGCTGTTGGCCTTCAGATGCTCTTCCATCACGTCGAGCGCGCGGTAGCCGCCGGCGATCTTCGCCGGAAGGGCCGGCTCCTTTTCCGGTGTCTTGCCAAGATGCGCCACCCAATGCCTGACTACGGCAATGGTGGGCTCATGGCTGTATTGCTCGAAGAACATCCATTGCAGGACGCGCGCCCGCTCCAGCCTGTCATCCGGCCAAAAGGGGGTTCCTTCGGCGAAGTAGTAGAGAATGGCATCGGATTCCGCGAGCGGCGTGCCATCCTCCAGGACGACGGCCGGCACCTTGCCGTTGCGGTTGACTTTCAAGAATTCCGGTCTGCGCGTTGAGCCGTCATCGACGTTCATCTCGATACGCTTGAAGGGCAGGCCAAGCTGGCTCAACAGGAGCCGCACCTTGTAGGCGTTCCCGGAAATCGCACTGTCGAAAAGCGTCAGCATCACTGGCTCCACACGAACATCGCTCAGCTGTTCTTGGCGCTTCAGACGGAGACCTGCAATCGACGAATTGCGGTATCAGCTGTGAGTCCCGCTCACAGCTCAGGCCGGATCAGTGCGGCAGGCTGAGGAGCGGGCCGAGGCGCTGGCCACCCAGCAGGTGCAGGTGGTAGTGCGGGACCTCCTGGTGGCTGTCGGCGCCGCTGTTGGCAATGGCGCGATAGCCGGTGACGGCGACACCGATCTGCGCGGTGATCCTGGGAATGGCGCGGTGGAAGGCCACAATCTCCGCGTCCGAGGCCCGGGCCGAGAAATCCTCCAGCGAGACATAGGCTCCCTTCGGAATCAGCAGCACATGGACCTTGGCGTGGGGGCGGATATCGCGGAAGGCCAGGACATGTTCATCCTCGTAGACCTTGTCGCACGGGATCTCGCCCCTGAGGATGCGGGCGAAGATATTGTTGTTGTCGTAGGCCATGGCGGGTCTTTCCGGGTCGGGTGAGGCTGGTCCGAACCTGCCGATTCCGCCCCCCGGCGTCAAGAGGCTCGGCTCGCTGGCCTCCTCTAACTCATTGTTCAGGCGCCTATTTTCGAGGTTCATCAAGCTGTAACATTAGTGTCGTACTCCACGCCGCGATAGAAAAGGAAAGAGCTTCGACCATGTTCCGCGCGCGTGACGACCGGGGATACGCCCGGTTCGGACTTTGGGCCATCCTGGCATCCGTCTTGGGGCTGGCGACGGGTATCGGCGCCGGTCAGGCTGAGGCCCGCGAGCAACTGCACATCGTTGGCTCCTCCACCGTCTACCCCTTCGCCACGGCCGTGGCCGAGCATTTCGCCAGCGACGGGTTCAAGGCCCCGGTGGTTGAATCGACCGGGACCGGCGGCGGCATGAAGCTCTTTTGAGGCGGTATCGGCGAGAACTTCCCGGATATCGCCAACGCCTCGCGCCCGATCAAGGAAAGCGAAATCGACGCCTGCAAGACCAACGGTGTCACCGACATCGTCGAGGTCGAGATCGGCTATGACGGAATCGTGCTTGCTTCCGCGAAAAGTGCCCCCGCGCGCCCCCTCTCGGTGCGCAATCTCTACCTGGCGCTTGCCAAGGACGTGCCGGTGAACGGCGTGCTGATCGCTAATCCCTATAAGCTCTGGTCGGAAATCGACCCCGCCTTGCCGGCTGCGAAGATCGAAGTCCTGGGTCCGCCGCCCACCTCCGGCACGCGCGACGCGTTCCTTGAGCTGGTGATGGAGAAGGCCTGCAAGACCTTCCCCGAAATCCAGGCGATCAGTGACGAAAAGGCGCAGAAGGCCAAGTGCCAGACGATCCGCGAGGACGGCGCTTATATCGATGCCGGCGAGAATGACAACCTCATCGTCCAGAAGCTCGCGGCCAATCCGGACGCCTTCGGTATCCTCGGCTATTCCTTCCTTGCCGACAATCTCGACCTGCTGCAGGCGAGCGCCATGGACGGCGTTGCGCCGAGCGAAGACAATATCATCAGCGGCTCCTACGAAGTGGCGCGCAAGCTCTACCTCTATGTGAAGAAGCAGCATCGCGCCGTGGTGCCGGGCCTTGCCGAATTCATTGCCGAATTCATGAGCGAGCGCGCCTCCGGCCCGCAGGGTTATCTCAGCGACAAAGGTCTTGTGCCAATGCCTGCTGCCGAACATGCGGGAGTGTCCGCCGCCGTCCTCGCCGCGCTGCCGATCGCGAGTTCCCTGGGTGCGGGGATCGATCTTGGGGCGGGTGCCGCCGTGCTCCCCTGGGTTTCCGGCGGCGTCCTGCTGCTGCTGAGCTCCGTCGGCTTCCAGCTTGGCCGGCGCCGCGCCTTCGCCAGCGTCCGCGGGGCAACACGGCAGCTCCATTCCCTGCCGGGCTATCATGGTATCTATGTTGGTCTTGGTGCCTTCCTGCCCGGCGCGCTGGCACTGGTCCTCGGTGCCGTCGCAGCCCATTACATGCCGGGCGACGAGCGGACCGGCCATGATGTCATCTGGGCGGCAATCGCGGCGGCGACCTTGGGTGCCGCGGCGGTGGGTCTTGCCTGGGCCCAGCGGCACATCAGCGCCACCTTCCGCGCCCGCAACGCGGTGGAGCGGGTCATCATGACGCTCCTCATCGTCTGCTCGCTGCTATCCATCCTGACCACGGTCGGCATCGTCCTCTCCCTGGTCTTCGAAGCGATGCGCTTCTTTGCGAAGATCTCGCCGCTTGAATTCCTCTTCGGCCTGCAATGGTCGCCACAGATGGCGATCCGCGCCGACCAAGTCGGCCAGTCGGGTGCTTTCGGCGCCATCCCGGTTTTTGCCGGCACGCTGCTGATCACGGTGATCGCCATGGTCGTTGCCGTGCCGATCGGGCTCATGTCGGCGATCTATCTCTCCGACTATGCCAGTAAGAGGACGCGCGCCTGGGCCAAGCCCTTGATCGAGATCCTGGCCGGCATTCCGACGGTCGTCTACGGCTTCTTCGCGGCCCTTTCCGTGGCCCCGCTCATTCGCGGTGTCGGTATGTCCGTTGGCCTCGATGTTGCCTCGGAATCGGCGCTCGCTGCCGGCCTCGTCATGGGCGTCATGATCATCCCCTTCATCTCGTCCTTGTCCGACGACGTGATGAACGCGGTGCCGCAGGCGATGCGCGACGGCGCCTTTGCGCTCGGTGCCACGAAGTCCGAAACGATCCGTCAGGTCGTGGTGCCGGCAGCGCTTCCCGGTATCATGGGCGGCGTTCTGCTGGCTGTCAGCCGCGCCATCGGCGAAACCATGATCGTCGTCATGGCGGCGGGTCTCACCGCCAATCTCACCGCCAACCCGCTGGAAGCGGTCACGACCGTCACGGTGCAGATCGTGACGCTACTGGTGGGCGATCAGGAATTCGACAGCCCGAAGACGCTGGCCGCCTTTGCGCTCGGCCTCGCCCTCTTCGTCGTGACGCTCATCCTCAACATCGTTGCCCTGCGCATCGTCAAGAAATATCGAGAGCAATATGAGTGACGCATCCTCAACGGTGATCCGCCGGCCCGATCTCAGCGAAGCGCGCATCCGCCGCCGCTACGCCGCCGAACGCCGCTTCCGCCTCTACGGTATGCTGGCCGTCGGCCTTGCCATCGCCATGCTGGGCGTGCTGCTCGTCTCGGTCTGCAGCCGCGGCTACAGCGCCTTCTACCGCACGGAAATCGCCCTCGATGTCGTGCTTGATCCGGCGATCATCACGCCCGACGGCAAGAATGATGCCGAGACGCTCGCGGCGGCCGATTATCAGGGCCTCGTCAAGGACACGCTCAAGGCGGCGTTCCCCGAAGTGACCAGCCGCGGCGACCGCAAACTGCTCTACGGCCTCGTCAGCAACGGTGCGGGCGATGCTATCCGCTCGGCTGTTATGGCCGACCCCGCCATCCTCGGCAGCACGCAGCGTTTCTGGGTACCGGCATCCGACGATATCGACATGCTGTCCAAGGGCTTCATCAGCCGCGATGTGCCGGAAGCCGAGCGCGTCGTGCCGGACAGCCAGATCGGCTGGTTCGACGCGCTGAAGGAAAAGGGTGCGGTCCGCAGCGCCTTCAACAGCACCTTCCTTTCCGCCGGTGATTCGCGCGAGCCGGAGCAGGCCGGCATCCTCGGCGCCTTGATGGGCTCGATCTTCACCATGCTGGTGACGGTCATTCTGGCCCTGCCGCTCGGCGTCATGAGCGCGATCTATCTCGAGGAATTCGCGCCGAAAAACCGCCTCACCGAAATCATCGAGGTCAACATCAACAATCTGGCCGCGGTGCCGTCGATCGTCTTCGGTCTGCTGGGTCTTGCCGTCCTGCTCGGCGTCTTCGGACTGCCGCGCTCGGCGCCTCTCGTTGGCGGCATGGTGCTGGCCCTCATGACCCTGCCCACCATCATCATCGCCACCCGTGCCGCGCTGAAGGCAGTGCCGCCCTCGATCCGAGAGGCGGCCTATGGTGTCGGCGCCTCATCGCTGCAGGTCGTGACGCATCATGTGCTGCCGCTGGCAACGCCCGGCATCATGACCGGCGCCATCATCGGCCTGGCGCGGGCCCTCGGCGAATCGGCGCCGCTCCTGATGATCGGCATGGTCGCCTTCATCGTCGACGTGCCGCATGCGCCGACCGATCCGGCGACCGTGCTGCCGGTGCAGATCTATCTCTGGGCTGACAGCCCAGAGCGCGCCTTCGTCGAGAAGACCAGCGCCGGCATCATGGTGCTGCTGGCCTTCCTCATCTCAATGAACGCCATTGCCATTTTCGTTCGCCGCCGGTTCGAGCGGCGCTGGTAGGAGCCCATGGATACGATCACTTCCCCCACTGTTAAAATGCACGGCCACAAGGTGACGGTGCATTACGGCCAGAAGCAGGCTCTGTTCGATGTCGATCTCGATGTGCCTGAGCGCATGGTGACGGCGCTGATCGGCCCGTCCGGCTGCGGCAAGTCGACC
>CAZUAL010000016.1:0-25727 GCA_964618305.1 uncultured Dongia sp. | reverse complement strand
CCTTCCTTCATGGCGCCGACAAACGCGTGGATCCCCCGCCTGCGCGGGGGATGACGATGAAATCGATCACTCCTGCCGCTTCCAGTCGATCCCCAGCAGCAGGCAGCCTTTCTCCGTGCGGCTGTTATGCACGGTGCCGGGCTCATACATGACGAAATCGCCCGGCTTCAGCACGGCGCCGTCGCTTTCGATGAGTTCGCCTTCGAGGATGATGAATTCCTCGCGGAAAGGGTGTTCGTGCTTGATGGTCTCGGCACCCGGTTCCATGCGGATGAGATAGGCGCCCTGGCGGTTGTCGCGGTCATAGGAGAGCTCGATCACCGACATGTCCGGCTGCACGGGTCCCTCCATGTCGTAAGGGGCGAAGGGCTTGGTCCTGGTGTGGATGATCCGACGCCCGGGCTTCCATTCTTCATGCGCACCAGACATGCCGCTCTCCCCCCTCTTGCTTCCTCACACGAGTCCGATCACCGAAACCTGTCTGCCGTAATCCGGTTCGCCGCGCTTGGTCTTGCGGCGATAGCTGAAGAAATCATCCTCGAGCGCGCAGGTGTCATGCCCGGTGACGAGAACGGCACCGAGCCCCAGCTGCGCAAGCCGGCTCGCGCAGTAGCCGGCGAGGTCGAACTGGAACTTGCGGCAGGCGTTGGCCGCAAAGAAGCGCGCATTGGCCGGATCCTGCTCGATGAAGGGCGTCGGAAAATCGGTGCCGACTTCATACGAATCCTGCCCGATGCAGGGACCGATGGCGGCGATGATGTTCTCGCGCCGCGCGCCCTGTTGCTCCATCACGCGCACCGTTTCCTGCAAGACGCCGCCCAGCGCCCCTTTCCAGCCGGCATGCGCGGCGCCGACAATGCCGGCTTCCGGGTCGGCGAAGAGCACGGGACCGCAATCGGCGGTGAGAACGCCGAGATTGATGCCTCGGGTCTTTGTGACGAGGCCGTCGACCTCAGGCCGGTTCGACTGATCGAGCGGCCGCTCGACCAAGAGGACTTTTGCCGAATGTACCTGATAGGCGGTGTTGAGCGGTTCGCCGGTAAGGCCCGCCGCCTTGACGGCGCGTGCCCTGTTTTCCATGACGCGTTGGCGTTCATCCGTGGTGCCCAGCCCGCAATTGAGCGAATCATAGATGCCGTCGCTCACACCACCCCGGCGGGTCAGGAAGCCGTGTCGGATGCCGGGAAGGCGGTCGAGTTCGTCGACGGTCACGATCATAGTCCGGCCAATCCTCCCAATCTTTCCGTCTCGAGCTGCGGCCCGGCAAGGCCGATCGCCTTGAACAGCCTGCCCATTTGTTCCGGCGCAATCAAGCGCTGCACCTGGCGGTGCAGGATTTCGGCGGTCGCTGGGTCGGATTTGCGCGCCAGCATGTCGGCCCGGAGTTCAATGCCGAGGGAGCGCAGGAAATCGCCCTGCGCCGCCGGTCCGAAGATCTGCGCGCCGGCTTCCAAGGCGCATGCCTTGAGGGCGCCGAAATCCACATGGGCGGTAAGGTCCGCCGTGCCAAGCTCCTCCAGCGGCAGGTGGTAGCGATGGCGCTTCAGCGCCTGGAAGGAATCGCCAAGCCCGCTTTCGGCCGGGCCGTAATCGATGATGAGGGCGGCACCATTGGCCGCCGCGACGCGGTGCGCGATGGCGTCCATGAGCGCAAGGCCCGCCGGGCAGATTTCCGCGATCGCGCCCGGTGCCGCCGCCTGATGTGCCGGCCGCAGAAGGGCGAGGGCGGGGCTCGGCGTCGCCAGGCCGAAGATCAGCCGATCATCCTGCAGGGCGACGACGCGCTCGCGCCACCCGGCTTCCGTCATCTGCAGCTGATGAATGGGCAGTGCATCGAACAGCTCGTTGGCGATCAGGATCATCGGGCCGTCAGGGATCGTCTCGAGCCGTTCATGCCAATGCGGGCCATGCTCGCCGAGCCTCTTTGCCTGCTGCTTGCGCAAGGCGTCATTGATCTCGACGAGGTGCAGTTTCTTGGCGGCGAGAAAGGCGGGCGACACGCGCGCCGCGCGCAGCGCATCGGCCATCAGCGTGCCGCGGCCCGGACCCATCTCGACCAGATGGAAATGGGCGGGGGCGCCGATCCGCTGCCAGGTATCGACGCACCAGAGGCCAATGAGTTCGCCGAACATCTGCGAGACTTCCGGCGCGGTGATGAAATCGCCGTCCGGGCCCAGGGGATCGTTGTCGCGGTAGTAGCCGCTGCTGCCGGCCAGCGCCTCCTCCATCAAGGCGGCGATGCTGAGCGGCCCTTCAAGGGCGATGCGCCGGCGGATGCTGCGCTCGACCGGGTGCATGAAGGTCACGCAGCTTTCAAACGGCGGCCGCGCCAGACGAGGTAGATGCCGTAGGCCAGCATCGGCACCGACAGCCACTGGCCCCAGGTCGTTTCGACCAAGGTGCCGCGGAAGGCTTCCGGCTCCCGGAACATCTCCGACACCATGCGGGCGATGGCGTAGCCGATGAGGAACACGCCTGAGAGAGTGCCGAAACGCTCGCGCACGATCCGACGCTGCGCGAGGAAAGCCAGGATCAAAAACAGAATCAGGCCTTCGCCGAGCGCTTCGTAGATCTGGCTGGGGTGGCGCGGCAGATCATCGACATGCGGGAAGATCATCGCCCAGGGCACATCCGTCGGCCGTCCCACCAACTCACCGTTGATGAAGTTCGCGAACCGGCCGAGGCCGAGACCGATCGGCGCCGCCGCCGCCGCGAGATCGGCGAGGGCGAAGAAGGGAATCTGCGCCTTGCGGGCATAAAGGAACATCGCCGTGATGACGCCGACGAGGCCGCCATGGAAGGCCATACCGCCCTTCCAGACCATCAGGATCTCGATCGGGTGGCTGAGATAATAGCCGGGGTCCCAGAGCAGCACATGGCCAAGGCGCCCGCCGATGATGGTGCCGAGCGTCGCCCAGGTGATCATGTCCTCGCAATGGCCGGGGGTCACGATGGCCGGCGGCTTCTTGGCGAGGTAGAGCATGTAGCGCCAGCCGAGGAGGATGCCGAAGATATAGGCGAGCGCGTACCAGCGAATGTCGATCGGGCCCAGGGAAAAGGCCACCGGATCAAATTCCGGGAAGATGAAATAGGATTTGTCCGGCGTCATTATGCGCTCTCGTCAGCGGGAACGGGGTCGGTTATATAGGCCACAGTGTTTCACTCACAAGCGTTTCACTCACAAGCTCTTCACCTTTAGGCGTTTTACCCACTAGGCCACCACAGGCGCAGGAACGACGATCATGCAAAGCGATAACCGCATTCTTGATGACATGGCGAAAGTCGCGACGGGGGCCATCGGCTCGCTCACGGGCCTGCGCCAGGAGATCGAGGCAAAGGTCCAGCAGCATCTGGAGCGGCTCCTGGGGCGCATGAACCTCGTCACCCGTGAGGAATTCGAAACCATGAAGGAAGTGGCGCAGGCCGCCCGCGAGGAGCAGATCAAGCTGGAACGGCGCCTCAAGGAACTCGAAGCGAAATTCGCGGAAATGAGCCAGCCGCGCGCCTGACCGGCGCTCCGCCCACCTGAATTGCGACAAAGGCATTAAACTTCGTAAATGCCTCTTGCGCCGGACTCTCAAATTTGCGACTCTAAATGTGGTGGGAAATTAACCATTCCCATCAAGCCTTAGGGGTCGCGCGCCCCATGTACGGCGGCTCCGAACGGCACAGACTGGTCGATCACATGGCGGCCGGCAGGCCCGGCAGCCATCCGCATGGAGGGCGCTACAGATGCAGTTGAACACCGAGTCGACCCTGGCCCCGACCGCAAATCCCCTCGACATGATGGAAGAATTGGTCAACGCCAACGAATGGCGTTACGACCGTTCGACCGACGAGGAGATGATTGTCGAGTTCACCGGCCAATGGTGCGAATACCGCATGTTCTTTGTCTGGCAGGAGGATCTCGGGGCGCTCTACTTTTCGTGCCTGTTCGACACCAAGATCCCGGCGGGAAAGCGCGCCCAGGTCGCCGAACTGCTGAGCTTCATCAACGAGCGCCTGTGGCTCGGGCATTTCGATCTCTGCTCGGAAGAGCTGGCGCCGATGTTCCGCCACACGATTCTGCTGCGTGGCACGGCCGGGGTTTCGGCCGAGCAGCTCGAGGATCTGATGGAAGCGGCGATCAACGAATGCGAACGCTTCTACCCGGCCTTCCAATTCCTCCTCTGGGGCGGTAAGAAACCGCAGGAGGCGGTCGAAGCTGCGCTGCTCGATACGGTGGGCACGGCCTGATCATTCTGCACCGCGCGGACAGCAACAGGGCGGTGAAGCATGGCTGGCAAACTGACACTACCGGGAGCGCTGCTGCTCGTCGGCTGCGGCAAGATGGGCGGGGCGCTGCTGCGTGGCTGGCTCAAGCGCGGGGTCGATCCGCGCCAGGTTTTCGTGGTCGATCTGGCGCCCAAGGACCTTGACGATGTCGGCAGTGCCGGCGTTCATATCCTCACCAGCCCCGATCAGCTGCCGGCGGATCTCAAGCCAGCCATCATTCTCCTCGCGGTGAAGCCCCAATTCATGGACGAGGCGCTGGCGCATTACCGGAAGTTCGCCGGGCCGGCGACCACCTTCCTCTCCATCGCGGCCGGCAAGACGGTCGCCTATTTCAAGAAGATGCTGGGCGATAGCGCGCTCATCGTGCGCTCAATGCCGAACACGCCGGCCGCCGTCGGCCGCGGCATGACCGTGATCTGCCGCGACAAGCGCGTGCCGGGCGATATTCTCGATCTCTGTGGCGAATTGCTGTCCGCCGTGGGCGAGGTTGCCTGGATCGACGATGAGGAACTCCTCAACCAGGTGACGGCTGTTTCCGGCGGCGGTCCGGCCTATGTCTTTCTCCTCATCGAGGCACTGGCGGAGGCGGGCCGCGTCTCCGGATTGCCTGCCGACCTCGCCATGCGCCTCGCGCGCTCGACCGTCTGCGGCTCAGGGGAACTCGCCCATCAATCGACGGAATCGGCGACTGCCTTGCGGCAGGCCGTGATGAGCCCCAAGGGCACGACACTCGAGGCGATCAACGTGCTCATGGCCGATGACGGAATCCAGCCGCTCATGAACCGCGCCATCGCGGCGGCGACGCGCCGGTCGCGCGAACTCGCCGGCTGAGATAAGGGAGCGGGAAGGGGCATGAGCAGCAGCATCGACCGCGTCCGCGCCGCCCTGGCAAGCGCTCGGCTCAACTCGGAAATCAAGGAATCCGATGCCTCGACGCGGACGGCTGCCGACGCGGCGGCGGCGATCGGCTGCACGCAGGCGCAGATCGCGAAATCCCTGGTCTTTCGTGCCGCCGAGAGCAACCGCGCGGTGCTGGTAATCGCGTCCGGCACCAACCGCGTCGACGAGAAGAAGCTTGCCTCCCTGATCGGGGAAAAGGTCGGCAAAGCCGATGCCGAGTTTGTGCGGGCTGAGACAGGCTTCGCCATTGGCGGTGTCGCGCCGGTTGGGCACGTCCAGCCGATCGTCATCCTGATCGACGCCGATCTGCAAAATTATAGCGAAATATGGGCCGCCGCCGGCGCTCCCAATGCCGTCTTTGCCGTGACGCCGCAACAACTGACCGTGATCACCGGCGGCCGTGTCGCGGATCTGAAGCAGTAGCGGCAACGCGGAATCTGCTTCTAGGAGTTGCGAAAGCGGCGAATCTTCCCCATCTTATGGCGGCATTGATCGGCGACAGGGGTTCTTTCGCACCTGGCACCACCAGTGAGGGGCAATGAGCAGACCATTGAGGGCAGCCGCGACGCATCCGCTGACGTTCGCTGCCTTTGCCTTGAGCGCCGCCGCCGCCGCCGGATTCCTCTATTGGTTCGGCCAGGATGCCGAGCGTATCGCCGTAGCGGCCGGTTTGGCCTTGGGCTTGTTCCTGCTCTGGCTTGTCCTCCTGGCACGCTCTGACACGTTCCGGGTCGATCTCAGTTTGAGTGCGACGGCCGATGCCGCCGGCGATCTTGCCGATCTGGCCCGCGAGCTGGCGCAGCTCGGCGCCGCTCAGGGTGTGGCGCAATTGCAGGCGCTGCAGGAAAAACATGCGGTGCTGGCGGACGTGCTCAAGCGGCGCATGGATGAAGGCGAGGTGACCTATGGCCGCTATCTTGGCCTGGCGGAGCAGGTGTTTCTGGCTGCCGTCGATGGCCTTCGTGAATGCGCCATCACGCTGCGCGCTGCCAGCAGGCTGAATGCCGCCTATGCCGAAAAGCGTCTCCAGGAACTGGCCGGCAACGCGGACGCGGCCGACGAGGTCAAGGCGCTGACCGAACGCTTGGCGTTGGGGCGCGAACAGCAGGCGCGTTTGGGGAAATTGCTTGCCACCAACGAAGCGGCGCTGACGGTTCTCGACCGGGCTTCGACCGCGCTCGCGGCAACCAAGACAGGCGGCGGTCCGGATGCCGCGACGACAATCCGCGAACTCGAAGAGCTGGCGGCACGCACTGGCCGCTATGCCGCGCGCAACGCTTGATGGCGATTGAACGCCTGACGATGGAAGGACAGGAGATGAGCAATACATTGCCCGCCAATGCCGCCCTCGACCATGACGGTGCTGATGTGACCCAGCTGGCCCGGCAGGCGGCCGACCAATTGGCGGCACTGGCCAATGACCCGGGCGCGGTCGTCGAAATCGAAAGCCTCGGCCGAGATGCGCAGGAAGCGGCAACCCGGCGCAGCGCCATGCTGCGACAGCCGATCAAGAGTCTGGCCGCCGCCGCGGATGATGGCGGCCCGGTCGCAAAGGGATTGGTCGAACTGAAGGAGCAAGTAGAGGCTCTTGATCCCGCAAAGTTCGATTTCGAGGCCGGCTGGTTGTCGCGCACGCTGGGGCTGCTGCCGCTGGTGGGGTCGCCGATCAAGCGCTACTTCACCCAATTCGAAAGCGCGCAGACGGTGATCGACGCCATTGTCAATTCGCTGAAAGGCAGCCAGGAGCAGCTGAAGCGCGACAACATCACCATTGCAGACGACCGCGATGAGATGCGGCGCGCGACCAAGGTGCTTGATACGCGTCTGGCCTTTGCCAAGGCGCTGGACGAAGCGCTGGCGGCCAAGACAAACGGTGCCGATGAAGCGACCAAGCGTTTCCTCGAGGAGCAGCTGCTCTTCAAGCTGCGCCAGCGCCAGCTCGATCTGGGGCAGCAGCTAGCGGTGAATCAACAAGGGGTGATGGCGCTCGACGTCGTCATCGAGAACAACAAGGAATTGATCGCCGGCGTCGACCGCGCCGTCAACGTGACTGTGCGGGCGCTGGAAGTCGGCGTCACCGTCGCGCTGGCTCTTGCCAACCAGAAAATCGCCCTCACCAAGATCGAAGCCCTCAACAAGACCACGTCTGACATCATCGCCGGTACGGCGGAGCGGCTGAAGTCGCAAGGGGCGGCGATCCAGAAACAGGCGTCGAATGCCAGCCTCGATATCAAGGCGCTGGAACAGGCCTTCAAGGATGTCTTCGCTGCCATCGAGGATGTATCCAATTATCGCCGCGCGGCACTGCCAAAGATGGCCGAGCAGATCCTGGCCTTCGATCGCCTGGCCGATGCCGGTGAAGCGGCGATCCAGCGTCTGGAACGGGGCCGGGCGGCAGCCCCTACGGTCGAGCAGCATTGATCTGTCCGCAGTGACGGAGCAAGTATTCGAGGAGCGAAAAGCAGATGCTTAGGTTCTTAGGGAGAAAGTTGGTTCTGGCAGTGGCGCTGACCGGGGTGGTGACCCTGGCCGCGGCCTGTGACGAACAGAAAGGCGGCAATGCCTCGGCCAGCTCCGGTTCGGGCAGCAGTCCGCAGCTTGCTTCGGTCATGAGCCGCGAAGAGGCGTCGGTCGAGCTCTCCCGTATTCTCAAGACCGTTCAGAGCCGGGTCGAGCCGGTCGGTCAGGCGGAGGCGACGGCCACGACGCCGGCCGACACGGCGCCGAAGCTGCCGCCGGTCGAGAGCTTCCCGCTGGTCTTGGCGCCGGCCCCCGCCACCGGCGATACGGTGGTTGAGATCTTCGGTTCGACCGAAAAGACCGGCAAGGGCGACGACGCCTGGATGATCGAAGCCGCCAAGGTCTTCAACGCCTCCAACTATCGTTTGAGTGACGGGACGCGCGCTCAGATTGCTTTGCGCAGTATTGCTTCTGGTACCGCCTATGACCTTATCGTCTGGGGCAAAGGCAAGCCGGCCGGCTATTCTCCGGCCAACGCGCTATGGATCAAGATGGCGGAAGCCCGTGGAATCAAAATGACCCAGATTTCCCCGCGCCTGGTGGGCAACAGCGCGGGTATCGTGATGAAGGAAGAGACGGCCAAGCGTATCCAGAGTGAACGCGGTGGTCTTGGGATCGCCGAGATCGTTGATGAAGTGGTCCAGGGGAAGGCCGTCGCCGGCTATACCGATCCATTCGTGTCGTCGACTGGTCTGAATTTCCTTGTTTCGGTCCTCGAGCAATTCTCGGGCGGGGACGAGACGAAACTGCTGTCGCCGGAAGTCACCGCCGCCTTTGAGGCATTCCAGAAGAATGTACCCTTTATCGCACAGACGACGCAGCAGATGCGCGATTCAGTCGCTAACGACGGCAGCCTCGACATGTTCGTATTGGAGCGCCAGATCTACGTCCATGCCGAGAACTTGAAGTCCGGCTATCGCTTCGTACCCTTCGGCATACGTCACGACAATCCGCTCTACGCCTTGCCCGACGCCAAGCCGACAGAGATTGAAGCAATGCAGGCGTTTGCCAAACTTGCGGCGAGCCAGGAGATGCAGGACCTTGCGGTCAAGTATGGCTTCGAGCGGGGCGAGGAATGGAAGTCCGCATTCCCCGTTCCAGATGGCCAGACCTTGGTCGAAGCGCAGAAGGTTTGGAAGCAGAAGAAGGATGCCGGCAAGAGGATTGTCGCCGTGTTCTTGGCTGATCTGTCCGGCTCCATGGTCGGTGCCCGGATCGAGAATTTGAAGGCGGCACTGCAGGCTGGTGTGACGGCGATCAACCCCAAGAACTCGATTGGCCTTGTGGTCTTTTCAAGCGATGTGCGGGTCGTGCTCGATCCGGCACCTTTCAGCTTTCTGCAGAAGGCGCGCTTTCTGAAGGCCGTTGACGAGATGTCGACCGGCGGCGGCACCGCGATGTTCGATGGAATTGCCGTCTCGCTGCGCATTCTCGAAGACGAGCTGAAGAAGGACCCGACGGCCAAGCCGATGCTCTTCGTGCTGACGGATGGCGAAACCAACGAAGGCCATACGTTCGATCAGTTGGCACCGGTCGTGCGCGGCATGCGGATGCCTGTTCATACCATCGGCTTCGAGGCCGACATCAAGGCGCTGGGCAAGGTTTCAAGCCTGGTCGAAGCCGCCAGCATCAAGGCCGGAGTCGATGACGTTGCCTACAAGATCGCAACCATGCTGAACTCGCAGATGTGAGTGTGACATGGGTAGGATCTTTCTGCTCTGGCTGGTTTTGGCGGTTCTCGGATGGGGCGGGGCCGCCGGCGTGGAGCATTGGCGGTTGACCCAGGCGCCCCACCGGCTGGCGGTCGTACTCGATTCATCGTTTCCGATGGCGGCGGACTGGGATCGCGCCCAGGCTGTCGTCCATCAGCTGGATCATGCGCGCTATACCGTCTATGCCGCCTTTACCGAGAAAGGCCTGGTTCATTCCTGGAGCAGCGAACTCAATTTCGCGCGGGTCACCCCCTATGCGCCGCGCGATACGCAGCGCCTTGGCAAGTTGGCGCTTGTGTCCGAACTCGCCAAGGCCGAGCGGATCATCTATGTCACCAGCGATCCGGCGCCCGCGGTGCCGGCCGGTTGGGAAGTCGTGACGGAACAATGAGGAGTGCGTTGAATTGGGCGATGCGCCGGTAGTCGATCGCAGCGGTTGGGTGGCGCTGGCCGGAACCTACAAGGCTTTCCCGGCCTTGGCGGGAACCTCGTCGACGGACTGGCTGATCATCGGCGGGGGTGTTACCGGTCTTGCCGCCGCCAGGCGACTTGCGGAAATCTGTCCCGGTGAGCGCATCATGCTGATCGACCGCAAGCTGCTCGGCCAGGGTGCCAGCGGGCGGAATTTCGGTTTCGCTGTCGCGCGTGAGATGCCGGGTCCGGGCGAGCTCAAGAGCAGGACGGGGCGCGCCGCTTACATGTCGCATGCGGCCATTCATCAGGCAGCGGGCGCCGAGGTGAAGCGCCTGGTGGACGAACTGCGGATCGATTGCGACTACGATCCTGGCGGCTACATTTTTGCCGTGCACGAGCCGCGCATGTTCAAGGCCCTGGAAGAGCGTGCGGCTGCGATCAACGATCTTGGCGGTGAAGCCCGCATCCTGGATGACGGCGCCTTGCGGGAACGGCTTGGCATTGGTTTTTACAGTCAGGGCCTTTGGCTTGGGGGCGGTAATGCCCTGCTGCAGCCGGGCAAGTTCACGAAAGGCCTGGTCGACAATCTGCCGCCTGGGATCGAGTGTTTCGAGAATACCGAAGTTCTCGGGATCGAATCCGATTCCGGCGGCGGCGTCACGGTTCAGCTGGCCGACGGGCGCATCAAGGCGCGGCGGGTCATTGTCGGCCTCAATGCCTTCATGCCGCGACTTGGGCTGAAGCGCGGCCGGGTCTTCCCGATTTCGCTCACCGCCAGCTTGACCCGGCCGTTGACACCGGAGGAAGAGGCGCAGATCGGCAAAGTGGCGCCCTGGGGCGGGCTCTGTCCGGTTGAGGGTGGCGCGACGGTGCGTCTGACCGCGGACCGGCGCATCCTCATGCGCAACACGGCTGAATACGAGCCGGACGGCATCAACGCCACGATGCTGGCGAAGCGGAAGGAATGGCACGAGATGGGCCTCCGCCACCGTTTCCCGTTCCTGCCGAAGGACGCGATCGAGTTCACCTGGTCGGGGCATATGTGCGCCAGCCGCAATTGGAGCTTCGTCTTCGAGCAGGTCTCGCCGAATCTTTTCGCGGCTGGCTGCTACAATGGCTCAGGCCTTGCCCGCGGCAGCCTGCTCGGGCGGCTGATGGCCGAATATGCCGCCGGCAGCATGTCGCCCCTCATCGAGACGGCGCTGGCGCTCGACAAGCCGAACTGGGTTCCGAGCGGACCGCTCTTCACGCTGATCGCGAAGCTGCGCCTGGCGCACGAATTGAAGCAGGCCAAGACCGAGCATTGAGGGTTCAGCGGACCCTCATCCGTTCTTCCTTCCAGCGGGGAAGATGGATTGATACGGTCGTCCCACGCCCGACTTGGCTTTCGATCGTCAGGCGACCGCGCATCGCTTCCGTCAGTGACTTGCAGATGGCGAGTCCAAGGCCCACCCCGCCTGTGTCGCGGGCCAGCGCGTCCGATACCTGGACGAACGGCTTGATGACATCCGCAAGCTTGTCCTCCGGGATGCCGCGGCCATTGTCGCGCACGAAGACGGCGATCTCGTCTCCTTCGTCGATTGTTCCGATCTCGATCCGACCGCCGGCCGGCGTGAACTTGATGCTGTTCGAAACGAGATTCACCAGAATATCGAGCACCGCCTTGACATCGGCCGTGAAGACCGGCTTGTCGAGCGGCTCCAGGGCGACAAGTTCAACGCCTCTTGCCTCGGCATTCACCGACAAGGTTCTTGCCGCCGGAATCCATGCCTCGCCCAAGGTCACCGGGCCCAGCTTCATGTCGTATTTGCCGGATTCTATCCGCGAGAGGTCGAGGATGCTGTTCACATGGCTCAGCAGCAGCGCCCCGCTCTGATGAATATCGGTCGCGTATTGCCGGTAGGCACCATTCGCCAACGGGCCGAACAATTCGCGTTCCATGATTTCAGAGAAGCCGATGATGGCATTGAGCGGCGTGCGCAATTCATGGCTCATCACGGCGAGGAAGCTCGATTTGGCCCGGTTCGCTTCTTCGGCGCGCTCCAATGCCCGCTCCCGGTCTTCCAGCAGCCGTTGAAGCTCCACCTCAGCCCTGCGGACATCCGTCATGTCGCGGATGATGGCAGTCATCGTGACCCTGCCATCTATCTCGACCCGCGAAATGATTACCGAGAGGGGCAAATCGCGCCCGTCGGAGGCGCGGCCGGAGATTTCCCGCCAATTGCCCATGGCGCGGCGGTCATCGGCAGCCACCATGAATTCCTGGGCCAGTTCGCGATGGCGGCTGATGACAGGGGCCGGAATGAGCAGATCAAGTGGCCTCTCCAAGATTTCCGCCGCGCGGTAGCCGAAGATCCGCTCGGCCTCGCGATTGAAGGAGATGATCGAGAGGTTTTCATCGACCGTGATGATGCCGACGGCGGCCGTGTCGAGGATTGTTGCCAGTCTGCCCTTGCTTTCGGCCAGTTGCCGTGTTGCCTCGATGACTTCCGCTTCGGTGTTCTTCAAGGTGGAAATGTCGACCATGAGACCGCGGACAAGGGCATTCCCGCCACTTTTGCCGATGATGGCGACGACCTCGTGAATCCAAATGGTATTTCCCCGGCTATCCAGCATCCGGTAAGTCGAATCGTATGAAACGCCGACTTCGGTTGCCGTGCGGTACATGGCGACGGCACTGGCGCGGTCATCCGGATGCAGATGGCTTTCCCAGAAATGTGGTGTCGTCATCCATTCCACCGCGCTGTAGCCGAGGATGCTTTCGACGCTATCGCTGACATAGGTGACTTCGTTGCGGTTCAGATCCGCTTCCCACACGATGCCTCTGATCGTCGAGATGAGGTCGCGGTAATTCTGCTCCGATCGCCGGTGCTCCTCGGCCGACAGCTTGATTGCCGTAATGTCGCGGACGACGCCCAGAAGCCGTTTCCGGCGATCGCTGCCTTCAATGAAAGTGCGGCCGATGACGCGATACCATTTGGTGTTGCCCGAAGTGTCGGGCCGGCGGAACTCGACTTCGCATAGATCGCCTCGTGCGGTGACGGTTGCAAAGGAGTCCTCGACCAGTCGCCGATCTTCGACGGCAACACCGCTGAGAAAGTCCCGGAAACTGTCCGCGACGAGGTGCTGATTGTCGTCACTTGCCTGATCTTCGTAGCTCTTACAATAGATCTTCCCGGTTTCCGGGTCGACCTCCCAGGACCCGAGCTCGGCGGCGGCGAGGGCCAGGCGCAATCTCTCCTCGCTCTGGCGTACGGCAAGATCGCTCTTCCACCGCTCAAGCGCCATCGTGATCGTGGCATGGAGCTCGCGCTCCGAAAACGGCTTGACCAGATATCCATAGGGCTTTGTGTCACGCGCGCGATTCAGCGTTGCGTCCTCGGAATAAGCTGTCAGGTAAATGACCGGCAGCATGAGATTGTCGGGAATCCGGGCTACCGTTTCGATGCCGTCGATTTCTCCGTCAATGTGAATGTCCATCAAGACCACATCTGGCCTCAATTCCTCGATGGAGCGCAGCGCATCGGTGCCGTTGGCGACGACCGTCGATGCGTCGTAGCCAAGGCGGTTAAGCGTGCGGCAAAGATTGAGCGCGACGATTCTCTCATCCTCGACGATCATGACCCGGGGCGCATTCATGCCTGCTGTCCCTGCCGCGGACCGGGGAAGCGGATGACAAAGATGGTCTGGCTTCCGGATCCAATTTCAAATCGTCCACCCAGCTGACTGGCCAGAATGTCGACCAGCTGCAGCCCCAAGGAGGTTGAGCGCCTCGGATCAAAGTCGGATGGCATGCCGATGCCGTTGTCCCTGACTTCCAAATGGAACCAGCCATCCGTGTCGCGGGAGAGTTCGACTTCGAGCTTGCCATCCCGGCCCTCGGGAAAGGCATGCTTCAGTGCGTTCGAGACAAGCTCGTTGATGATCAGGCCGCATGGGATGGCGGCGTTGAGCGGCATGGCCGTGCCGTTGGCTTCCGTGCTGATGGCAATCTGGTTCGAATCCAGCGCATAGGAAGAAATCAGCGCGGGCACAAAGTGCTCAAGGAACTCGCCGAAATCGACCTTGGCAAAATCCTGCGACTGATAGAGTGTCTGATGGATCATGGCCATCGAATGCACCCGGTTCTGCAGGTCGCGCATCATGGCTTGAACGCCGGCATCGGATATCTGGGCCGATTGCAGATCGATCAGGCTGTGAACGACCTGCAGGTTGTTTTTCACGCGGTGATGGATTTCGCTGAGGAGCAGGTTCTTCTCCATCAAGGCCTGTTCGATGCGGCGCTCCTTCGCCTTTCGGTCGGAGATATCGACGATGGCCGAGAGGATTTTCGGACCTTCATCCGTCACAAGGGGGTTGAGGCCGATCTCGACCGGAAATTCGCTGCCGTCCTTGCGCAGCGCGTAGAGATCGCGCCCGGCACCCATCGGGCGTGTCGCCGGGTCGTGCGCGAAGGCGTGGCGCAGTCCCGGGTGCTGGCCACGAAAGCGGTGAGGTACCAGCATCTCGACGGTCTGGCCGAGCATCTCGGCGCGCGAATAGCCGAAGACGAGTTCCGCCTGGGCGTTCACCATTTCAATTTCGCCCTTGGTGTTGATCATCACCATGGCGCTTGGCGCAGCTTCGACCACGCGGCGAAAGAGGGAATCCCCCTCGCGGGCGGAGGCGAAGGACATGAATGGCGACGTTTCGCTATCGAGCAAGCCAAGCCTCCTCAACAGCACTCTCCCAAGAGGATGTTGGGCCAAGTTAATCTACATTCGCAAGTGGAGTTTCCTTTGTTCCTGCTCAGCATGCCTTCCACGCGCGGAATTGATTCCCGAGCGGGGGAAGGTTGTTCTTATTCCCGATGCAGCCGGCCGACCTTTTCGACCGCCGGCCGAGTCTCCATGCGATGCCGGTGCGCCAAAATCTTCGGAAAGCGGGCTGGGTCGACACCGTCGCTCTCGAGCCAGGTCGCGATTGTATAAAGGTAGGGGTCGCAGAGTGTGAGCTTGTCCCCCATCACATAAGGGCCTTTGAACATTTCCTTTTCGATGAGCGTAAAGCACTCCGCCATGTTCTGCGGCACCTTCCGCCGCATCGCTTCCAAGGCCGCCTCGTCGTCAGCCCAGCGATAGCCGCGTGGCCGGTGGGCGTGGGCGACATGCACGGTCGAGCAAAGATAATTGTTGAATGCCTGTATAAGGGCTGTCTCGAACGGGTCGTCGAGTGGCGCAAGGCCAGCCTTGGGATGGGTCTGGGCGATATAGAGAAGGATCGCCGGCGTCTCGATGAGAATGCCGCGCGCCGTTACCAAGGCCGGCACCCGGCCCTTCGGGTTGATCTTCAAGAACTCCGGGCTGCGCTGCTCATTCTTCGCAAAGTCTATCTTGATGGCTTCGTAGGACGCGCCGGCCTCCTCCAGGGCGATATGGGACGCCTGCGCGCAGGTGCCCGGCGTGAAATAGAGTTTCAGCATGACGGTTCTCCGGTCGGAATCGGCTGGACGCCATTCGACGGCATGAGCGGCGTTTTGTCGACGGCATTGCGCATACCACCGATGATTTGCGCAAAATGATGACGCTCGTCGGGCCGGGCTTCCGATGCGGTTGATTCCGGGCCCGCAGAGCCCTAATCCCTGGCCGGGCAGACGTTTTTTCAGCAGGCGATTTCTTAAGGGGCATAGCCATGTCGGCAGCAGAGGCAGAGAAGCCGGTCACGATCTTCGGTCCCGATTTTCCATTTCCGTTCGATGACTGGATCAAACATCCGGCAGGCCTGGGCCAGATACCTGCGGAAAAGCACGGTGCCGAGGTCGCCATCATCGGCGCCGGCATATCGGGTCTTGTGTGCGCCTATGAGCTGATGAAGCTCGGCCTCAAGCCCGTCGTCTATGAGGCCTCGCAATTGGGTGGACGCTTGCGTTCGCAGCAATTCGAAGGCGCGCCGGAGGGTATCATCGCCGAACTCGGCGGCATGCGGTTCCCCGTCTCATCGACCGCCTTCTATCACTATGTCGATCGGCTGGGCCTTCAGTCCCGCCCGTTCCCCAATCCGCTCACGCCAGCGGCCGGCAGCACGGTCATCAATCTGGAGGGGAAGACCTACTACGCGCACACGATCGATGATCTGCCGCAGCTCTTCCGCGACGTGGCCGACGCCTATCATGCGGCGCTCGAGGAACATGCGCACTATTCGGCCTTGCAGCGGGCGATCCGCCATCGCGATGTCGCGGCCATCAAGGAAATCTGGGACCCGCTGGTGAAGGAATGGGACGAGCGCACATTCTACGATTTCGTCACGCGCTCATCATCCTTTTCAAAGCTCAGCTTCCATCATCGTGAGGTCTTCGGTCAGGTCGGCTTCGGCACGGGCGGCTGGGATTCCGATTTCCCGAATTCGATGCTGGAGATCCTGCGCGTCAACGTCACCGAATGTGACGATCACCAGCGCTACATCGTGGGCGGCGTCGAGCAGGTACCGCAGGGCATCTGGCGGCGCCAGCCGGAGCGCCTGCAGCATTGGCCCAAAGGTACGTCGCTTGCATCCCTCCATGGCGGTGCGCCACTGCCGGGCGTCACTCGGATCCGGCGCCGTGCCGACGGCGATTTCGACGTTGCGGATCGCTGGGGCCGGACGAAGCGCTACGGCGCCATTGTCGCCACCTGCCAGTCCTGGCTGCTGACCACCAGCATCGATACCGACGAATCCGTCTTTTCGCAGAAGATCTGGATGGCGCTCGACCGGACGCGCTACATGCAATCCTCAAAGACGTTCGTCATGGTCGACCGGCCGTTCTGGAAGGACAAGGATGCCGAGACCGGCCGCGATGTCATGAGCATGACGCTTACCGACAGGCTGACGCGGGGTACCTATTTCTTCGACAACGGTCCGGACAAGCCGGGCGTCATCTGCCTGACCTATAGCTGGATGAGCGATGCCTTGAAGATGCTGCCGCTCCCCGTTGAGCGGCGTGTCGAGCTTGCCCTGTCGGCTCTTTCCAAGATTTACCCCAAGGTCGATATCGCCAGCCACATCATCGGCGATCCCATCACGGTCTCGTGGGAGGCGGACCCGCACTTCCTCGGCGCTTTCAAGGGCGCGCTCCCGGGCCACTATCGCTACAACCACCGCATGTTCGGCCATTTCATGCAGCAGAACATGCCGCCGGCGGAGCGTGGTATCTTCATGGCGGGCGACGATGTGGCCTGGATTCCGGCCTGGGTCGAAGGCGCCGTGCAGACGGCTCTCAATGCGGTCTGGGGCGTCATGACCCATTTCGGCGGCCATACGTACAAGGACAATCCAGGGCCCGGCGATGTTTACGGGCGGATCGGCCCGGTAACCCTGCCGGACTGAGATCCATTCCAGGTCCTTGCTGCTGTCGCCATTCGGCCTATATCATTGCTGAAAATGGGACCGTGGCAGCGGAGGCGATCATGGCAAAGCGGGCGGCGAAGAAGGGGTCTTCCAAGACCCGGCGCGCGAAGGCAGCGCTACCGAACGATCCGGCGGCGGCCATGCGCCAGGCGCTCCTCGATCTCATCGCCACGCAAGGGTGGCGCGACCTGTCGCTGGCGGAGATTGCCGAGGCGGCCGGCCTCGACATGGCGAGCGCCTATCACACCTATCCCAACAAGGCGGCACTTCTCAAAGGGCTCGTCCGGGCCATCGACGAGGATATCCTGGCATCGCTCAAGTCCGACCCATTGGATGGCAATGCCAAGGACCGGCTCTTTGATCTTCTCATGCGCCGCTTCGATCATTTGCAGGCGCATCGCGATGCCTATCTGACATTGCTGCGGGAGCTTCCGTTGACACCATTCGAGGCGGCGGAGATGTCGCGCCAGGTGATGCGCTCGATGAGCCTCATGCTGGAAACGGCCGGTGTCAGTGCCTCTGGCCTGCGCGGTCTCCTGCGCATCCAAGGTCTTACGGCGATCTATGCCGCCGGTGTTCATGCCTGGCGCCACGACGATAGCGAGGATCTGGCAAAGACCATGGCGGAGGTCGACAAGCGCCTCAGCCAGGCCGTGAAGATCACCGAGATGTTCGAGGCGCGGCGACGCGCGGCGGCGTGAAACTCGCCCGGCTGTTCAATGCCTCCCTGTCGAAGCCAGCCATCTCCTTGTAGCGGCGGGCGATCTCTTCCCTTTCGGCCTGGCTGATGACGGCATCTATATCGGCAAAGCCATTGGGTGCCCGGATCTCGGCCAACTGCATCACCTGCTCCGGCCCATTGCCGCGATTGGCCAGCACGATCTTTGTCGTTGCGGGGCGCCGTGCCTCTTCATAGCGCGCGAGCGCCAGATCTATATCGCCGGCGGTAGCTAGTTCGAAAGCCAACACCCGCGCATCGAGAATGGCCTGTGAGGCACCGTTTGAGCCGATCGGGTACATCGGGTGCGCGGCATCGCCCAAGAGCGTAACGCGACCGAAGGTCCAGCGGGGCAAGGGATCGCGGTCAACCATGGGGTACTCAAAGACGGCGCTCGCTGCCTCGATCATCGCCGGGACGTCGAGCCAGGCGAAGCGCCAATTGGCGAAGGCGGGCAGGAAGTCGGGGAGGTTTGCCGGCCGGTTCCAATCCTCGCGCCGCCATTCATGTCCTTCGGGGAAGCTCAGCTCCGCGATCCAGTTTGTTTCCAGTGCATCTCCGGCATGCCCGATTGGATAGCAGACGAATTTCTGCGCCTCATGCCCTGCCATGATCATCGTCCGGCCGCCAAGGAAGGCAGGAGCACGGCTTACGCCTCGCCAGAGGATGCGTCTGTTCCATTTTGGGACGCCCTCATCCGGATAGAATTGCGCCCGCACGACCGAATGAATGCCGTCGGCAGCGATGGCGAGGTCGGCATCCGCAATCCCGTCCGCGAAATGCACGCGTGCCGTCCGATCTATCGTCTCGATGTGCGCGATGCGCCGGCCCAGGTGGATGGATTCCGGACCCAGCCTTTCCGTCGCCGCTTCCAGCAGCGCCATTTGCAGGCGACCCCGGCGCACGGAAAGCTGCGGCCATCGGTACCCGGCCTCAAGGCCACGTGGCTCCTGCCAGATCTCCTGGCCGAACTTGTTCGCATAGAGCAGGCGTTCCGGCGCGATGCCGAGCGAGCCAAGCTGCGGCCCAAGACCCAGTTCGGTCAGTTCCCGGACGGCGTGAGGCAGGAGATTGATGCCGACTCCCAGCGGTTTGAGGGTGGCGACGGACTCGAAGACCTGAACCTCTATGCCGGTGGCATGAAGGCTGAGCGCCGCCGTCAATCCGCCGATCCCTGCGCCAATGACGGCCACCCGCACTTGTGCCTCCCCCGCAATTATGTATGATTAGCATACAATCTCGTTTCATTTTCACTGACTAGTCAAGAGGCAGGGTGGGGCGGTCGGCAGCATCGAAGGCGGCATTTCAGCAATGGCCGCAAGACGTCGCGTTCGGCCTTCTTGGCGAACTCGTGGGCTATGCGATCCGTCGCGCGCAAATTGCAATCTATCGCGACTTTGATCGGTCGATACCGGATCTGACGCCGCCGCAGGTCGCGGCCCTAATTCTCATCGACGCCAATCCTGGCATGAACCAGACCCGCCTTGGCACAGTGATGGGTGTCAATCGCGCAACGATCATGGCCCTGATCAACCGGTTGGTGGCACAAAATCTGGTGCAACGAATGCCGTCGGCACACGATAAACGCGCCAATGTGCTGGCTCTGACCGTACGCGGTGCCCGGCGATTGAAGAAACTCGTTGTCGAGACAGCAGCGCATGACCGGCGCATTTCACAGCGCTTAAGCGCGGCTGAAATCAAGCGGCTGTGTTCGCTGCTTGGGAAACTTGGCTGATCAAGGAAGATACAGGATGGCTGGAACCGACGATTTCTTTTCTCCCGCGGCCGCGGCACGTCTCTATGACGATCTTGCCCGGGGCGCACCGGCGAGCGCGGCAGAGCTTGGGCTCATGCGGGGTGTTCCCGCGCCGGTGGAGAAGCGCGTCACTTGGGCGAACTGGATCGCCGCTCCCTACAATCGTTGGGCCTTCCAGCATCTTCGAGAGCTGCGCCCGACATTGGCTGTCACAGCGGGTCCCTTGGCGCCCAGCGACCTTCCCTCAAACGTATCGGACCTGGGCAGCTTCACCTTCGCCAGCGTGAGCGGGCGCCGCCAGACACTCATCGATCACCTGCTTGCCAGCTACACCGATGCTTTCCTGGTCATGCAGGGAGGCAGCATCCGCTTCGAGCAGTACTGGAACGGTCAGACACCGGCCACGAGGCACATCATGTTCTCGGTGACCAAGTCGGTCATCGGTCTGGTGGCGGAAATCCTGATCGATCGCGGCGTTTTCGACGCGCGGAAGACGATCGCGGATTACGTTCCTGAACTGTCAGCCTCTGCGTTTGGCGATGCTACCGTGCGCCAGGTCCTCGATATGGCCGTCGGCATCGACTATGTCGAGCAATATGACGATCCGGATTCCAGCTCGTCGCATTATGGCTACGCCAGCGCCTTGCTGCCCGCACCGGACGGGATCGGCCGTTATGCCTCGCTCTATGAATATCTCCCATCGCTGAAGAAACGCGGGAACCATGGCGGCCTGTTTCATTACGTGACCGCCGTCACCGAGGTGCTCGGCTGGGCCATGGAACGTGCCAGTGGCCGCTCCAGCGAAAGCTGGGTGGAGGAACTGTTGTGGTCGCGCCTTGGCATGGAGCGAGACGCCTATTTCGTTGCCGATCCCTGGGGCCGCGCCATAACCGGCGCCGGGTTCAATGCGACGCTGCGCGATCTGGCGCGCTTCTGTCGGATGCTGTTGGCCAAGGGAAGGGTGGATGGTGAGGAGATCGTTCCCGCCCGCGTGATCGATACCATCGCCGCCGGCAGCGACCCGGCGGTCTTCGGACGTGATCCGGAATCCTCGGCCTGGGCGCCGGGTGCGTCCTACCGCAGCCAATGGTACGTCTTTGGCGGGGGCGAGAATGCCATCATGGCCTGCGGCATCCACGGCCAGTATCTGTATATCGACTTTGCCGCCGACCTTGTCGTGGTCAAGCAATCTTCCATGCCGACGGCGGAAATGCCGCTCGGCGCGGATACGGTGCGCTTGTTGCGCGCCCTTGGTGCGCATTTCAGGCGAGGCTGATCGAATGGCATCGCATCCGGATCTGCGCACGGAATGGCTCTTCACCATCGACGTGACGATCGGTCCGCCGCAACCGGTCGGCAGGACCGACGAAGGCGAACGGACCGACTACCCCATCACAGGTGGCAGCTTCGCAGGTCCAGCCCTATCGGGGGATGTCCTGCCCGGTGGTCCCGACTATTTTCTGATGCGGCCGGACGGCATCGGCGTCCTGGATGCGCACTACCGATTGCGGGTCTCCGATGGAACGCTGATTTCCATCCGTAACCGGGGATTGTGGGTTCCCTCCGCAGCCGGCCTTGCCAGGGTGAAGTCAGGCGCGGAGCCGGAACCGCACGAACTCTATTGTCGTTGCATGCCGGAATTCGCGGCGCCATCTGGTGCGCATGACTGGTTGAACCGGCTGGTGACCGTCGGCATGGTGGATTATCCGCAGCCCGCTCTTGTCCGGGTGGCGTGCTTCAAGCTTCTTTAGCCGCGCCATCTTCGGCCTCTATGCCGGAAAGGTGATCAGCCGTACGCAGCCGCGGGAACAGATACATCCACATAAGCGTCACGGCGAGCGTGCAGATGCCGCCGAGGACCGTCGCGATCACCGGCCCGAATAGATCGGCGGAGGCGCCGGCACGGAAGGTGCCGAGCTCGTTCGAGGCGGAGATGGCGACCGAGTTGACGGCCGTGACCCGCCCGCGCAGGGAATCCGGCGTCCATAATTGCAGCAGTACCTCACGGATATAGACGCTGATCATGTCGCTGGCTCCCATGACGACAAGCGCGGCAACGGACAGAACCAGCGAGTGCGAGAGGCCGAAGGTGATCGTTCCCAAGCCGAAAACGGCCACGGTCGCGAACATGATGGGCCCGGCGCGCCGCTTGACGGGAAACAGGCCGAGGAACAGCGCCATGCCGAGAGCGCCGATGCCGATGGCCGAGCGCAGGACGCCAAGTTCCAGCGGGTTGGCGAGCAGAATGTCCTTGGCAAAGATCGGCAGCAGGCCGACCGTCGTACCGAGGAGGACGGCGAAGAGATCGAGCGTCGTCGCCCCCAGCACGATCTTCTCCTGCTTCATATAGCGCAGGCCGCCCAGGAGAGCGTCGATCATGCTTTCTTCCTGCATGCGCTGCTGGGGAACGGGTCTGATGAACAATGTGGCGATGCCGGCAAGCGCCACCATGAAGAGGGCCGTGCCATAGGCCAGCTGCGGTGAGAAGCCGTAGAGCAGGCCGCCAAGAGCCGGTCCGCTGATCGAGCAGAATTGCCAGGTGGCCGTCGAGCAGGAGATGGCGGCGCTGATTTCCTCCCGCTTCACCAGGGTGGGGGCAAGCGCGCGCGCGGCCGGTGCCAGAAAGGCGCGGCCAGAGCCGAGGAGAACGAGAAGCGCCAAAATCGGCCAGATATCCGCGCCGGGCAATTGCGTGACCCAGGCGATGCCGCCGATGGCAGCAAACTCGATCGCCATGCAGATCGTGATGATGCGCCGCCGCGGATAGCGGTCGGCAAAGGTACCGGTCAGCATCACCAGAAGCGGCGTCGGCACGAACTGGGCGAGGCCGACCAGACCAAGGGCGAAGGCATCGCTCGACATTTCGTAGATGCGCCATCCCAGGGCGACGGTCAGGATTTCTGCGGCCAGAATCGCAAAGAAGGAACAGATTTCGAGGAAGAGAAAATCCCTGTTCCTGAGGACGGAAAGCATGTTCGGTTGCGCCGGCATGGGCGTAATTGTCTCGCGTTTGGTGATTGGGTCGAAGCGGAGCGTCATACTGCCGCAAAGCTGGAGATGGCGGTAGTCCTTGCGGCTCTCTCCTGACACTTTGGTATTTTTGGGTTGACGCTAGCCAAGGTGCGGGGGCATCCATGAATGAGAAAAAAGACCCCACGGCGCCTTGGTATAATCGGCGCCGATCTCCGGGTGGAGGCGCCAATGGCTGACCTGAAGATAGCCGCGATCGGCAAGTTGCCGGTTGATGCGGATTTGCCGCGCAATGTGCCGCAGCCGCTCGATCTCGGTTGGGTCGGCGACGTGCGTGTCAACTTGTCGGCGGCGGAACGGCGCACGGCGACGCTCCCCGGCCGCCGCAGCGTCAAGAAGGATGCGCAGGCGGCGTGGCTGCTGAAGGCCATCACCTGCATCGATCTCACCACGCTCAGTGGCGACGATACGGCGGGCCGCGTCCGGCGCCTTTGCGCCAAGGCCAAGGCGCCGGTCCGCGCCGATATTCTGGAAGCGCTCGATCTTGGCGACCGGCGGATCACCACCGGCGCCATCTGCGTCTACCATCGGTTCGTGGCGACGGCGGTCGAGGCGCTGGAGGGATCGGGCATCCCGGTCGCGGCCGTCTCTACTGGTTTCCCGGCGGGTCTCGTTCCGCACGACGTGAAGCTCCGGGAGATCGAGGCATCGGTCAGGGACGGTGCGCGGGAGATCGACATCGTCATCACCCGCGAGCATGTCCTCGCCGGCAATTGGCAGGCGCTCTATGACGAGATGCGCGACTTCCGCGCGGCCTGTGGACCGGCGCATGTGAAGGCCATTCTCGCCACCGGCGATCTCAAGACCCTGCGCAATGTCGCCCGTGCCTCGCTGGTCTGCATGATGGCCGGGGCCGACTTCATCAAGACCTCGACCGGCAAGGAAGGCGTCAACGCGACCCTCACCGTCTCGCTCATCATGCTGCGCATGATCCGGGAGTATCAGGAACGGACCGGGTTCAAGATCGGCTTCAAGCCGGCGGGTGGCATTTCCGCCGCGAAGGATGTGCTCAACTACCAGATCCTGATGAAGGAGGAGCTGGGTCGCGCATGGCTGGAACCCGATCTGTTCCGCATCGGCGCTTCCAGCCTGTTGGCCGATATCGAGCGGCAGCTCGAGCATCACGTCACCGGCCGCTATTCAGCCTTCAACCGCCATGCCGCAGGATGAACTTATGAGTGTCGCGCGCTTTTTCGACGAGATGAGCTATGGCCCGGCGCCGGAAGGCGATGGCGAGGCGCGGGCCTGGCTGCAGCGCCACGCGGATGGTTTCGGGCACTTCATCGGCGGTGCCTTCGTGCCGCCGCAAAGCGGGCGCTATTTTGAAACAACTGATCCCGCGCGGGGGATTGCCCTGGCGCGTGTGGCCGAGGGCAATGCCGCAGATATCGACGCGGCGGTCAGGGTCGCGCGGGAAGCGCAGTCCGGCTGGGCATCTCTATCAGGTCATGCGCGGGCGCGGCATCTCTATGCGCTGGCGCGGGCGGTGCAGCGGCATGCGCGGCTATTGGCCGTGGTGGAGGCTTTGGACAACGGCAAGCCGATCCGCGAGACGCGCGATATCGACGTGCCGTTGGTGGCGCGCCATTTCTATCATCATGCTGGCTGGGCGCAGCTGCAGGAGGCGGAATTCGCCGATCAGCTGCCGGTTGGCGTTGTCGGGCAGATCATCCCGTGGAATTTCCCGTTGCTGATGCTGGCCTGGAAAGTGGCGCCGGCCCTGGCGCTCGGCAACACGATCGTTCTGAAGCCGGCGGAGTTCACGCCGCTCACGGCTCTGCTCTTTGCCGAGATCGCCCAGGCAGCGGGTCTCCCGTCCGGCGTGCTCAATATCGTGACGGGCGATGGCGCAACTGGTGCTGCACTCGTGGCTCATCCGGGTGTCGACAAGATTGCATTCACCGGCTCGACCGAGGTGGGGCGCCTCATCCGCGAGGAAACGGCGGGCAGCGGCAAGTCGCTCACCCTGGAGCTTGGGGGCAAGTCGCCGTTCATCGTCTTCGAGGATGCGGATGTCGACGGCGCGATTGAAGGTGTTGTCGATGCGATCTGGTTCAACCAGGGACAGGTCTGCTGTGCCGGTTCCCGCCTGCTGCTGCAGGAAGGGATCGCCGACAAGTCCCTGGCACGGCTGAAGCGGCGCATGGAGAATTTGCGCGTCGGCCCTTCGCTCGACAAGTCGATCGACATGGGTGCGATCGTGGCGCCAGTGCAGCTGGAGCGGATCAAGGCGCTGGTTGCCGCCGGCATCGCCGATGGCGCCGAGTGCTTCCAGCCGCAGATCGACCTTCCCAAGGGCGGCTGCTTCTTTCCGCCGACCCTCCTGACAGGCGTCGAGACCGCCTCAAAAGTGGCGCAGGAGGAGATATTCGGCCCCGTGCTGGTCGCCATGACCTTCCGCACGCCGGATGAAGCCGTGATGCTTGCCAACAACTCGCGCTATGGGCTTGCTGCCTCGGTCTGGAGCGAAACGATCGGCCTCGCGCTCGACATCGCGCCGAAGCTTCAATGCGGCGTGGTCTGGGTGAATGCCACGAATCTCTTCGATGCGGGCGTCGGCTTCGGTGGTTATCGTGAATCCGGCTTCGGCCGCGAAGGCGGGCGGGAAGGCGCTTACGAATATCTGAAGCCGCGTGCCTGGGCGAACCGGCCAGCGCGTGTCGCAGCGGCGATGCCGAGTCCGAAACAGTCGCAGCCGGCAGGCGGATTGCCGCCGGTCGACCGCACGGCAAAGCTCTTCATTGGCGGCAAGCAGGCGCGGCCCGACGGCAATCATCAGCGCGTCATCCTGGCGCCGGACGGCACGCGTGTCGGCGAAGTGGGCGAGGGCAACCGCAAGGACATCCGCAATGCCGTGGCGGCGGCGCGCGGCGTGGAAGCCTGGTCCAAGGCCAGCGCGCACAACCGCGCGCAGATTCTCTATTACCTGGCCGAGAATCTGTCGGCGCGGGCAGTCGAGTTCAGGGATCGCATCGCCGCCATGACCGGCATCAGCGCCGCGGCGGCGGCGCGCGAGGTAGAAACGAGCCTGGAACGGCTC
>CAZUAL010000015.1:23595-26382 GCA_964618305.1 uncultured Dongia sp. | reverse complement strand
GGAATTCAGCCATGAACGCTTCGATGCCCATGGTTGCCGCCTTGTCGACGGTCGTGTGCGGGACACCGAAGAACTCGGCCAGTTCGCGGACGCGCAGGTCCTTGAAAAGGATGGCTGTCGGCAGGCCAACCTGGAGCGCCGCGACACCACCATGGAATCGATCGCCGATGAAGATGTCATGCCAGCCATAGCATTGGCGCCAGGCATCGACGCTGTCGAAATAGAAATAGCGATCGAACGGCGCCTCGGTGCCGATGGCTTCGTTGACCAGGGGAGCAATCACGCCCTGCAGCATTTGGTTGCGGGCGTCGTCGAAGAAATGCCGTCCCTGGAGTTCGTCTTTGAACAGTAAGATCTCGTCCTGGAACACGTAGGAACATTTCTGCCCCTTGAAGAAGTCCGCGAGCTGCCGGCCGCGCACCGATTTCTTCTGCAGGTAGCCGGCGGTGACGAAGCGGTACTCATCCGGCTTCTTCGTGGGCGCCTTGATGCCGAGAATGTTCTCCGGATAGAGCATCATGCTGGGGCAGCCGAGCGCCGTCGGATTCTTGAAGCCCATTTTCTTGAGCCAGGTCTCGGTCTGGGTGCCGCGCACGCCGAAGACCAGCGCCCGCTCGTCGATCCAGCGCAGCAGGTCGATGGTCGCAGGCTCCAGGGTCGAGAGATCCTCCATCTCGTTCTGCATGCCCATGCCGAGCACGACCACCGGAATCTTGATCTGCTCAAGCACCTTGAGCAGGGAGAGATGGTTGAGGTTGGGGCGGATCTCGTTCGCCATGGGCAGAATCAGGGCGTCGAAATTGTTGTTGAGCAGGTCCATCGCCTCTTTCGAGCCCTTATAGGCGTCATAGAGGACGTGCACGCTCAGCATGCAGGAATAATTGCGGTCATAGTCGAAGATGCGGGCGGAGCCTTCGCCGATCAGCATGTTGCCCTTGTTCGACGTCAGGTAGAAGTTGCGCGACATCGTGCTGAAGGTGGCGCTGTTCGAGCGCGGCAGGCCTTCCGAAAACGGCATGCCGGGATGGTAGCGATAGCGCGTATCGGCCGGCTGCCTGCCAAAGCAAAGTCTCTTCATCACGAATATCCTTCTCCCGAACGAGTTGAATGTGCCTGAGTGGTCGGTCTCAGGGTGATACCGGGGCCTGGTTGAAGCGGGCCAATTCCCGCGCCAGGTCCGTCAAGTGACCGCAGCGTTCGAGGGCAAAGCCCTTGTCCTCGCTCCAGTCGTAGTAAAAGGCATAGGGAACCGCGTCTTGCGCGGTGCCGAGATGGGTGAGCAGCGGCTGCAGCAGCGCCAGGCGCGGCTCTTCCTTCGTGGCGCAGAATTCCGCCGGCAGGGCGCTGCCGAATTCGGTGATCCAGCAGGGGCGGCCACCGAAGGCCGGCGCACCGCAGCCGGCTAGCTGGCGATCGACCATGGCATCGCCCTTGCCCGCATTCGCCCGGCGCAGCGGCTCGTAGAGATGGATGCCGATGCCGTCGGCACGGCCAAAGACATTCGCGCGCGCGAAGAACGCGTAGACCAGATCGGGCGCCACATAGGTCGCGTTGCTCTTGCGGATGAAATTCTCGTTGATGTCGGCAAGACCGGCCGTGACCAGGCGGACCTTTTGCAGTTGGGGGTGGGCGGCAAGGCTGGCGCGTGCAAGATCGAGCGCCTGGCTGTAGAGGGACAGCCCGTCGGTGAAGGACTGGGGAAGATCCTTCTCGGACGTGATCACCTTGCCGCCCAGCTGGAGCGGGAGGTCGCCGTTATAGCCGGACCAATTGAACTCGTTGCCGAGTTCGATGCCGAGGAGCGGAATCTCCTCGGCCACCGCGAAGTCAAGCAGCGCGTCGAGGCGCGCCTTGAAGCGGACCGGATCGATCTGTGACAGGCCGAAAGCCGGGAAGAAGCGCCCCTGCTTGGCGCGGGGCGCCGCACCCTTGGTCGCGACCGCGCCGTCGATGAGCGGGATTGTGACGAGAATATCGAGCCCGGCCGCCTTGGCATCCTTCATCGCCGCATAGGTGCGTTCGACCGGGTTCTTGAGGCCGATGCGGACCGCGTTGAATCCCGTCGCCGCGATCTCGCCAAAGATCGCATCGACCTTGTCCGGCGCCGTCCAGGCGATATTGGCCGTGGCGATGCCGATCTCGCTGCCGGCCTGCGTCTCGCTGGCGGCGACATTCCCCGCGATGCCAAGCAGCAGCGCCGCGAGAAAGCTCGCGCGAAGGGGTCGCTTGATGTGGTTGCCGCCGCTCATCGTCCCGGACTCGAGGGTACGGTTCGGCGTAGCTCGATTTCCTCCGACCTGAAGGGAAACCAAGCCTCAAGCCGGTGGATGAGCGGCGACAGGTTTTCGGCCCAGGTCCGGGCGGCGACCCTTTCCGCCGCTGCCGTCGAGAGCCGATTGTGAAGGCGGGGCTCGGCGATCAGCCGCTCGAGCGCACCCACCAGTTCCTGGGCCACGGCATGATCGTCCGTGGCATGTATGAGAAGGCCGTCAACATCGTCCTCGACCAGTTCGCCGACCGCGCCGACAGCGGTGACGACCGGCACGCAGCCGACGCGCTGCGCCTCGAGGATGGTCAGCGGCGCGCCTTCCCAGCGGGACGTCAGCAGAAGCACGTCCGCCTCGGCAAAGGCATCGGTCAGGCCCTTGGCGGCATAGATCGCAGGTTCGAGCCGGATGCCGAGTTCGGCGAACCGTTCGGTCCAGGCGCCGCGACCCTGATCGTTGAGGACTTCGCCGCCAACGAGGCGGATGTCGATGGGCAAGTTGCGCCGCTTGATGAGGCGGG
>CAZUAL010000015.1:0-23585 GCA_964618305.1 uncultured Dongia sp. | reverse complement strand
GCATAGAGCCGTTCGATGCCCTTCTGCGAGTCAAGCCGGCCGAGGAAAAGGGCCTGCAGCCGGTCCTGCATGCCGCGCCGCTGGCGCTGACGCAGGATCGTGCGCACATCCGCCTCGCGCAGTTCGAAGCTTGGCGCGTTGCGGATATGCATGAGCTTGGCCGTGGGGACACCCATGCCATGGAACCAATCGACCATCTGATCCGAACAGGTGAGGATGAGGTCGAAGATATGTTCATAGGCGAGCGCCACGTAAGGATGGCCGGCGGCGCGTCCCGAGCGCGTCTGATCGAGTACATGGACATGGTCCAGAATCTTGACGCCGCGGCGGCGCAATTCGCCGAGGATGGCGTTGACAGGTGCGACCTGGCAATTGATCACCACGTCGAGACCGGCGAGAAGCCCCATTAGCCGGTCGATGCGCGCCCCTTCATCCTGCGCCATCATGATGTCGTGGCCGGCAAAGTGATGCGGTCCGCCCCAGAGCGGATAATCGTCCATCAGGAAATTGACGCTGGCGAAATCAGCCGGATCGAACACCAGTTCGCAACTGGGTTTGCCGAGGACATAGAGATGCGTCTCATAGCCCAGGCGCGAAAGCTCGCGCGCCATGGCATAGGCGACCTTCTCGACCCCGCCGAAGGAGGCGATGGGCAGCAGGAAGCCGATGCGCGGCGCCTGGCCCGCCCGGGCGATGCGCGGCATTACGGGTGTTGCCCCGAGCGCCTCGCGCAGCAGCCGGTAATGATGCCGGATGGGCGGGAAATAGCCGCCGCGCCAGGTCCAGCGGGCATTGGTCATGCGGCGGTAGGCGGAATCGCGGAAGACGCCGAGCGTCGACAGGAGCCCGTTGCTCGCCGAAAGGACGGTGCGGTCGAGGTCGAAGGCCTTGAAGGGGCCGCGCACCACGAGCTCGACCGTGTCGGGCGAGGGGCGGCGCGTGCGGATCGAGCCGATCCATTCGTCGGAGATGTCGTCGACGCAGGCCTTGAAGAGATCGACCGAGCACATCCAGGCCTGCGGCTTCTTGGCCAGGAAGTCCGGCGTGCCGGCTTCGACCTGCTTCAGCTCGATACGGCCGGGATCATGTTCCAGCCGCAATGCAACCAGATGGTGCTTCTCGGCGAGGCGCTCGGCATGCCACAGCACGTTGTGGAGCACGCCGATCTTGCGCATCGCGTCGAGATGGCCGGGGGCGATCCACAGCATGAAGGGGGGGATGCCGTGGGCATCCGGCTCGGCAAGCGACGCCCAATAGCGGTCGATGAAGGTTTCGAGGTCGATGCGGGCATGGGTTGCCGTCGGATCGGTGAAGAGAGAGACGGCATAGGTTCCGGTGGCGATGGCGGCGTAGCGCGGCGCTTCCTCATGCTCCCACGTCGCCAATGTGTCCGGCTGGAAGAGCTTCTTATGCTTCTCCCGGATATAGGACATGATGGCGGCCTTGGTGCGGTGCGAATCCCGCAGCATGCTTTCGGCGCGCTGGCGGTAATCGAAGCCGAAGAAGGGGTAGTTGGCCCCGGTGAATCCCGCCGAGATGCATTGCAGCCAGAATTCCCAATCCTCGAAGCCCGCCTTCATCGATTCGTCGAAGCGGATGCCGGCGTCGAACACCTTGCGCGCGACCATCGACCCGGCTTCGCAGATATTGTCGAAGGTCATGTGCAACAGGCGGGAATAGGGCGCCTGGTAGGAGCCGTTCCAGGCGATGCCGAACTTGTCGATGTTGGGATAGACCCAGCCGATATCCGGGCGGCTCTTCAGGAAGGTGCAGACATCCTGCATCGCCGTCGGCGTAATGCGGTTGTCGGCATCGAGGAAATAGACGGCCTCAATGTCGGGGAAGAGGTCGAGCGCGAACTCGACACCGTAATTGCGCGCCGAACTCAGGCCGCCATTGGGCTTCCTGATGTAGAAGACGCTATCATGGGCGGCCGCATAGGCGGCGCCGACCGCTTCCGTTTCCGGGAAGGGGCAGCCGTCATCAACGATGATCGTTGCAATGTCGAACGCAGTCTGGCTCGCCAGCGCCGATTCAACTGCCTCGGTCAGCAGGACGGAATGCTTGTAGACCGGGATGACGATGGCAAGGCGCGGCGCGAATGCCGGGCGCTCGGCCGCGGCCTTCACTTCGGTGCTGACGCTCTCATTGGCCGGCCGGCTCATCTTACGCGTGCGTATCGACATCAGCCTTGCACCAGAGCGTGGACGTTGAGGAAGCGCGCCCAGGCGAAATCGTGGTTGCCCGGGTTGACCATGCGCGTCACCAGATAAAGATCACCGGACTCGCGCGCGGGTGCCTCGAGGAAGAGGCTGGCAAAGCGCGGTTGCTGCGCCGGGACGCGGACCCAGCCGGAGAAGCCTTCGCCCGGCAGCGGATCGGTGGCGCCTGCCAGCAGATCGACAACGCGCATCTCGTCCCGGGTTACGACCAGGGCGAATTCGACATCGCGCGCCTTTTCATGCGCCACAAGCAGATTCGACGAGACGCGGACGGCACCGGCCGGGCAGCCCCCGGCGATGCGGGCGATGGTGCTGCCGAAGGCCGGCGGGTGGCAGGAGACGATTCGCTCGCCATCGAGATAGGTGACGCCGTCGAAGCCGCTTGATTCCGAATCGAGGTTGACCTGTTCGGCGCGGGCCAGAAGCTCGATGGGCAGCGCGAATTCGCGCAAGCCCGCTTCGCCCTTGTCGCGCCGCGCGCCACCGGCAAAGGCGCCGCGGCCGGGCGGAACGATTCCTGGCAGGCCGACGAAGATCTGCAGGGCGAGGCTGGCGCTCGAAATGGCCTCGCGCAGATCGGCATCTTCGATCCGGAAGAGGGGGAGCGGCTGCGCATTGCCAAGCGAGAGGACGGGAAGGGCGCTACGCGGATCATCGACAGATACGATGAGGCGCAACGTGCGGCGCAGGCCCGTGACCGACCGTTGCAGCGAAAGGGTGAGCCAGCCGGCATTGATCTCCGCGATCGGCACCGACCAGGTTTCGATGACGCGGCCATCTTCGACCGATTGCAGGGCAGCGCGGAGCGTGCCTTCGCTCTTCGGCGCGGCGCGCGCCACATGGATGGCAATTGCGCTGGCGCCGGTGCTCGCCACCGGCAGGATCTGGGCGATGCCGCCGGCACCGGCTGTCGCCAGAACATTGGGCGCCGTCTCGTCGTCGACCGGAGGATTGACGAAGGCGATATCGAAGGGCTGCAGGCCGGCGCGGTCGATAAAGGCTTCGAGGGCCGCAAAGCGGTTCTGCAGATCCTCGTTGGCCTGGCGCGCATCGGCCAACTGGCGGAAGAGGGAGGTCGTGAGCTCGGCATTGCGGCGCGCCGTATCTTCGGCGCTGCCGAGAAGAAGCGAGGCGAAGGCCGTTAAATCTTCAGCGGCCATCTGCGCGACCGCCGGCATGCCGGCATTGCGGCGCTTGCCGAGCCATTCGGCGGCACGTCCGACCAATTCCGTGTCACCAGGTGCGAAGGCAATAAGTGCCGCGATGCGCGCTGGCGCTTCGCTGAGCCGCATCTCGTCGCCATTCATGTCGCGCACCATCAGATGATCGTCGGCGACACGCTTGATCTTGAGCAGCGCGTAATTCTCGGCCGCCAGCGCCTTCAGGGAGTCGCCGATCTGTCCGCTGAAGAAGATGGCCGGCTGGCGTACGAAGCCGCGCCGCGCCTTGTCGATGAGGTGGATTTCCTGATGTCGAGTTGCGGCAGCACTGATCACGTGCGCACCCTTTCCCCAAGTGAATGGCCGGTTCGATCTTGCGCTGCAATATTAACAAGCGGGTCAGTTTCTAGCAAGAAATGCATAAATAAAAATATTCGCACGAGTGGGTGATTATTCAATAAAATCAAATAGAAATCATTGTAATACTGTATTCATATTGCAGCTGGTCACGGAATTATTACACATCTACCTGGCAGCAGCGACGCGCAGTGGCAACGGCGCTGCATCAATTTCGAGATCGGCGAGCAGCGACTTCAGATAGCGGCCATAGGCGCTCTCCGGCGCCGCCGCTGCAAGGCGGGCGAAGCTGTCGGCGCCGATGAAGCCTTGCGCGAGCGCAATCTCCTCAAGGCAGGCGATCTTGATCCCCTGGCGTGATTCGAAGGCACCAACGAACTGGGTCGCCGCCATGAGCGATTCCGGCGTGCCGGTATCGAGCCAGGCATAGCCGCGCCCCAGTCGTTCGACCGCGAGCTTGCCGGCCTTAAGGTAATGGTTGTTGAGATCGGTGATCTCGAGCTCGCCGCGCGCGGAAGGACGGAGGCCGGCAGCGACGTCGCTGACATTGCCGTCATAGAAATAGAGGCCGGTCACCGCCCAGTTCGAAACCGGATGGCGCGGCTTTTCGACGATGGAGAGCGGCCGGCGGGCGGCATCGAGCTCGACCACGCCGTAGCGCTGCGGATCCTCGACTCTGCTCGCGAAGATATGGGCGCCGTCGGTCAGTTCCGCGGCGCGGCGCAGCCGCTCGCTGAGGCCCGAGCCGAAGAAGAGATTGTCGCCGAGGATGAGAGCCGATGGTGCCCCGCCGATGAAGGAGCGGCCGATGAGGAAGGCCTGGGCAATTCCCTCGGGGCGCGGCTGCGACGCATAGGTGATGTTGAGGCCCCAGCGGCCGCCGTCGCCGAAGAGGTCGACATAGCGTTCGAGGTCGCGCGGCGTCGAGATGAGCAGGATATCGCGGATGCCGCCCAGCATCAGGGTCGCCACCGGATAATAGATCATCGGCTTGTCGTAGATGGGGAGCAGCTGCTTGGTGACGGAGGCTGTCATCGGATAGAGGCGCGAGCCGTTGCCGCCGGCAAGGACGATGCCCTTCATGCCGCGATCCTTTCCGCGTTCCAGGCGCCGACGAGCGCCGGCAACGAAGCGCGCCAATCCGGCGCCGCATAGCCGAGCGAGGCGGCAAGGGTGCAATCGAGCGCGCTCATCCGCGGGCGCGGCGCCGGGCGGCCAAGATCGGCAAGCCGCGCGGGATGAAGCTCAGGCAGCGGCCCGGCAGCGTTCGTCGCGAATGCTTCGAGAATGGCCGCGGTGAAGTCGAACCAGCTTGCTGCCGGCGCGCCGGCAAAATGGAGGAGCGGCGGAAGCTTCTTCCCTGCCGCCAGGTCGATCGCCATGCGCAGCAGGGTTGCGGCAAGGGCGCTGGCCGGGGTCGGCGACATCACCTGGTCCGCCACCATGCGGATCGGTGTCGCGGGATCGGCGAGCCGCCGCCGGATCGCCTGCAGGAAATTGTTGCCGTGCCGGCCGAAGAGGCTGGCGCTCCGCACCGTCAAAGTCCGCGCCGGGCTGAGGGCGAGCGCCCGCTCGCCGGCAAGCTTAGACTGGCCGTAGACGGATTGCGGGGCCGTCGCATCAGCCTCGCGGTAGGGGCGCTCCGCCGTGCCGGCAAAGACATAGTCGGTCGAGACGTGAATGAGCGGCGCATCAAGTAGCTGGGCCGCGGCGGCCAAGCGCGCCGGTGCCTCGGCGTTCAGTTGGTAGGCGAGTTCGAATTCGGTCTCAGCCGCGTCGACGCCGGTATGGGCCGCGCTGTTGATGATGGCGAACGGCGCGTGCGGGGCGAGGCGGGCGTAGATGTCGCCGGCATCGAAGAGGTTGATCTCGCCGCGACCGAAGAAGCGCGGCTTGAGATGCGCCGGCCAGGCGAGGTCAGCCAGCTCGCGGGCGAGCTGCCCTTCGCGGCCGATGATGGCGATCTCGCGCAGCAATGCCTCAGCCCTCGGATCAATCCTCGTGTCAACCATGCGCACGCTTCCGCGGGGCTACTTCATTGGCAGGGCGATAAGTGTCGATGCCCCAGTCGATCGGGGAGAGATCGCGCAGGCGCGGCAGCAGGGCGTCCTTCTCCGAAACCAGGATCTCGGCCGCCGTGAACGGCCAATCGATGCCGAGATCCGGATCGTCCCAGGCGATTCCGCCCTCGGCCTTCGGCGCATAGGGCGAGGAGACCTTGTAATGCACCAGCGTCTCGGGCTGCAGCGAGCAGAAGCCGTGCGCGAACCCGGCCGGCACGAAGAGATGCTGCCCGCTCGAAGCCGAGAGATGGATTGCGGTCGGCCGCCCGAAATCCGGCGACCCGCTGCGCAAATCGACGACGACATCGAGGATCGCGCCGGCCAGAACGGTGACCAGTTTCGACTGGGCGTGCGGCGGGCGCTGGAAATGAAGGCCGCGTACGACCGCCGGGAGCGATGTCAGCGATACATTGTCCTGCACGAAGGCGGGAAGCTCGGCCTGGCGTGCGTCGCCGCTCTGCCGGTGGAGTTCCATGAACCAGCCGCGCGCATCGGTGAAGCGGCGGCCCTCGATGAGTTTGACACCTTCGGGGAGCGATCGTGTCGCTGGATCATACGGCAAGGCGCACCTCCGCGGGGCTGGCATGCCAACGCCAGGCGCTGGCGACGATGGCGTCCAGGGAGGAACCCGACGCCACCCAGCCGAGTTCCGTGCGGGCAAGGCTCGGGTCGGCATAGAGCGAAGGCGGATCGCCTGGGCGCCGCGGCCCGATCTGATGGGCGACCGGATGCCCGGCGACCTCGCTCACCGCCGCGATCACCTGACGCACGGAATAGGGACGGCCGGTGCCGAGGTTGAAGGCATGAAAGCCCGGCTTCTCGCCGAGATACGAGATCGCGCGCACATGGGCGGTCGCAAGATCATCGACATGGATATAGTCGCGCTCGCAGGTGCCGTCGGCGGTCGGGTAATCCGTGCCGAAGACCTGGACGGGAACACGTTCGCCACGCGCCGCGGCGATCACCAGGGGAATGAGATGCGTTTCCGGCTGATGCGCCTCCCCGATACCGTCAGCATCGGCGGCGCCGGCCGCGTTGAAATAGCGCAGGGCGGCGGCGCGGATGCCATAGGCTGAGGCGAAATCCCTGAGGATCGTCTCCACCATCAGCTTCGAGCGGCCATAGACGTTGATCGGCGCCTGCTTGGTATCTTCCGCGATCGGGCAGCGCTCCGGCTCACCGTAAGTAGCGCAGGTCGACGAGAAGATGAAGCGCTCGATCCCCGCATTGCGCATAGCGCCGAGGAGCGAGAGCGTGCCGCTGACATTGTTTTCATAGTAGCGCGCCGGCTCGGTCGCGGATTCACCGACCAGGGAAAGGGCGGCGAAATGCATCACGGCAACAGGCTTGTACCGGGCGATGATCGCGGCGACATGCTCCCTGTCGGCGATGTCGCCCACCTCGAGCGGGCCCCACTTCACGGCCCATTGATGTCCGGTTGATAGATTGTCGAGCGTCACCGGCAGATAGCCGCTTGCGGCCAACATCCGGCAGGCATGCGAGCCGACATATCCGGCACCGCCCGTCACCAACACAGACTGCATCAGCATGTTCCTTTCGCCGTTGACGCAGTGCGAAAATAGCAAAGCGAAAGTAATTGGGCACTATTTACAATATTCATAAAGCTCGACCGATCATACTTCTCACGAGACTTGCAAGAAGATGTGCGTTGCGCGATCAATGTGCACGCCAAGCGTGACGATGACAGCGAGGTTGCTGCGTGAACTTCCTTTTCGTGCATCGCGATTTTCCGGGACAATTCGGTGCGCTTGCGTCGCGCCTCAAACAATCGACGCATCATCGTGTTGTTTTCATAACTTCTGCCGATGCTGCATCCGATACGATCGAGATCCGCCGCTATCGGCCCAAGCGCGCGCCGTCGCCGCAGGTTCACCATTATCTGCATGGCTTCGAAGCGGGCGTGCTCAACGGGCAGGCTGTCTATGAATCCTGCCATGCGCTGAAAGGCGAAGGTTTCACGCCGGATGTGATTTTCGCACATTGTGGCTGGGGCACAGCGCTCTATCTGCGCGAAGCTTTCCCGCAGGCCCGCCTCATCGGCTATTTCGAATGGTACTATCATCCGCATGGCAGTGATGCCGATTATCTCGACCCTGCCGGCATGACGCCGGACAATGCCTGCCGAATTCGAACGCTCAATGCGCCTCTCCTGATGCTGCTGGAAGATGTTGATGTTGCACTGGCCCCAACAGCGTTCCAGGCCGATCAGTTCCCTCCGACTTATCGGCACAAATTTCAGATCCTGCACGATGGTGTGGATACGGACTATTTTGCGCCGAATGAAGGCGCGTCACGCCGCTTCGGTTCAGTTGATCTCAGTGGTGCCAAGAAGCTGATCACTTATGCGACGCGTGGCATGGAGCCCTATCGCGGCTTTCCGCACTTCATGCAGGCGATTGAGCGGCTGCTCAAGCAAGAGAGCGATGTGCATGTCGCGATCGCCGGTGAAGACGCAACCTTCTATTCGCGGCCACTCCCTGACGGATATACATATAAGGAGAAGATGCTGCGGGAGCTTGCCCAATTAGACATCACGCGCGTCCATTTTCTAGGCACGCTCGCGCGCGATGATTACAGGCGCCTGCTACAGATTTCCGATCTCCATATATATCTCACGGTGCCCTTCGTGCCTTCCTGGTCGCTCGTCGAAGCGATGGCTTGCGGATGCCACATCGTCGCGTCGGACACAGATCCAGTGCGCGAAGTACTCGGAAATGACATATGCGCGCATTTGATCGACTTTCGAGACATCGCCGCGCTGGAAAAAGTGATGAGGGAATCTTTGTCACTCGGCGAGGCCGCCAGCGATTTTCGGCGACGTGCAAGAAAGCGCGCTGAAATGGGCTTTTCTCAGCATGTGCTTCTGCCACGTTGGGAGAAGATTGCGCTCGGCGAGCGCTGAAACCGGCCCGCGCGAACTGACACCAAAGTATAAGTTCGCGGAATTACATCGCCCTAAATATCAATCACAGTTTTATAACAATAGAAATGTTGCGTGCCACAGCGCGACCTGTTCAATTACGAGCGGTTTCGGCACCACGACCATCAATCCAAGCGACGAGGAGAGACAAGATGGCGACAATACCGGGCGGTGATTTCGCCGACCGTCTTGTCGGCACCAGCCACGGGGACGTTATCCTGGGCGGCGGCGGTGACGACGCGATAGCCGGCGGCGGCGGACGAGACTTCATCGATGGCGGTACCGGCCACGACTGGATCGACGGCGGCAGCGGTGACGATGTCATCAGCGGCGGCACCGGCTCCGATCATATTGTGGCGGGTTCCGGCGGCGATGTGGTGTTTGTCGGCGCCGATGCCGACTACATCAACGGCGGTTCCGGCGAAGATTCGATCTTCGGCGGTGGCGGCGATGACTGGATCAACGGCGGCAGTGGCGACGACAAACTGTTCGGCGGTGACGGCAAGGACGACCTCACCGGCGGCAATGGCGACGACCTCTTGTCGGGCGGCAAGGGCGACGATGCCCTGCGCGGCGGCAATGGCGACGACCGTCTCGACGGCGGCGACGGCAAGGACAGCCTAAACGGCGGCAATGGCGATGATCGCCTTGACGGCGGCAAGGGCGATGACAGCCTTGACGGCGGCAAGGGCGACGACGTGCTGAAGGGCGGCGACGGTGCTGACCGTCTCGTCGGCGGCGACGGCGACGACATCCTCGATGGCGGCAAGGGTGACGACTTCCTGCGCGGTGGCGCGGGCGACGACACCTTCGTCTTCCACGGCGGTGGCGGTCAGGACGTCATCATGGATTTCGAGGAAGGCGAGGATATCCTGCGCGTCTCGAAGAACATCAATGGCCTCCATCTGCATGATGCTGGTGATGTCGCGTCACTGGCACATGAGGTGGGTGGCAACACGGTGATCGATTTCGGCGGCGGCGACCAGGTGACCCTGGTCGGTGTCAAGGTGGCCGACGTACAGGCCAACCCGAGCGCCTTCTTCGTCATCAGCTGATAGTCGACGGCGTCGGAACAAGCTGCCCCTGGGCGGTTCTGTTCCGACGCCATTCTTTTGACTGCAACCCGGAAGAGGCATGCTGGTTCAACCCATCGAGAAGAGCGCCGGTTCGCAATCGCTGACCGGTCCAACGAACGGTCGGGTGGCGGGCTATGACCTGCCGGGTGGCCTGCGCGTCATCGCCGTCGATGGCATGGGCAGCATCAGTGCGCATCGCGGCGACAAGCTGTTGCCGCCGCCGATCGTCAAGGTGGCTCTGCCGCTGGAGAGCGGCGAAAGCCGGCAGCTCATTGTTCTCAAGGCAAGCGCGGCGCTGGAGCCGATCGATCTCATCGCGCGGGACGCGGATTTCCGCTTCTGCATGCGTGACAGCGATTTCGTGCCGCTTGACCGAGCCGCCCTGCTGCGGGACCTCGATCCCGTCGGCCGCATGCGGCTGGTGCGGCAGCTGCTCGACACATGCCGCGATCTTTTCCATCTCAATCACGATGTCGGCTATGGGCGTTTCTGCCGGGCCATCATCGCCGAGCTTTCCGATCCGTCGGCCAGGCTGATGCCGGAAGCGCTCGTCGGCCAGCACTTGGCCCTGGTGAGCGCCGGGATACCGCCGGCGATCGGCACGGTGAGCGACCTCTTCATTGTTGGCGAACGTGGCATTGCCACCATCCCCTACAAGCCGCTGCCCGTCGGGCGCGGCAAGAATGCTCTTTTGCTTGACCGGGCCCTGGCCAAGCCCGGCGCTTGGGTCGTTGCCATCGGCGCCGGCGGCTTCGCCGCATGGCGCGTCGACGATCTGCCGGAGCTTTCTTTCATCAACTGGCTGCGGCAGCATAAATCCATTGCAAAGCCTGTCCGCGCCTTCGTCCTCCGCTGCATCGGCGACCAGACAAGTGGCGACGAATCGCTTGCTGCCCTGACGCGGGAGCTTGAGCTGTTCCAACCGGCGGCGCGGCGCAATCTTCTCGACAAGTCGCAGCCGGTGAGTGCCGCGCTGGATCTGCTGGTGGCGGACGGCACCGGTGGCGTCTTCGTGAAAGGCTGGGTGCGTGATCCGCATCAACTGGTTATCGCGGCGGAACTGAGCGCGCTGGGTGTGGACGCCCGGCGGGTCGATGACATCTGGTTGCGCCATCCGCGCCCGGACATCGACAAGCGCTATGGCGGCCGGCCGGTGACGCAAGGGTTCGTCGCCTATCTGCCCTCGGCGGGCGTGCCGCGCGGGCAGGGGAAGCTCGAATTGCGGCTTGGCTCCGGGGCGACGCTCGATCTGTTGGCGCCGCCGGCGATCGGTACACCGGCGCAGCTGCGTGATGCTGTCCTTGGCGGCGTTCCGCCGGAGAGCCTGACCACGGAGGCGATCGCCGATGTGATCGCGCCAGCCGCCGCGGCCTTGCACGCCCAGTACCTGGCGGGCCGCAAGGCGCCGGACGTCGTGCAATTGGGCAAGGCGCCCGACAGCCCCCTCTATTCGATCATCATTCCGCTCTATCGCAATCTCGACTATCTGCGTTTTCAGATCGGCGCCTTCGCGATCGATCCCACCATGCGCGAGGCTGAGATCATCTATGTGCTCGATTCACCCGAGCAGCGCGCCGAATTGGTCCATTTCCTCAGCGGCCTCCATCAGCTCTATGGCCTGCCGCTGACGATCCTCGTCATGTCGGCGAATTTCGGCTATGCCGCCGCCAACAATGCCGCCGCCGCCGCGGCACACGGCAAATACCTGCTGCTGCTGAATTCGGACGTGGTGCCTGAAGGGCCGGGCTGGCTCGAACGCCTGGCCGAACCGCTTCAGCGCAACAAGAAGGCCGTCGCCTCGGGCGCACGTCTCCTCTTCGATGATCATTCGCTGCAGCATGCCGGCATGCGCTTTGCCCGTGACGCCGGTGGCCACTGGCTTAATCTGCATTACCACAAGGGCGCGCCGCGGAATTTCGCCCCGGCGATGGAAACGCGCGCCGTGCCGGCCGTGACGGGTGCGGCACTGTTGGTGCGAGCCGATCTCTTCCGCGAGGTTGGTGGCTTCACCGAGGATTACATCATCGGCGATTACGAAGATTCGGATCTCTGCCTGAAGCTGCGCGCCAAAGGCGGCGAGATCTTCTATTGCCCGGAAGCGGTCCTGTTCCACTTCGAGCGCAAGTCGATCAACCGCCATGCCGGTTACCAGCGCTCGGTTGCCGGACTTTACAACCGGTGGCTCGCCGGTCAAAGGTGGAGCGACACGATGGATGCCTTGATGGCGCGCTTTTCGGCCGCTGAAGGTGGGCGGGCGCAATGAGTGCCCTTGGCAAGATGCCCGTCTGGAACCAGGCTGAAATCGACGAACATCTGTTCGCCGCGCAGCTGAAGTCGATCCGGCGCAACCGCTTCCTACCGATTCCGCCGGAAGAACGGAACTTCGTCGGCGATGGCGATTTCCTGGCGATCGGCTGCGAATTCCTGCGGCATTTCGTCGAACTCGGCGGATTGCGGCCGAGCGACGCGGTGTTCGAGATCGGCTGCGGCATTGGGCGGATGGCGTTGCCGCTGACGCAATATCTGGAAGCGCCTGGCGGCAGCTATACCGGTTTCGACGTCGTGCCGGCGGGTATCGCCTGGTGCCAGGAGAACATCTCCAGCGCCTACGCGAACTTCACGTTCCGCCATCTCGACTTCAACAATTCGCTCTACAACCCGGATGGCGCCCTTACCGAACAGGACGAGCTGCCGTTTGCGGCGGGCAGCGTCGACTTCCTCTTCATGACATCGGTGGTGACGCATCTGACGCCCGGCTTCACGCGCTTCTATCTCAAAGAAGCGGCGCGGCTGCTGCGTCCCACGGGCCGTCTTTTCCTGACGGCCTTCGTGCTCGACGGCGCCAACAGGAAGCTCGTGGCGGCCAAGAAGGCGCGGCCGTCGTTCGAGATCGACGGTGCCGGGCCCGACTATATCGCCGACCGGGCGCATCCGATGGCGGCAGTCGCCTACGAGCATGACTGGCTGATGCAGACGGCCCATGAGGCGGGCTTCGGCCTGGCCCGGCCGATCGCCTTTGGCCATTGGAGCGGCCGGTCGGCCGAGAACTTCCAGGACATTTGCGTGTTTCAGCACGCAAAGACGAGGTGATGATGAAGAAGCTCAAGGTCCTGCATCTCTGCCACAACCATCCGGCCCTGCATCCGGGCGGCACGGAAATCTTCGCGCTCGACCTGCATCGGCAGCTCAATGACGGGGGCGAGGTCGACGGTCTCTTCATCGGCTGCGTCGACCGGAACCATCGGGAGCAGCGGCCGGGCACCGTTTTCCAAGGCATCGGCCCGAAGAGCGACGAGATGCTCATGTGGACCGGGCATTTCGACCATTTCTACCTTTCGCAGATCGATATGCACGGCATTGTGCCCGAACTCAGCGACCTGCTGATGACGCTGAAGCCGGACATCGTCCATTTCCACCACGTGCTGCTGATGGGTGTGGAGATTCTCTTCCTCGTGCGGCGCGTGCTTCCCAATGCGAAGATCGTCCTTTCGCTCCATGATTATTATGCGATCTGCGCCCATGACGGGCAGATGGTGACGACAGGAGAGCGCAGGCCTTGCCAGCAGGCGGCGCCGGATGCCTGCCATCGCTGCTTCCCCAGCCTCGACCCGGAGCATTTCGTGCTGCGCGAGCGGCACATCAAGACGCATTTCTCGGTGGTCGACCGTTTCCTTTCGCCGAGCAATTTCCTGCGCCGGCGGTTCATCGCTTGGGGCCTGGCCGCGGACCGGATCGAGGTTCTGCGGAATGCACGCCCGGAACCAGTCATTGCGCCGCACCGGGTACTGCCCAAGGATGCGCCGCGCAACCGCTTCGCCTATTTCGGCAATCTCAGCCCGAACAAGGGCGTGCTGGTGTTGCTGGAGGCGGCCCGGCTCCTCAACCAGCGCCGGCCCGGCGTTTTCCGCGTCGACATCCATGGCGGCGCGCCGTTCCAGAGCGAAGCCTTCAAGGCCGATCTCGCGGCAGCTCTGGCCAAGGTCGAAGGGTTCGTGCGCTGGCATGGTGCTTATGAAGCGGCCGAGATGCCGACGCTCATGCGTGATGCCGATTGGGTCGTGACGCCGTCGGTCTGGTGGGAAAATGCGCCGCTCGTCATCGACGAGGCCTTCGTGCATCGCCGGCCGGTCATCGCCAGCGACATGGGCGGCATGGCCGAATCCGTGAGCCATGAGAAGGACGGACTGACCTTCCGCCCGGGCGATGCCGCCGCTCTTGCGGACGCGATGGAGCGCGGGTTGAGTGAAGAAGGCCTGTGGCAGAAGCTCGTTCGCGGCATTGCGCCACGCCGTACGCTGGAAGATTGCGCGGCCGAGCATATCGCCCTCTATCGCCGCCTGCTGGGTGGCGAGACAGAGAAGCCGGTGCGCAAGGCGGCCGGCCGCTCCCGCGGTGCGGTGAAGAAGACAATCGGAGTGGAAACGCATGTCAGCTAATGCAGATCCGGTGGCTGCGCTCGATACCGGCGCCACGGCCCCGGCGAACGGCGCCGCGCATATTCAAGGCTATATCGATGCGATCGAGCCGGACCGCCTCTTCGGCTGGGCCTGGAACACGACCGATCCGTCCGAGCGGCTGCATGTCGAGATCCGGCAGGGCGATCAATTGATCGTGCGCCTGGAAGCCAACCAGCCGCGCCCCGATCTCGTCGCCAATGGCATCGGCGATGGCCGCTATGCCTTCGTGGCGAACATTCCGGCGATTGGCGAAATCGACCGCGCGTCACCGATCACAGTGACGGCCATTACCGCCGATGGCTCGGCAGCGGTTGAGCTGAAGCGGCAGAGTGCGGCGCCCGGCCCCGCCCGCGTCGATGCTGTGGTGCTCAGCGAAATCCGGGCACGCGACCAGCGGCTCCAGGGGCAGATCAAGCAGCTGGTATCGGTCGCGAAGGAACGGGGCGGGCTCGATCAATCTCTCAACGAGCGGATTTCGCAGTCGCTGGAACGGCTCGATGCGACGGTGCCGGAGATCGATCACCGGCTGCAGGCGATCGAGGTGTTCCAGCTGCGCATCGACACGCTACTGCAGAATTTCGACAAAAGATTGGCCGCGGTCGAACGGAACTCGCGGCAGCGTCAGCCGTTGTTGCTCTGGGTCTGGACCGCCCTCGCCACCGTGGCGAGCCTGGGGTTCCTTGCTCACCTGATCATCAAAGGAAGCTAGCATGGCTGCGAGCAAGGCAAGAGCCGCTCTGCGCAACAACCCGTTCGAAATGGCTGTCCGCGCCCTCCGGGGCGGGCTGGCCTATGTTGGCTTCCTGACGCTCTTCATTTGCATCTGCCAGCTGATCGTGCCGCTGTTCATGGTGCAGATCTACGACCGCGTGCTGGGCAGCCGCAGCCTCGATACGCTGACGGCCCTCATTGTGATCGCCGTCGGCGGTCTCATATTGCTGGGCGCGCTCGAATATATCCGTAGCCGCGTCTATCACGTGCTGGGCGACCGGCTGGCCCGCAAGCTCAACACGGCGACGCTGGAGGCGGCGGTCGCCGACAATCTCGACGGTCACAACAATCATCCCGGCCAGGCGCTCCGTGACCTCAACGATCTGCGCAGCTTCCTCACCAGCTCGGCGATCAGCGTGCCATTTGAAGCCGTGTTCGTGCCGCTCTTCCTGGCCGTGCTCTTCATGCTGCATTGGGTCTATGGTGTCATCGCCATTTGCGCCGCCACGATGCTGGTCAGCCTCAGTCTCGCCATGGAGATGGTGGCGCGCCGGCCTTTGGCGGAAGCCAACGAGGCGCAGGTCAAGAGCACGGGCCAGACATCGGCGGCATTGCGTAATGCCGAAGTGATCCAGGCCATGGGCATGCTGCCGGCCATCGCCAGGCGGTGGGAACATGCGCAATACAAGGTGCTGCAGGGTCTCGACGAGGGCAACCGCCGCTCGCGCGCCATGTCGGCCCTCTCCAAGACGCTCCGCTACATGCTGCAGATCACGATGATGTCGTCGGGTGCCGTGCTTGTCATCGAGCGCATGGCCTCGCCCGGCACGATGGTGGCGGCGTCGATCATCATGGGCCGCATGCTGCTGCCCTTCGATCATCTCATCGAAGGCTGGCGGCAGTGGGTCTTCGCGCGCGGCGCCTATAGCCGCTTGAAGGAACTCATCGGCCGGGTCGATCATCGGCCGGCCGGCATGGCGCTCAGCAATCCCGAAGGACGCCTCGTCGTCGACCGGCTCGGTTTCATTCCTCCGGGCTCGGACCGGGCTGTGCTGCGCAATATCACGTTCGCGCTTGAGCCGGGCGAGGTTTTGGGCGTCATCGGCCCGTCGGCCGCCGGCAAGTCGACGCTGGCAAGGCTGCTCGTTGGCGTATGGAAGCCGACGCAGGGTGCGGTCTATCTCGATGGCCAGAACGTCATCAACTGGGACCGCGAGTCCTTCGGCAAGGCCGTCGGCTATCTGCCGCAATCGGTTTCGCTGCTTGAAGGAACGGTGCGCGAGAATATCGCGCATATGGGCGAGGCCGAGCCGGCGCTGGTCGTGGCGGCTGCCCGCCGCGCCGATGTACATGAGACGATCGGCACGCTGCCGCACGGCTATGACACCGAGATCGGTGAGCAGGGCTATTCGCTTTCCGGCGGGCAACGCCAGCGTATCGGCTTGGCGCGGGCACTCTTCGGTGAACCCTCCTTCGTGGTCCTCGACGAACCCAACGCCAATCTCGATCAGGCGGGCGAACAGGCGCTGATGAATGCGCTGGAGGCCGCGAAGGCCGATGGCGCTACCATCGTGCTCATCACGCACCGGCCGTCAATTGTCGGTATCTGCGACAAGCTGCTGGTGTTGCGCGACGGCGGCATGGCGCAGTTCGGCCCGCGCGCCGACGTGCTGCGTTCGGTCACGGCCTCCGGCAAGGCCGAAGGTGCCCTGGCGCCCGCTTCTGGCGTGGCAAGGTTGGTGAAATCATGAGTGCCATCGATATCGGTCACGTGGATCTCGTCTATCCGGAACCGTCGCTGCGGCGCTATGTCATTCTCGGTGTGGCGACCGTCATGCTCGGCTTCGGCGGCTTCCTCACCTGGGGGCTGCTCGCCTCGCTCGACCGGGCGGCGGTGGCCGACGGCACGGTCGTGGTCGACAGCAACAAGAAGTCGGTGCAGCACCTGGAAGGCGGCATCGTCAAGGAGCTGCTGGTGCGCGACGGCGACCAGGTGAAGGCGGGCGACGTTCTCATCCGCCTCGATACCACCCAGGTCGGAGCCCAGCTGAACCAGCTTGAGATGGAGCATTATTCGCGCCTTGCCCGGATCGCGCGCCTCAGTGCCGAGCAGGAAGGGCGCCGCGACATCGCCTTTCCGGCCGAGATCACCGCGGCCTCCGGTGATCCGGCAGTCGCCGCCCTCATCGCCTCGCAGCAATCGCTGCTCAACGCCCGCGCCTCCGCCTATGAGGAAGGGGTGGGGATGCGCGAAAAGAAGATCGGTGAGACGGAGAATGAGATTTCCGGCCTCAAGAGCCAGATTTCCGCTGCCGAGGAAATGCGCGCCATCTCAGAGAAGCAACTGGTGAGTGTCCGCGAACTCTATACCAAGGGGCTCGCCGTGATCCCGCGCCTGCGCGGCCTTGAAAGCGACGTGGCCGAACTCGGCGGCCGGATCGGCGAGTTGAAGTCGAACATCGCCCGTGCGTCGGAGACGATCGCCGGCCTGCGGATCGAAATTGAGAATTTGCGCTCGACGCGCGCGACCGAGGTCAACGCCGAACTGCAGCAGGTGCTGGCCGAGGGAACCGATTACGAGGGCAAGCTCGCCCAGCTGCAGGATATCTCGAAGCGGATGGAAATTCGGGCGCCACAGGGCGGACGGATCGTCAACATGCAGGTCTTCGGCCCCGGCGCCGTCATCGAACCCGGCAAGCCGATCCTCGACATCGTGCCGCAGGATGAGCAGCTGGTGGTCGAGGCCAAGGTGAAGACCGACGACATCGATTCCGTCCATGCCGGTCTGAAGGCCGAGGTGAAGCTCCTTGCTTACAAGCAGCGGCGCATTCCTGCCATCGACGGTACGGTGATGACCGTGTCCGCCGACCGGCTGGTCGAGGAGCGGTCGGGCGTCGCCTATTACATCGCGCGCGTGAAGCTCGACCTTTCATCCCTGCCCGAAGGGCTCAACGTGGTGCCCTATCCCGGCATGCCGGCGGAAGTCCTGATCGCGACCGGACCGCGCCGGGCGATCGATTATTTCACATCGCCCCTGACGGATACGTGGCACCGGGCGTTCCGCGAGGAATAAGCTGGGAATGCACTCCTGCTAGCCATTCCGGCCGGCTCTCTGTATGAAGGCGCTTAGCGTCCAACAGTGGAGCCGGAAATGGCTGACAAAGGAACCAGGCGGCGGCCGATCCTCGGCTTGATATGCTGCTTCTCCTTTCTTGCCGCCGGTTGCAGCGCCGACACGTCCTTCGTCGACTTCGCTTCGTTGGCGCGGACCAGCGCGCCGCACGATGCCCTGGCTTGCCCCGAAGGTCTCTGCGCCGCCAAGGCCGACTTCCGCACGGAAATCGTTGCACGCCCGGCTTCGGAGATGGCGGAACTGGCGATCCGCACGATCGGCGCCGAAGCGCGGACCGAGCTGGTGGCAAAGAGCGATGATGGGCTGCGGCTGGTCTTCGTGCAGCGATCGCGCCTCTTCCGTTTTCCGGACACGGTCAACATCGCCATCGTTCCCATCGATGACGGTCATTCGGCGGTCGCCATCTACAGCCGGTCGAACTATGGCTATGGCGATCTCGGCGTAAACCGCGCGCGCGTCGAGGAATGGGCGGCCAAGCTTGGCGTTTCCTTGAAGGTGGCGGCGTGAGGGCGCTTCCGGCAGGGGCCGAGCGTTTCACTGATCCGGCCCAGGCACGGATGCCGTCAACGGTCGAGCTCTTTGCCTATTGGCGCGCGAACCTGCATGACGGCATCCCTCTGTCGCGGAGTGAGGTCGACCCAAGCGTCCTGCGTGCAATCCTGCCCTTTCTGCTGCTGTGCGATATCGAACCGGAACCTTTCCGCGTGCTTTTCCGGCTCATCGGCACGGCCGTCGCCGATTTCAGCCGGCAGGATTTCAGCGGCCGCTATCTCGATGAACTCGTCTACAGCGCCAGGGACAGCGTCAGCTGGCCGGATTGCTACCGTTTCGTTCACGGCGAAAGGTGCGGGCTCGTGGGTGTCAATGACCTCCACTTCCGTGACGGGCGCGTGACCAGCTACGAATTCGCGATCCTGCCCTTGCGCCGGGGCGATGATCCGGCTGGGTCCTTCATCGCGATCGAAGCCTATGAGGATTTCGACCGTCTGCAGATTCCTGACTTGACGCCGGTTACCCGGTCTTAACCGAACCTCAGTCGCGCGCATCCTCCGCCAGGCGTTCCATGAGATCGCGCGCGAAGCCGTCGCAGGCACGTTCCGCCTCGCGCAACGCCGGCAGCCGGACGATATCGTGGAAGGCCGCGAAGTTCACCATCTCGCCTGCGAGCGAGGCGGTGTCGCCGCTTTCCTTGAGGACGCCATAAAGCCTTCGCAACGCGTGCGCGATGGTGTAGGTGGCTGCGACAGGATAGGCGACGCAGGCATAGCCGATATCCTCCAGCTGCGCTGTCGACAGGACCGGCGTCTTGCCGCCTTCGACATTGTTCGCCATGCAGGGGGCCGGGATCTCGGAGCAGATGCGCGCCATTTCGTCGGCGGTCAGCGGTGCTTCGACGAAGATGAGATCGGCACCAGCTTCGCGGTAGATCTGGGCGCGTTCGATTGCCGCCTCCAGCCCCTCGATCGCCCTGGCATCGGTCCGTGCCATGATGACAAGGTCGGAATCGACCCGTGCATCGAGTGCCGCCTTGATCTTCGCCACCATCTCCGTCACCGGGACCACCCGCTTGCCGTCCATATGGCCGCACCGCTTGGGCGCCACCTGGTCCTCGATGAAAAGGGCGGCGACACCGGCCCGCTCATAGGCCCGGATCGTGCGGCCGACATTGATTGCCGAGCCATAGCCGGTATCGGCGTCGGCCAGGACGGGAAGGGCGGTCGCGTCGCATAGACGGGCGTAATGATCCGCCATCTCCGCCATGCCCAGCTGGCCGATGTCGGGCGCCCCCAGGAGGCTTGCGGTGGCGGCATACCCCCCGGCGGTAAAGGCATCGAAGCCGGCCAGTTCGATGAGGCGGGCGGAAAGGGCGTCATGAGCCCCGGGCAGCACCAGAATGTCCGGCTGGTCGATCAATTGGCGGAATCGCGTGGTGCGGCGCATGAAAAACCCCATTCTTAACCCGATAAGGGCAATCATAGCGGGCCGCCCCGAGTCGGGTGGGACCGGCTTCACTTTTTCGTGCGCCGCCCGGAACTTCGCTGACGATCCTTGCGTTAGAAGACGTGTATTTCGGCAAATTCCTGTTGAATTCTGCAGCCGGTCGCACGAGACTAGGGCCGGTTTTGCGTTTCATGGGCTCAAAAGAGGGATATCAACCATGTCAAACCGTTTCGTGATCCGCCTGTCGGCGGCAGCCCTGGTCGCGGGCAGCGTTCTGGGTGTGGCCGGCTTTGCCGCTGCGCAGGACCAGACGGCGATCTATAGCCAGTATCATCAGGCGATCCGCGCTGCGGAACTCTGCCGCGACATGACGCTGGATCCGGCGGCCTGGAGCAAGGTCGCGACCTACATCGACAAGAAGATCAACTACGAAATTCCGGCCGGTGAGCGTCTGACGCTGATCGAAGCCGCGAAGTCCGATGCCCGTGTCCTCGTCTGGAACAAGGGCTGCGATTCGGACGACGTGAAGGCGCTTCTGTCGCTCTACGACGCCGAACTCGCCAGCCCGGCGATGTAAGGCCGCAATCGGCCCAGCGGCCGATCGAGACAAAACCCTGCCGCCTCCGGGTGGCAGGGTTTTTTGTTTGCCGGCCTCAATCCGGCACGATGCTGATCATCGCCGCGCAACTTCCCTTGGCGGCCTGCCGCGTATCGAAGGATGTGCGCGTCAGGGTGCGCGCGATGGCGTCGCCGCGCAGGCGCAGGCGGATTTCGCTCAGGCGTGAAACGCCGTTCTCGCGCTGGCAGATGAGCTGCACGGCGCGGTCGCTGTCCTGGCCGAACGCGGATGCGAAGGCTGCAAGCAGCTGGCGACGGGCGATCGTCTGCCCAGCCCTGTCGGAGAGAAAACGGGCAACTGCGCTGCCGCTGAAAGTCTCTGCAAGGTCAGCAGCAGCGGCAAAGTAACGCTCAGCCGTCAGCCCGCTACAGGTACCGTGCTTCACCCATTGGTGCCGCTCGAGCCCTGAGGCAAGCCCCGGCATCACGGCCTCGAGGCGCAGTCGCAAAGCGGGGCTGATATCTACGGCAGGCAGCTTCTCCCAGCCATTGCGGTCGAGCACCATGATGCGCGCCCGGTCGGGCAGGCAATAATCGTCACCTTCATTGATGCGGCCGTCGCCGTTCCGGTCGGCGTTGGGCCACAGCCCATGCAGGACCAGGCGCTCCTGCGCCGACGTGCCGGCGCATTCGCGTCTGTCCGCACCGGCTTTGCTGGCGCAGAAGGCGGGCTCCCAGCTCAAGGCAAGGACATAGGCTGTGTCGTCCGGCGCGGTACCTTGCGCGTGGGCAAGGGTCGCCAGAAACAAGCCGCAAAGAAAAACGGCCGCGCATCCGATTGTGCCGCGGCCGTCTCTCATCTCGCGTGCGATCCAGCTATTTGAACTGAACCTTGGCGATCTCATAGGATTTCGAGCCGCCGGGGGTCGTCACTTCGACCGATTCACCGACGGTCTTGTTGATGAGCGCGCGGGCCAGCGGCGCGGTGATGGAAAGACGGCGTGATTTGATGTCCGCCTCGTCTTCACCGACGATCTGGTAGACGGTCTTTTCTTCCGTGTCCTCGTCGATGAGCGTCACGGTGGCGCCGAACTTCACCTGATTGCCGGTCAGCTTGGCGACGTCGATGATGTCGGCGCGGGAGATCTTGTCCTCGAGCTCCATGACGCGCCCTTCGATAAAGGATTGGCGCTCGCGGGCGGCGTGGTATTCGGCGTTTTCCGAAAGGTCGCCATGCTCGCGCGCTTCGGCGATGGCGCGGATCACCGCTGGCCGCTCGACCGTTTTCAGTTGCCTCAACTCGTCCTCAAGGCGGACAAACCCGTCCGCGGTCATCGGAATCTTCGACATCGTCAAATCCACAGCAAAAACGCAAAAGAACCCCTCGGGCGCGGCGTGGCTCCTGTTGCAAGGAAAACGCGACGCTACCCGGTGAGCCCGATTTGTCCATTGAACCCGGGGCGTCCATCCCATGGATGGCCACCCATGGGCGTCCACACTTGGGCGTCAGCCCCGGCCGGCCGTTAACCTTTGCGGCCTTTTCTCCGGTTCAGCTCTTAAAGTACGATTGCAAGGGCGCGACTGCAAGCTCCCCCGCAGCCAGGGCTCCGACCGCATCGACCGCCGCCAGGGCGCCCGACAGGGTCGTGTAATAGGGAATTTGTCCCATCAAAGCCGCCCGGCGCAAGCTGAAACTGTCGCCGATCGCCTTGTTGCCGGCGACCGTGTTGAAGACCAGCTTGATTTCCCCGCGCTGCATCGCCTCGACGATATGGGGCGAGCCCTGGTGCACCTTGTTGATGGCGCGCACGTTGAGGTTCTGGTTCCGCAAATAGGCAGCGGTGCCGGGCGTGGCGCAGATGTCGAATCCCATGTCGAGCAGGCGCTTGGTGGCTGGAACGATGGCTGCCTTGTCCTTGTCCTTGACCGAGATGAAGACGGTGCCGCTCTTGGGCAGATTGAGGCCGGCGCCGAGCTGCGCCTTCAGGAAGGCGCGGGCGAAGTTGGAATCGAGGCCCATGACCTCGCCGGTCGAGCGCATTTCCGGCCCGAGGATGATGTCGACGCCGGGGAAGCGGGCGAAGGGGAAGACCGCCTCCTTGACCGCCACATGGTGGCGGCGGCTAGCGTTGAGGTTGAAGGCCTTGAGCCTCTCGCCCGCCATGACGCGCGCGGCGATCTTGGCAATGGGCAAGCCCGTCGCCTTGGCAACGAAAGGTACCGTGCGGCTGGCGCGCGGATTGACTTCCAAAACGTAGATATCGGCGCCCTTGATGGCGAACTGCACGTTCATCAGGCCGACGACATTGAGACCCTTGGCGAGGCTTTCGGATTGCCGGCGCAATTCGGATATCACCTGCAGGGGCAGGGTATGCGGCGGCAGCGAGCAGGCGGAATCGCCGGAATGAATGCCGGCCTCCTCGATATGCTCCATGATGCCGGCGACATAGACATCGGTACCGTCGGCGAGCGCGTCGACATCGACCTCAATCGCATCTTCGAGATAGGAATCGATCAGCACCGGATTGTCGCCCGAAACCTGCACGGCGGTGCGCATATAGCGGCGCAGCTGCCCGATCTCGTGCACGATTTCCATGGCCCGGCCACCCAGAACATAGGACGGGCGGATGACGACCGGATAGCCGACTTCCGCAGCGATGCGCTCGGCCTCTTCCGTCGAGCGGGCGATGCCGTTCTTGGGCTGGCGCAGCTTCAAAGCGTGCAGCAGCTTCTGGAAACGCTCGCGGTCCTCGGCAAGATCGATTGCATCCGGCGAGGTGCCGAGGATGGGAATCTGCGCGGCTTCAAGGGCCGCCGCCAGCTTCAGCGGGGTCTGCCCGCCGAACTGCACGATGCAGCCAAGGAGCTTGCCCTTGCTCTGCTCGACGCGCGCGATCTCGATGACGTCTTCGGCCGTCAGCGGTTCGAAATAGAGGCGGTCGGATGTGTCGTAGTCGGTCGACACC
>CAZUAL010000014.1:24728-26730 GCA_964618305.1 uncultured Dongia sp. | reverse complement strand
GTTTCCATCCGGCGTGAAGCTCTCCGGCCCGTTGATCATCTGCTTGACGCCAGCCTTCTCCAGCGCCGGCACGCGGGCCAGGGCCTGCTCCATCAACTGGCCGAAATGATCCCAATCGTTCTCGAGCAGCTGGAAGGCGAAATTGCCCGGCAGCGAATAGCGGTCCTGGCCCGGCAGCCAGGGGATCGGATTATGCTCGTAACCACCCATGACGAGACCGCCCACCTCTTCCTTGAAATAGATGAGGCGATCCGGATCGCGCAGGGTCGGCAAATTCTTCGGAACACCGGCCATTGCTTCGGTGACAATGTACTGATGCTGGACCGATTGCAGCGGAACATTGACGCCGGCGAGCGCACCAATTTCACGCGCCCACTGGCCGCCGCAATTGACGATGACATCGGCAGCGATGCGGCCTTTGTCCGTCAATACGGCGACAGCACGGCCCTTCGCCACTTCGATGCCGGTGACCGCCGTCTCTTCGATGATCTTGACGCCACCCTGGCGCGCACCCTTGGCCAGCGACTGGGCGATATCGGCCGGGTTCGCCTGGCCGTCGGTCGGCAGGAAGGCCGCGCCGACCAGATCGCCGATATCCATGATCGGCCACAAATCCTGCGCTTCCTTCGGACTGAGCAGATGCATCTCGAGGCCGAAGGAATGGGCCGTCGTCGCTTGGCGCTTGATTTCCGTCATGCGCGCCTGGTTGCAGGCAAGGCGCAAACCACCATTCATCTTCCAGCCGGTGGCCAAGCCCGTTTCGGCTTCAAGCTTGTTGTAGAGTTCGACTGAGTATTTCAGGAGCTGTGTGATATTTGCCGACGTGCGCAGCTGGCCGACGAGACCGGCCGCATGCCAGGTTGAACCGCTGGTCAACTTGTGCCGTTCGATCAGAACGACATCCTTCCAACCGAGCTTCGCCAGATGGTAGGCGGTCGAACAACCGATGATGCCGCCGCCGATGATGACGGCGCGCGCCGAGGTCGGGAAATCGCTCATTCTAGGCTCCTCACATGTTCTTGAAATCGCCGAGCGCGCGTTCGAAGCGCGCGAGATTCTCGGCGGTATAGGCGGCATAGTCGAAATCCAGTGTCGAATGGATTTCGGAAATCATGCTCCACATCGTTTCGCGCAGCAGCGAGGCGCACTTCATCGCATGGTAGCGTCGCAGAAGATCACCATCGGCCGGACGCTCGAAGTAGGATTCGAGCAGCTTCATCTCGTCAGCTGCGGGCACTTCGTTGTTGGAGCAAAGGTTGGCCAGATCAAAGAGTGGCGAATTGAAGCCGGCATAATCCCAGTCGATGAGCCAGAGCCTGTCGCCGCTGTCGATGAAATTGGTCGGTAGCAAATCGTTATGGCCGTACACGATATCGACGGCCCCGACTTCCCTTTCCAGATCGGCGGCGATGCCGAGAAGTCGCGGCAAGGCGTTGACATGCTTGCTGCCGCCGGCGCGCAGCGAATGCCCATAGTCGCGCAAGACGTGAAAGACCCAGAAGATGAGCGCCGGCCCGGTCACATGTAGCGGCATTTCGCGGTGACAGCGGCGGATCAGCGGCAGAATGCGCGCCAGCATTTCCGGGCGCCGAACGTCTTCGGCGGACAATGTCTTGCCCTCGACGAACTCGAAGACCAGCGCGCCGGGCTCGGCATGAATGACCTTCGGCGACAGGCCGCATTCCGCTGCGGCACGGCTGGCGGCAAGTTCATTGAAGCGCATGACGCCATGAACCGGGATGTCGTCGCCGATCCGCACGAAGTAGCGCTTGCCGGCATGCTCAACGCGGAAATTGGCGTTGGTGATGCCCCCCTTGATGATCTCCGGTTCGACCCGCGTCGACCAACAGGTCAACGCCACGACCCGCGCCATCGCCTCCCGCATGGAATGCCCCTCTTGGCGGTTCTTTTGCCCTTCATTCGCCATTCCGACGATCAATTGTCAACAAGAAAGACACACTTGATGTTGATTCGATGTTGTAATTGGGGGTCGAGCGATGCC
>CAZUAL010000014.1:21181-24718 GCA_964618305.1 uncultured Dongia sp. | reverse complement strand
TTTATATAAATTAAATAATTATTACAATTGGTTAGAAGATTGATTGCCGCAGCGAGGATTCCTGCGCCGCCGCCGCAGGCAAACTCGCTCGTCAAAGGGCGAGCGCGCCCCTACTTTCCCATTAGACGAAATCACCGATGGTGACGTCTCGCGGCATTTGACCGGAGCAGCTTGCACCGCGACACCAAAGCTAAAGCGCCACGACTGCGGTCGTGGGTTCCGCTACTCGAAGGACCCAATGATGATTGATCCCCGCCTTCTCGCCGCCCCTCCTCCCTGCAAGCGTACCGGAACTTGTTGTCCGGCCTCACGTTAGGCGACGCACGGCGCGTCGCTTCATTTTGCTGTCATTGATTCGGCTTAAGACTCCACGCCGAGCATGGAGGAGGATTTCACGTGACTTCATCATCACAAGCGCTTTTCGCTGCCAATGAAAACAACCCGGCCTTCGCCATCGAAGTAGCCGGCATCTCGGCCGGCCTCGCCTTGCGGGAGCGCGGCGGGTTCAGCTTCGTTGCGGCCGACCCACGCTTCTACATCATCGACGGCAGCCGCTTCCGCCGCCTCGCGCAATTGGAAGAAGCTGTTCGCAACCTCGCCCGCGCCGTCGGCGCCTGAGGTTCGCATGCAACCGGCTTGTCCGCCCTTCAGCGCATGAATTTCAGCGCAAGGCGGATGAGCCGGGGCATCATCATCGGCCGCAGCAGGCGCTTGTCATAGCCCTTCATGCGGCGATCGTTTTCGGTGAGGCAGAGTTCGAAGAACGTCCGCTTGCTGAATCCTTTGGCGACGGTGTTGGCACCATCGGTTAGGAAGTTCGACCGAACACCCTTGCGGCGGCGGCGCGTTTCGATCGCCATGCCGATGCGCGACGCGAATTGCTCGCCAATCGCGATGAGGCATTTGAGATCGAAGACAAGGCGCTTCGGCAGGCTGAGATTGGCGCGCCGGTAGGCCACAAAATTCACGAAGAACATGATATGACGCGCTTCTTCCTGGATGACCGGCTCGAAGGTCTCGACCAGAGCCGGTGGGAAAAAGCCTGAACTCCGCGCCAGATCGAAGAGTCCGAAGGCGAAGAAGGAGTTGATGCACTCGCCGAATCCGGTGCGCAGGAAGCCGAACTCCGGATTGGCTGGCGGCAGATAGACTGGCTCCGGCCCCAATTCGATCCGGTAGAAGGCCAGCATATTGTGGAGCACTTCCTTGTGCCGGCGTTCCTCGGCGGCATTGAGTTTCAACGCCTCCGCGATCACCGGGTCCGGCAGGCGATCCGCCTGCCACTGCATCCTCAAGGAAGCGCGCCCTTCGATGGCGACAGCCGTATCCCAGAACGGCAATCCTTTGAGACGCGCCAATTCCTCCACCGACAGATCGGGCCAAGGGATGACGGCGGGCTTATACGGGTTGTAGGTCTCGGTCAGCAGCCGGCAAAACGCGTTGCGATGCGCATCCGTCCCGGTCCGCAACATACCCTGATCAGGGTAGGACCAGTTGTAATACGGCGTGGGATCGTATTGTGCGACTTCAAGCATATTGCCTTCCAACGTCTGACGCTGTGAAACAGCTACCTGACGGGCGACTTATGCCACGCTCGAAATACCCTCACAAGCAGCGACCGGTGCCTTTATGACGCAGATCACGCCAACTGCGGCAAAGCGGCGCAACCATCATTTGTTTGCCATTGCCGAACGAGTAGTTAATCGTCCCGTTCCAGGGCATTGTCCCCCAGTTCCGTCAGTACGTCGATAACCTCCGGCACATAATGCTGCCCCATGCCGGCTCCGTTCGACATCGCATAGAGCTGATGAACGGCCGAGGCAACGAAGGTCGGCACCGGCAGGCTCTCCGCCATCTGCAGGAAATAGCGCACGTCCTTCTGCGCATTGGCGATGGCGAAACGCAGCTGGGTATTGTCGTTATCGATCACATAGGCAGCCAGACGCTGGAACATCACGCTGTTCGCGCCGCCGGCAGTCACAATCTGCCGCAGCGCGTCGAGATCGACGCCGGACTTCCTGGCTGCCGTGAGCGCCTCCGCCGTGACGGCCGCATAGCCGAGCGAGAGCATGTTGTTGATGAGCTTCGCCCGGTGCCCCGAACCGACGCCGCCGCAGTGAACGATGGTATCCGCAAAGCAATCGAGAACGGGCCTGATCTCTGCCAAGGTCGCTTCGTCGCCACCCGTCATGAGGCCGAGCTTTCCGGCCTCCGCCTCCTTCGGGGTCCGCGTCATCGGAATGTCGACGAAGCGCCCACCCTTAGCGGCAATCTCCGCAGCCAGAGCCACGCTCGAATCCGGTTGGGCCGTCGTGCAATCGGCAATGATCGTGCCTTTCTTCATGCCGGCCAGGAGCCCGTCCGATCGGCGCACGATGTCTTCCATCTGGATGGAATTGCCGACCACGGTAATGACCATGTCGCAGTTGGCCGCCAGATCCCGGGGCGTCTTCGCTTCGCTCGCCCCGCGTGCGATCAGATCATCAACCGGTTGCCGGTTGCGGTGGGCAAGCACCGACAGCTTGAAGCCCTTCGCCAGGATGTTCTTGCCGATGCCGTGCCCCATCAGGCCGGCACCGATCAACCCGACCAGCGAAATCGCCATTGTCGCCCCCTTTATCGCTTCAGCAGGCCGCGCCCAGCCAAGTTTTCCATCAATGCCCGCGACCCAAAGGTCCACGGCGCCACCTCGGTCGTCAACCGAACACGGTTCATCAAGGTTCCGAGCTTCGGTGTCGACACCGTCACGATATCGTCGATCTTGTGGGTGAAGCCCATGCCCGGGGCACCACGATCCTTGATCGGCGCGAACATGGTGCCGACATAGAGGACGAGACCGTCCGGATATTGATGGTTGCGGCTGAGCGTCTGCTTGGCCAAGTCCGTCACATCACGGCTGATCTCACGCATCGAGGAATGATCGTCGAGCACGAACTGATCGAGCCCCGCAACCTTTACCGAGAGCTCCGCCTGGCGGAGATCGTCCATGCCATAAGTCTCGTCGAACAGTCGGATGAATGGCCCGAGCGCCGCGGAGGCATTGTTATCCTTGGCGCGCCCCAGCAGGAGCGCCGAACGGCCTTCGAAATCGCGCAGGTTCACGTCATTGCCCAGGGTGGCGCCGACGATGCGCCCGGTGGGGTCGATCACCAACACCACTTCCGGCTCCGGATTGTTCCAGTGGGATTCCGGATGGATACCAATATCGACACCGGTTCCTACCGCCGACATCGGCTGCGACTTGGTGAAGACCTCGGCATAGGGTCCGATGCCGACCTCGAGGTAGGGCGACCACTTGCCCTTGGCCATCAGCAGCTTCTTGAGCTCCTCGGCCTGCGGCGAGCCGGGCACGATCTTCGACAGGTCGGTGCCGATCGCCGCGGTCATCTCGCGGCGGATCGAATCCGCGAGCGTGGCGTCGCCGCGCGCCTGCTCCTCGATCACGCGCTCGACCATGCTCTGCGCGAAGGTGACCCCGGCGGCCTTGATCGCCTGCAGATCGACGGGGGCCAGCAGCCACGGCTTGCCGGGATCGCG
>CAZUAL010000014.1:0-21171 GCA_964618305.1 uncultured Dongia sp. | reverse complement strand
CCTGTGACCCCATCACCCGATATATCAGCGCCTGATTCAGAGCTGCGGCGGCCGCCGATCCCGGCTTGATCCGCTTGAGATCGCCACCAATCTCCTGGGCGATCACCCGTCGGATACCCTCGGCAGCTGCCGGATCGCCCTTGGCCCGCTCCTCGATGACCCGCTCCAGCATGCTGGCGGCGAAGGTGACGCCACAGGCTTTGATAGCCTGGAGGTCGGCCGGCGCCAGAAGATGAGGTTTGGTCGCATCGCGCTTGTCGACCGGCGTATTGGCAAGGCAAGCGGCAATGTCGATCACCACCGGCGCATTCTTCAAAGCCGAACGCAAGGCCGCGAGCGGCTCAGCCTCGTTGAGAAGATGGGCGATTGTCGGGAAGGCCGCCGTCACATCCTTCAAATGAGCACCCTCGGCCACGACGACACAGGGTCCCTCCCCCGGTACCCAAACGCGGCCGATCAAGGTCCCGGCGGTGCCGTCCACGGGCAGCGCATTGGCGGGCGTGAGTTCAAGCTCCATGTTGCCTTCCTGACTGATGGCGGCGTTCTATTGAGTGAAATCCACTCAAGCACCGCATTGCTTGTTTTTTGTCATACTTTTCTAGGTGCCCAGGCAGGCGGAAGTCAAGGCACCCGCCTCAGCCCTCCGTATGCGACGCCGTCGTCAGGTCCAGCACCTGCTTCGCGGCGGCCGTCGCAAGATGCTCGTTGCCGCCGGCAACCTGCACCGTCGGCTGAGCAAAATTGATCCCATGTTCGTTGAAGGCCTTGCGGATGAGCGCCAGCGCCTTGCGCCGAATGACGAATTGTTCGCCGGGCTTGGTCATCATCTTCATCCGTATCTGGATGGCGTAGTCGCCGAACTGCTCGACGCCCTGCATCTTCAGCGTCTCCAGGATGTGCGGCGCGTATTCGGGGTTGGCAAGCAGCTCCTTGCCCACTTCCTTGATGATCTTACGCACCTTTTCGAGATCGGTGTCGTAGGTGACGCCGATCGTCAGCTTGTCGATGACCCAGTCACGGCTCATGTTCTGAACCGCACCAAGCTCGCCGAACGGAACCGTATAGAGGGGGCCGCGATGATGCCGCAGCTTGACCGACCGCAGGCTGAAGGATTCAACGGTTCCCTTGTAGCTGCCGCTCTGAATGTACTCGCCGACACGGAAGGCGTCGTCGATCAGGAAGAACATGCCGCTGATGATGTCCTTAACCAGAGTCTGGGCGCCGAAACCGACCGCGACGCCGACAACACCTGCGCCGGCGATCAGGGGTGCTATCTCGATACCCATCGCGGAGAGGACCATCAGAAGTGCGATGACGCTGATCACCACGAAAAGCACGTTACGAAGGATCGGCAGCAAGGTCCGCAACCGAGCCTGACGCCTTGCCTCCTCCGTGTCCGCCAGCGCCGCCTGCGGTGTCACCGCGAGCTTGGCATCGATCAGGGCGCGCGCGAAATACCAGACGAACTCGGCAATGAGCGCGATGACGATGGCGCTCAAGATGCCGCGCGTGAGGCGCGTCGCCAGCGTGTCCTGCATGGTCATGGCGACGAGGTCCACGTGCCAGGCTTTGGCCAGCAGCAGCGCGGCGCCGATGATCAGAAGCGCACGCAGGCCACGCTCGATCGATACCTCGGTGACGCTGCGCAGATTGTCTTCGGCGCTCGCGGCACCGGCCGGGCGCAACATGTGATTGACCGAAAGCCGCATGCCACGGATCGCCGCCGGCAATGCAACGACAACCACCGCCAGCCAGAAGGTCGGCAAGGCAGATGCCACCCACAAGAGCCAAAGCAGCGCCCAATAGCCGGTAAAGAGCCAGTTTGTCACGGCAGCGGAAGACAAGCTCGCTCGCCCATCTTGTCCCAAGGCTGCCGCCGGACGCCGCCAGGTCGCTTCGATGGCAATACCAAGCAGCACCAAACCCAGCACATAGGCGATGAGTTCGCGCGATGCCGCCGCGAGCCCCAGCGTGCCGAGAAGACCGACGGTCACCCAGCCGATTGCCAGCCAGCCGACGCCGATCCCGATGCGATGGTACCAGAACCAGGCGGCGCGACTGTTCATCGGCACCAGCCGGAAGCGCTCTCCCCCCGGCGCCAGCACGAAGCGGCTCACGACCAGCGCGATCCGCAACACCAGGAAAGCGGTCAGGTAGCCAAGAACGATCTCGCGCAGCAATGGCGGCCAGCTGAAGGCCAGGAACGCGCCGACGCTGCCGACGGCAAAGGCAATGACCAGGCCGAGCCCGAAAGACAAGCGGATGCCGGCGGCCCGGATACGGTCGCCGATGGTACTCAGCGGCACGTTCACGATCCATTGCTGAATCGGCCGCGTCACCCGCCGGAACACCCATTCGAGCAGATATCCGAGAGCGAGGAAGCCGAGGACGAGCGATCCGACGCGGACCATCCCGCGATTCTCGAACTCCAACATCAGGATCGTGCGGGCCCGGGCAAACTCGTTCGGCAGTTCGGGCACGGCCATGGCCAATTTGGTTATGTGCTGCCGAATTTCACCGAGGCGCCGATCCAGATACGAACTGGGCGACATGGTATCTGCGGGCGCTGCTTCGGCTGGTGCTGCTGTACCCCGCTGCGCTGCGACCCAGTCGCGGATGACAGGATCGTCGAGCAGGCGGAGCAACTCCTCGACTTGAGGTGGTGGGCTTGCCGTCGCCGGACCGGCAGCGGATTCACCAATCGATTGCGCCGCGGCCGTCCCCCCGAATGCCACCGTTAGGACGATCAACCCGCACCAGAAAAAGCGGCGCCACATGAAAGACTCCTGTCGACGAACCGGCACCTGAGCAATTCAGCCTGCGTGCCCTGTTGAAAACGGCCCTGGTCACGGACTTGATCTGGCTCAACACCGCACCGATCTATTCCATGTGAAGCTGCGGGCATATCCAGGTACAGGCGGACATGACAGAGCGTGCGCGGATAGACTCGGCTCTCCTTACTTCTGTGGCAGCTTTACTGCTTATCGCCGGTTGTGCAAGCCAGCCCGCGCCGGCGAATTTAGGACCGGAAACTGCCCCGATCGCGGCGCCCCAGCCGGAACCGCCGCCCGCAGCCCCATTGGCGCCAATCCCATCGGCCGTAGCCGAACCGGGCGCCAATCCTGATCTGCAGCGCCTCTCGGATGCCATCGCCACCTATGAGGATCAAGCGGCCAAGGGCGGATGGCCATTCGTGCCAGCCGTTTCGAAACTGCAGCAAGGCGACCGTGGCGCGACGGTCGCAGCCCTCCGTGCCCGGCTCGCGGCCACCGGCGATGCCAACGAGGAAGGCGGCGACCAGTTTGACGCCGCGCTATCTGCCGAACTGAAGCACTTCCAGGAGCGTCACGGGCTTGAGCCGGACGGCATCCTGGGCCGCAAAACATTGGCTGCGCTCAACGTGCCCATCGCCAGCCGGATTGCCACGCTGAAGCTGAATCTCAAGCACCTGCAGGCGGACCGGCGCCAGTGGGGCGAGCGCTATGTCGTCGTCAACATTGCCGCGGCGAGCTACCGGCTGATCGAAGGCGGCACCACCCAATTCGAGCGGCGGGTCATCGTCGGCCGCCCGAATTGGCCAACGCCCCTGCTCAGCGGCAAAATCGACGAGATCATCTTTCACCCGACCTGGACCGTGCCGCCGAACATCGCACGACGGGAATTGCTGCCACGCATCCGCCGCGAGCCCGGCTATCTGGCCGCGCACCATATGAAAATGGTGGACGGCATGATCCGCCAGGCGGCTGGACCGGACAACCCTCTGGGAAAGCTGAAGTTTTCCTTCCCCAACGATGAGAGCGTCTATTTGCACGACACAAACGTGCCGTCGCTCTTTGCGAACGAGGACCGCTTCCTGAGCCACGGTTGCATCCGCCTCTCGAATGCCGAGGAACTGGCGCGCCGCCTGCTTGCGGGCGAGCCCGGCTGGAACGACGACCGTATCACGGAAAAACTCGCTGGGAATGAGACCGAGCGCATTGCGCTCGCCCGGCCCATCCCGGTGCATCTGGTCTATGAGACCGCCTGGGTCGATCCCGATGGCACCATCAACTTCCGGAACGACGCCTACGCCCGCGACAGCCAATGAGCCGAAGCAAGCCGCCTGGAAAGGTCAGCCTTCCCCGCGCTGCTTCTGAATCTGCTTCCCCACCGGCCCGAGCCGCTTGAGGATCTCGGCATTGCTCATCCAGGTCATGTCAGCCTGCTTGGTGAGGGCAATCTTGGCGGCGACCGGCGCCGGCAATTCTTCCTTTAGCGCCTTGGCAATCCGCGCCGGGGCCACGATGACCAGTTCATCGAACCTGGTGCGCCCACCCTTCAGGTAATCCGCAAGCCGCGCCACGAAAAGATCCTTCTCGTGCTGCTTGATCGACACGCGCGGTTCGATACCGTGGCGGGCGGAATTGGCGCTCTCCTGGGCACGGGGCAGGCGGTCGGCGGCAAGCTTACCGCCAGTCTGACGGGCATCGGACGAGATGTCGAGGCGGACCGAAACGCCCGCATGCGACGCTTCGCTTTCCAGCACCCGAGCCTGTCCGCCAACGGCGACGACCACCCAAATGCGTTTGTTCTTCTTGTTGCTGGCACTGGCTGCGGCTGGTCGCTTCATGTCGGTTCCTCCTGTTCAAGTCGGTTCAGACTAGTCCGAGGATTTCTCTTCCCCTTGACCCAAGTCAAGACCATGGCGCCAACGGTTGCCGAAAGTTGATATAAACGCCGCAGCATCCAGCCGGTTTGCGGCGCAACGGAAAGACTAGAATGCGCAACGACCCACAGGATTCCCTCATCGAGTTCCTGTCGCGATCTGATAGCTATCAGGGCCGGGATATTGGCCCCATTGCGGCTGTCGAGATCATCCGCACGCATGCTTCTGTCATTTTCCTTGTGGGCGAGCGCGCCTTCAAGCTGAAGCGGGCCGTCACCTACTCCTACCTTGACTACGCAACGCTCGCGTCGCGCGAAGCGGCGTGCCGCGCCGAAATCGACCTCAACCGGCGCACGGCCCCGAGCATCTATCTGGGGACCGTTCCCGTCACCCGCAGTGGCGAGGGCCGTTTCGCGCTGGGTGGCGCCGGCGAAATCGTCGACTGGCTGGTCGAGATGCGCCGCTTCGGGCAGGACGCGCTGTTCAGTTCCATCGCCGCCGCGCGGACATTGACGCCCGATCTGCTGCTCCGGCTGACCCAGCGCATCATCGACTTTCACCAGAAGGCGGAAACGCGTCTGGATCAGGGCGGCAGCGCCGGTATCGCCGCCGTCATCGAAATCAACGAGCAGAACCTGCGCAAGACCCTTCAGGATGCGGGCTCGCGCGCCAAGATCGACCAGCTTCAGTCGCTCACCCTTGCCGCCTTCAAGCACCACCGAGCGCTGCTCGATGAACGCCGGCATTCCGGTCGCGTGCGCCAATGCCATGGCGATCTTCATCTCGGCAACATCTGCCTTTTCGAAGGCGAGCCGACCCTGTTCGATTGCATCGAATTCAGCCCCCTCATCGCCTGCATCGATGTCCTTTATGACCTGGCCTTCCTGCTGATGGACCTCCGCTTGCTCGGCTACAAGAGGGAGGCGGCGGGAATCTTCAACCGCTACCTCGATCTTGGCGGTGATGAAGAAGGCACCCCGCTCATGCCGCTTTTCCTGTCTTTGCGCGCGGCCGTCCGCGCCCATGTGACTGGCGCAGCAATCGCCACCGCCGAGGCCGGCAAGGCGGAAGAGTTGCGGGACAAAGCCATCGCCTATCTGGATCACGCCCTCGAAGCGTTGCAGCCGGCACCAGCGCGCCTTGTCGCTATCGGCGGGCTCAGCGGCAGCGGCAAATCGAGTGTCGCCGCTTCCATCGCGCACGAGATCGGTGCACCGCCGGGCGCCCGACTCCTGCGCAGCGACATGCTGCGCAAGCGCCTCTTCAAGGTTGCCCCGGAAGAGCGTCTGCCGGAAGCCGCCTATACGCCCGAAATCGGCCACAAGGTCTACCGGCAGCTCTACGAATTGGCGGAGCGGGCGCTTGCCGCCGGCCACAGCGTGATCATCGACGCCGTATCGGCCCGTCGGGCCGAGCGCGCGGCGATGCGCGATCTCGCACAACGTCTCGGCGTGCCCTTCAACGGCATCTGGCTCGAAGGCGCGAACAATATCCTGCGTCAGCGCATCGGTGCTCGGCAGAAGGACGCCTCCGATGCGACAGCTGCGGTACTCGACCACCAGCTGGGCTACGACCTGGGCACCATGGACTGGGCGCGGGTCGATGCCGGTCGCCCCCTTGCCGGTGTCGCCGCCGATGTCCTGCAGCGGCTGGCGCTCGCTGACTAGACCTTCCGGTCGCGTGCGGCGGCGAGAATGGCCACGGCCTCCTGATCGGAGACCTGATCGAAGTCGCGATAAAATGCGCCGACCGCATCGAAGAATGGCGGCGTTTCCAGACAGACGATCTCGTCCGCCTCTTTGCCCAGAAGATCCAGCGTATCCTGGGGCGCGACCGGAATGGCGAGCAGGATGGATTTCGGTTTCTGCCGCCGCAGCGCCCTCATCGCGGCGCGCGCCGTGGCACCGGTCGCGAGACCGTCATCGACCACGATGACCGTCTTTCCTTCCGCCGACACCGTTTCATGGCCGGCAAGGTAGATCCCGCGCCGACGCTCGATCTCCTTGAGCTCAAGGGCGGCCGCGGCCTTGATCGCCTCTTCGGTAGGCTCCAGGCCGCTGGCAAATTCATTGAGCACAATCTCCGGGTTTGGGCCGTCGACCACCGCACCCAATGCCAATTCCGGCTGGAATGGCGCCCTGATCTTCCGCACCAGAACCACATCAAGCGGACAATTGAGCGCAAGCGCGACTTCGTAGCCGACGGGCAATCCGCCCCGTGGCAGCGCATAGACGACAGGCTCAACGGGCTTCCTTGCCGCCAATGCAGCGGCCAGCTTCCTGCCCGCCTCGGTCCGATTGAGAAAAGGCATGCCCGATCCCTCCCTGCTCATAGCAGTAGACAATCAAGCGGCCCTCTCAGGCATTGATCTGGATCAGCCTTCGGAGAGCCTTAGCGCTTCGGAGCAGCCAAAACCGCGCGCAAGCGCGCCAGAGTCGCTTCGCGACCACGACCCTCGTCCGGGGCGGCGCCCCCAGACGCATCCGATACAATCCGGTTCACTTCCCATAGAAGCGGCGGATGCAGGTGGAGTTCCTTGAGCAGCGCCTGGTCGGCAAAGACGCTCTCCGGTCCGCCGGCCGCCGCGATCGTTCCCCGGCCGAAAATGACAATCCGGTCCGCCCAGCCATAGGCGGCATCCATGTCGTGCGTCGCCATGACGATTGCGGTGCCGTCGGCGGCGACCTGATCGAGGATCTCCATCAACTGCATCATGCCTTCGGGATCGAGGCCTGCTGCCGGCTCATCAAGCAGCAGATAGGCGGGCCGCATGGCCAGGGCGCCGGCAATGGCCGTTCTTTTGCGCTGACCGAAACTCAGCATATGGGTCGGCCGGTCGGCAAGATCTCGCATGCGCATGATTTCGAGCGACGTCTCGACCCGCTGGCGAACCTCCGCCTCGGGGATGCCGAGATTGGCGGGACCGAACGACACGTCCTCGAAGACACTGGCGGCGAAAAGCTGATCGTCCGGATCCTGCAGGACCAGACCAACCGCCTGCCGCAGCGTGCGCAACCCGTTCCGGTCATAGGTGACCGGCGCTCCGTTGAGCCGCACCGCACCCCGGCTTGGCCGCAGCGTGCCGTTGCAAAGATTGAGGGCCGTCGTCTTACCAGCGCCATTGGCGCCAAGCAGCGCCACCTTCTCGCCCCGGCCGAACGCAAGGTCGATGCCGGTGAGCGCCACGATGCCGCCCTGATAGATGTAGTCGACAGATACCAGTTCCAGCATCACCCGGCCACGGCGGAAAAGATTGCGAGGGAAGCCAGGGACGCGCCTATCAGCACCAGCCGCCATGTGTTCAGCGGCTGCTCCCGCGAGATGAAGACCAAGTCACCATCATAGCCTCTGGCAGCAAGCCCCGCTTCCAGCCGCTCTGCGCGCGAAAGCGTCCGCGGCAGCAGGCCGGCCAGCAGCAGCCCGCTTGAATGCAAGCTCCGCCGATAGCCGGCATAGCCGAGCCTGTTGGCTTGCGAGCGCACGCCTGCTTCGAGGCAATCGAGAGTCAGCCAAACGAAGCGGAACATCACGAGTATGATGTCGCACATCTCCCGGCCAAGGCCGAGGCGCCGCAGCAGACGAATGATATCGGTGAGCGGCGTGGTGAGGGCCAGAAACAGCAGGGCGCTGACACAGGCCATCGCCCGCAATGCGACGAAGAGTGCGGGTTCCACGCTGTTCACCGACAAGGCGATTGGAAACGCCCTGGCGAAATCGAGCGTCAGCATCTGGGCAAGGCAACCGGTTGCGATGAAGCCGAGCGGTACACCAGCCGACTTTGCCAGATCAGCCAACGGCACGCGGGCACCAAGGACGGTCGCACCGGCAGCGATGACGAGGATGCCGGCCTCAACCACCCATGATCCGCTGGCAAGGGCTACGGCCATCAGGCCAAGTGCTGCCAGGACCTTCTCGCCCGCTGCGACGCCACGCCAGCGATTGGTGTGCGCGTTCCGGTCAATGAGACGCACGGCTCGCCGTGTTGTCTCTGGTGTCGCGATCGCGGCCCTTGGCTTCGGCAAGTCCGCGCCGGCGGCCGAAATAATAGCCGAGAAGACCGGCGCCAATCGCCGCCTGAAGGGCGAAAAGCAGGCTTTCGATTTCCTTGCTTGGCGGTGTCCAGAACGGGGTCGCCCAGGGCTGATAAGTGGGATGTGCCTCGGCAATCAGTTCCTGCGCCTGGCCGTCCGAGCCGTTGAAGCCGGCATTACTGCCGTGATAGGCGAGCGGGCCGATGGCAAGAGCCGCGACCAGCCCCAGCAGCAAAAGGTTCTTCTTCCACATCAGGCGGCCCTCCCCTGCAGGCTCTTCAGGGCTGACAGCTCGCCGGCGCTGTATTTCGACAGCAGGTTCCAGACGACGACGGTCAGCAGCCCCTCGCTGATGGCAAGCGGCACCTGCGTGACCGCAAACACGCCCAGGAACTTGGTAAGCGCGCCGACGATGCCGCTTGCCGGATCAGGAAAGGCGAGCGCCAATTGAAACGACGTGACGACATAGGTGAAGAGATCGGCAAGGGTTGCCGCCAGGAAGATCGCGATGGCGGCGCTGAAGCCGATGCGCTGCACGCCCTTGAAAGTGGCATAGGCCAGAAACGGCCCGGCAATGCCCATCGAAAAGACGTTGGCGCCGAGTGTCGTGAGGCCGCCATGAGCCAGCAGCAAGGCCTGGAACAGCAGCACGATCGTGCTCAAGACCGTTGTCACCAGTGGCCCGAAGACAGAGGCGGCAAGACCGGTGCCGGTCGGATGCGAGCAGCTTCCCGTGACCGACGGCAGCTTCAAGGCGGATAGAATGAAAACATAAGCGCCGGACGCCGCCAGCAGCATCTTCACTTCCGGGCGTTCCCGGACGACGCGCTTGATCTTGTAGGCGCCATAGACGACGAAGGGCGCCGAAGCCAGCCCCCAGCCGATCGCGTGCGCGGCCGGCAGATAACCTTCCATGATATGCATAGCCCCTCCGATGCATCACGTTAAATGACACCCATCGCAGGCTCGGCAATCGGGATTGCATATGCGGCGAAGACCAGCGTCTCGCCCGGCCATACAGCACCCCGCTGCTTTACCCGGATCGGCGATCGACGGCAGGTCTCCTGACTCACGGCTCGAACGTGCTGTACCTGCCTTCCCGGTTGCCCAGTGGCTTGGTGGTACCGCACTCGCCGCTTACAGTTGCGGGGGCAGTCACGGCTTTGGCCCCTTCTGGGTCGTCCGCACCGTGTTCCCTATTAATCCCCTGGAATTCATCCGTCGGGGAACCATCGCTGAGGCGCAATCTAGGACCGGTCCTGGCCTTGCGTCAATGCGCCGAGCGGCATCCGGCGGCGGAAATAGAACATCCGGTTGAGCCTGAACGACAAATATGATTACCAGGAAGGCGTCAGTGCGCTCCGAAATCCTCGCCGATTCGCGGGAATGGGCGCCCGGTCGAGGTCCAGGCATGCCCCACGCGGATCATTCCTCGTTCCCGCGCCCGCTACGCAAGCTAAGCGGGGAGCTCGATTTCGCGACCCTCGCCGTCCTGGTGCTCGACGACAGCGCCTTCTTCGGGCGGCTCATCCATCAGATATTCCGGGCCTTCGGGGTCGAGGCCGTCAGCATCACCCGTGATCCGGACGAGGCCATGGCCCTGGTTGCCACCAATCGATACCACCTCATCATCGCCGACTTCTTCCTCGGCCCCCACCTCGGCAGTGATTTCGTAAGCTGGATCCGGGCCGCTGAGGGCGAGCCCTATCAGGAGGTTCCGGTGATCATGGTGTCAGCCCATACGGATGCCGACAATGTGCGCAAGATGCGTGATTGCGGCGCGACCGAAATCCTTGCCAAGCCGATCTCTCCGGCATCGCTCCTGGAACGCATGGAGCTCGCCTTCTCGGCCCCTCGCCCATTTGTCAAAGAAGAAGTCTATAAAGGTCCCGATCGGCGTCGACGCCCCGGTGCCTTCGAAGGTGACGAGCGGCGCGCCCGTCCAGCCCGCTTCGCCAAAAGGAACCCGAAGGTGACGAAATGAGCAAGGATTGGCCCACCGGGTTTACCTGGGGCGTCTCAACGTCGAGCTATCAGATCGAAGGCGGCGCCGATGCCGACGGCCGCAAGCCCAGCATCTGGGATACGCGCTGCCGCACGGCCGGCAAGGTCGCCAACGGTGATACCGGCGACATCGCCTGCGACCACTATCACCGCTATCGGGAAGATGTCGCGCTGATGCAGGATCTCGGCATCGGCGCCTACCGCTTCTCCGTCGCCTGGCCGCGTGTGCTACCCACCGGCAAGGGCCAGGCCAATGAACCAGGTCTCGCCTTCTACGACCGCCTGATCGACCGCCTGCTTGCAGCAGAGATCGAGCCCTGGCTCTGCCTCTATCACTGGGATCTGCCGCAGGCGCTGGAGGATCTGGGCGGCTGGACCAACCGCGATATCGCCGGCTGGTTCGCCGATTATGCAGCGCTGCTGGCGCGCCGCTACGGCGATCGGGTCAAGACGTTCGCCACGATCAACGAGCCTTCCGTTTTCACCCTCTTCGGCTACGCAAAGGATTGGTGCGCGCCGGGGATCATCGACCGGGAAGCGCATCTCAAGGCTATTCATCACGTCAATCTGGCACATGGGCGCTCGGTCGATGTGCTACGTGACCTTGTGCCGGGTGCGCGCGTGGGCTGCATCCACAACCGCCAACGCATCGTGCCGGAAAGTTCCTCGCCCGCGGATGCTGCGGCAACACGGATGCTCGATGCCTTCTGGAACGATGCCTTCCCCGAACCGCAGATTCACGGCGTCTATCCCGCCGCGCTTGCCGAACTGATCGCGCCCTATGTCGCCCCCGGCGATATGGCGCAGATCTGCCGCCCGGGCGATTATTTCGGCCTCAACCATTATGGCCCCATCTTCGCCAAGGCTGACGACAAATCGCTTTGGGGCTTTGCTTGGGGCAGCGCGCCCGCCGATGCGCCGAAATCCGATATCGGCTGGCCGATATATCCGGACATGTTCCGTGACGAACTCACCGACCTTTCACAGCGCTACAAGCTGCCGATCTACGTCACCGAGAATGGCTGCGGCGGCCGCGCCGAAACCGGCGCCGAGATGGATGACCAGCACCGCATCAAATATCTCACCCGCTATATCGGTGCCATGAAGCAGGCGATCGATGCCGGAGCCGACGTGCGCGGCTATTTCGTCTGGTCGCTGCTCGACAATTTCGAATGGGGATCGGGCTATGCCAACCGGTTCGGTCTCGTCTTCGTCGATTTCGCGACCGGCACGCGCACGCCGAAAGCCTCCGCCCGCTGGTACCGTGATCTCATTACCGGAAAGGTCGGTGTCTAGCGCGCCTTTCCCTCTTCCCGCAGCATCAGACCCTTGCCGTCGCGCTCGACCACGACCAACCGGTTGCCGAAGTCAAGGAGCGTGTCGCGGTGGCCGATCGCAATGATGGCCGCCTGCGCGAACTCGCTGTTGAGCAGCCCCACCATATCCCGCTGCCCCTGCTGATCCAGTGCCTCGGTCGCATCCTCGAGGAAGATCCAATTCGGCCGGTGCAGCAGCAGCCGCGCAAAGCCCAGGCGCTGCTGCTGGTCGGCCGTCATGATCTGGTCCCACTTGGCGCTTTCCTCCAACCGGTCGGTATAGGCGCCGAGTTCAACCTGGCGAAGCGCCGCTGCGATCGCCGCGTCGCCACGCGCTGTCGGCGGCAGCGGATAGCACAGAACGTTGCGCAGCTTGTCCGCCGGCATATAGGGCCGCGACGGCATGAAATAGAGGTCGGCACCGGCCGGAATTTCGATCCGTCCCTCGCCCCAGGGCCACAGGCCGGCGACCGCCTTCATGATGGTCGCTGCAGCACCCGTCTCGCCGGTCACCAAGACATGATCGCCCGGGCGGATTTCGGCGTTGACGCGGGCGATCACGATGTCGCCCTCCGCGCTGTGGGTCGCAAAGTCGCGTAAGGCGAGGACCGGCTGGTCAGACGCGACGATCTCCGGCCGCCCGTCATGCGCGTCGGACCCGCTCCGCTCCAGCCGCTGCAGCGAATCGTGGAGGCCCATCATGCGCTCGACCGATGCCCGCCAATCGGCAAACTTGCCCAGATTGTCGATCGCCCACGAAAGGGCCGCCACCGTCTGCTGGAAGGCCTGCGCCGTCTGCATCAGGGCGCCGAGCGAGATGAGCCCCAGCATATAGCGCGGCGCCATGATCAGGGTTGGAAAGACCTGCGACAGCACCGACCAGCTGGAGCTGAAATAGAACATGTTCGCCAAGGCCGCCGTCACCCCGTCCCAGGCCTGGCGCACACCGGCGAAAAGGCGGCTGAAGTTCAGCCGTTCATTGGCTTCACCCTTGGCAAGAGCGATGCGCAAGGCGTTCTCGCGCGCGTGAACGAGGCCAAATCGATAGTCCGCCTCCGCCGTCTGCCGCCGGTCGACCGATCGCACCAGAAAGCGGCCGAGCGTCAGCGCGGCGATGGTGCCAATCAGCGCGTAGGCGACGGCGATCCAGACCAGGTATCCCGGCAAATCGACGCTGATATTGTCGAACACATAGTAAGGCGGCGTCGAGAGCGACCAGAGAATCTTCGTGAAGCTGATGAGCAGCAGCGCGTCATAGAGCAGCGTATGCGCCAGATCGATCGCATATTCGGTGGCATTGTGCACGTCCTCGGCGATGCGTCCGTCCGGATTGTCGTGGGCGCCGGGCATGAACCCCAGCAGATAGTGCCGCCCGGCCGTCATCCATTCGTCGCTGATCCGCCGGGTGAGCCATTCCCGCCACCCCACCTGCAGCCGCCTTTTGACCCTGAGATGCAGATTCACGATGGTTACGTTCGCCAGCATGATGCCAAGAAGCGCCAGGATCAGGAACGAGAGGCGCCCCATCTCATGTTTTTCGAGGGCGTTGAAAAGGCTGAGAATCCAGAGGTTGATCGCGACCGGAATACCGATCTGCGCCGCCGTCAGCCCGACCAGAATCAGGGTCAGGAAGCGCACATACCAGCGCCGCTCGGACCACCACTATGGCCCCGCCACCTCCCAGAAGCGCCTGATTGCCCCCCACCAAGTCATTCGGTCGTCCCACGTTCCTGCCGCACCTGCGTCAGGTACGGATCGCGCCCGCCGCGCCGCATCATAGCATCGCCCGCCCTGCGACATCAGGGCTCAGGGATGGAACCGGTGAACGCCAGCTATGTTAGGCCCCATAAGACAGCTGTCCAAACAGCGGAAGGAGGCAGTGACATGGCAACTTTCGATTTCTCGGCGCCGCTTTCCCCGGCCCAGGCCTTCGCGCGCGGCTATGAAGCCGGCGACCGGCAACGCCTGCAAGGCATCGGCCCGGATGTGGCGGCATCCAAGGTGCCGGACAGTTTCAGCGAGGAATGGGAGCAAGGCTTCCGCGCCGGCTTGCGCGGAGAGCCATCGCCGACGATCTTTTCCTGATCCTGGAGGAGAAGGCGTCCGCGACGTTCAGCGTCGGGCTGCGATCTGCTCCGCTACATAGGCCGCATCGTGCCAGACGCCCCAGATGAAGGCTGAGGCTCGTCGCGACAGCCAGCTGAGACCCAGGAAATAAAGGCCCGGCACGTCCGAGACGCCGCGCTGATGCATCGGCACGCCCTTCGCATCATAGGTGCCGGCCTTGATCCAGCTGAAATCGAGGGCAAAGCCGGTTGCCCAGATGATCAAGGTAATGCCGGCCCCGGCAAGGTCGAGCTGAAGAATGGGATTGGTCACGCACACGGGATCCGCTTCCATCTTCCGCGCTTCGGGCTCTTCCGGCATGTCGAGCCCGTTCTTGGCGATATAGGCATCCGCCGCGTTCAGGATCGAGAAATAGTTGGCGTCACCCTGCGCGATGTTGCGCGCGAGATCGGGGGCGAAGTGTATTGCCCCGTCCTTGTATGCGCCCGCCCTGCCGACCAGCGTGATCCCTTGCTGGGCGAGGCGCCGGAAGTCGACCGTGTGTCCGCCATAGGCACCGCTGACGGCGATCGTCACATGCTCCATGCCCGGTTCCCGCGCCTTGGCATCCCAGAGCCCGAGCGCGCCGAGCCACCAGACGAAATCCTTGCCGCGATAGGTCCGGGGCGGCCGGTCATGGGGCCCCACAGAAAGATAGACCTGCTTGCCGGCGCGGGCGAGTTCCTCGGCGATCTGGGTGCCCGACGAACCGGCGCCGACCACCAGCACGGCACCTGCCGGCAATTGCCCCGGATTGCGGTAGGCATTGGAATGCATCTGCAGGATGCCCGTCTCGGCCGGCACGACGGTCGGGATGATGGGCCGCTGGAACGGGCCGGTGGCGGCAACGATGTTCTTGGCTTCGATCACGCCTACGGACGTTTCGGCGAGAAAACCGGCGCCGTCGGCCTTCCGGCGCACTTCCTTCACCTCGACACCACAACGGATCGGCGCCGCGATCTCTTTCGCGAAATCCTCGAAATATTGGACGATCCGATCCTTGGTGGCAAAGCTGTCCGGGTCGATGCCATCAAAGGTCTTGCTCGGAAAGCGATCGTGCCAGGCCGGGCCGTTGGCAACGAGGGAATCCCAGCGTTCGTTGCGCCACCGCTCGGCAATCCGATGCCGCTCCAGGACCAAGTGCGGCAAACCGCGCTTCCCCAGATGCTCACTCATCGCAAGACCAGCCTGCCCACCGCCGACGATCAGCGTTTCGACTTTTTCACTTGCTGTTCGTTCAGATGGCATGCGGTATCCCCCTTGCTATTTCCTAGGCGCCAGCGTCCCAAAGCTGGCAACCAGTCTCCGTATAGCCTCCCCTGCGGCCTTTCGCCATGCGGCATGCGGGCGCCGAGCAATGACGGTCACTTATTCACAAAGCTCTTGGTGAGCCACACGAAACCTCTTGGTATTCGTATGCATTAAATAGTAGGGGCAGAAGCGCGGGTTTCTGCCGGGTTCCGGGTGGCGGATTGGAGCGGGGTTTCCGTATGCCCTATCATCACCTTGAATCGCCCACCACCCGACGCCGCTCATTGGTAGTTGGCCGATAGCTGGACAGGCAGACCGCAAAAACCGGCTACCTTTTGCGCGCCATGTTGCCGGCGGCGGGGTCGCGCGTGTTTAAGCGATGCCGGGTGCATCGCCTTGCCTATGGGGTGGCCGAGCGGCACCCAACGGGGAAAACAGTGGAACGGTGCAGCGATATACCGTCACGGATCTTTTCGTCCTAAAGTTTTGAGCTCTATGCTGTCATCCGCTCTAACGCTCGCTGTACCGTCCAGCATACTCGGTCCGGCAACATCAGCGATGAAATGAGTCCCTGCATTGTGATCACGGTGTCGAGAGCGGTATCGTCGGCTGCGATTGCTGCATCAAGCGCCGCAGCAAATCTCTCGCGAAACTCTTCGCATTTCCAGATATCGTGGCCAATGGATAGGCTAACGTTCACTCCCTCTTCGATCTTTTCCGCGCCAAAATCGGAAAGGTGGGCTGGTAGAAAAATATTGACGCTGTGGTGATCCAGTAAGCTCAAGAATGGGTTTACCGTACCCTCCAGGGTGAATTCTGACGCTGCCCACATGAGCACGGCACCTAACACACTCGGCCGCGCAAGAGCCTGCAAGTCACTAGGAGCTTGCCCCGAAGAAATTTCTACGAGGTAGGAGCAAGCCTGCGCTCCAGTCGCATCAACTTGCAGGACGTTGCCTTTCTTGTTTACGAAAGATTCGAAAAGCTGCCCGAACACTTGTTCCGCGCGTTCAATATCACCACAAAGCTTGGCCGCAGTGAAATAGATGAACCAGCCAGGTGCCTGCGCATCGGAGACACTTACCAGAGATGCGCCGTATCTCTCTACAATTTGTGCTGACACGGTGGCAAAGGCTTCCTTGCTTTCTGCTTGATCCTGTCGCGTAAACTCGGCGAGCAACACCATCAGCCCTGCCCATCCCATAACATGCGACAATCGCAGCGGCAGAATGAGCAGATCGCTCAGCCCGCCGGGATCAGAGAGCAACGCAAACTTATCTGCGCTCATCGCCTGCATAGTTTTCGTGAGCGAAAGGCGGATCGAGCTAAGAATCTCGGTAAACAGCTCATCCCGCAAGGGTGCTAAAGAGGTAGCAGTATTTGATCTGAAGAGACATACCGCTAGCGCAGATAGTAATTGGGGAACGATATACGCGTCGTTTGCCTGAGCCGCTCGCTCCACAAATGAAACTTTAATGCCTTGGATCAGACTCATGAACCCAGGAGCGTTCCCATGCTCAAGAGTAATAGCGTCGATTAGCTTGATGAATCCCAGAACGTCAGGCTTACGGGGCAGCGATAGGTAAGCCTGATAAACGTCATCCCTTTGAACAGGGCTGATCGCTGGTACTGCCAGAGTGGCATCACCGGGAACAAGTGCTGCCCTGTTATATGCAGGGTTTAGGGAGAATGTGGCAGTGCCATGTAAATTTAGTCCCCATACCACTGACCCCTGAGACTGAGAGCGTTCGTCCAGAACTTGAGATACATGCCGCCCAACCTCTATCAGATCCAAATACGGCCTAGTGGTTTGAGTAATGGCGGCTCCGGAGAGGCAATTCAGGATTTCCCGAGTTGCTCTGCCGTGGGTATCATCCTCATAGGCGGCTGCATCCGCCGCCGCAGCAGCAAATAAGGTGATGGATGGGCGATCCCCGCCACCTGTGAAGGCTGCTTTGGTCAAAATGGAAATATCGAAGCCCAGTCCACCCGCTCGGCACGCATCAACTATGAGATTCGCTTGCGGCGGTTGCCGCTCCGACAGCGCTTGAAAGACAGCTGGAGCACCAAATCCACTCAACGAAAGACGGGCAAGAGATGTGTCCTTCAAGCAGAGGTAGAACACGTCACTGACAATTTCACCGTGACCAGCAAAATACAAAGTGAAAACGTCTGGACGCTGCGCCCCAAACAGCACGGTCTCCAAAGCCGCCTCAAATTCTGCCCGCGTAGGAGAAATGACTAGCTTGGAGATCACTGGATCGTAATTTCCGTACTGAGGGTCGGTTAAGACGTTAAACACTCGTGCTGCATCCTGCTCTGCACAGCCAAGAGGCAAGAGCGATGCATCGTCGTAAAAATTGCAGCCGATGGAGAGGACGGCCCTAATCACTGTCGCTCACAAATTTCGCTTTCCGCGCCTTTTCTTTCTCTAGCGCTTCGCTGTCTTTCGTCTTTATTAGATCTGCGACCTTCGCTGCGAAATCTGGGCCCTTTTCCTGAATCGCGGCGGCCAGTTTCTGCGCAATTTCTTTCCCAGGATAGAGCGTCGGCCGCGATACAGCTCCATTCTCGTCGACCCCAAACTCGATCTTCTGCAACGCTTCGAGATAAGCTTCGGCCAAATCCGGTGACGTGGCAGCGTCAACTACGTTCCCGCTTCTTGTCGTCGACTCTTCGACCGTCTTGAAAAGATGAGTCTGAAAGTGGCCAAACATTCCGCCCACGATGTTGTCAATGTATTGCGGTACAATTCTGAGATCGTGCTCAATAACCTTGCTGAACGGCAATTCCACCACGTGCTCATGTGTCACTATTGTCGTGTCCACGCCGTCGCTTTCCTGAGGAGCTTTCCACGTCCCGCCATGATGGTACATCTGCTCATTGCGTGGATTGATATAGGCCGCCCGAAGATCTCGCATTCTCCGGCGCAGCACCTGGGTAAGTTCGTCTTCAAAGTCACGACGAAGAACCGGCATGGAAAAGAATTCAGGCCGCATTACACCAATCTATTGCTGTTCGATTGAAAATCAGAAACTGCATTTGTCATCCTGGACCTCAAAGTAAAACACTACTGCCTGAAATTAGACGACAACTCTTTTCGTTCTACCACTTTAAAGTGTAGATATGGATATCAAACCAGAACATCAAGCGAACGCTATAGAGCCGAATACTCTCTTCAGGCAATGTTGCCAATGCCCCAAATCCGCGATCATCCAAATAGGCAACCAAGGCGCTCCCCTATGCGTGGACTGCTATCTCATTTTTCAGCAGGCAAATGCCATTCAGCAGGAGCAGAACAAGCCAATGATCTCCTACCTTAGTGCCGAGATGGAGGCATAGTTGGATTTCCTCCCATGTCCAAACGGTTTGGGCCAAGGGCACGCCCGGCGCATGTTCAGAGCGCTACATTCAACAGTATCAAGCTTCACAACAGTTCCGTCAGCCTGCTCAACACTGGCACTATTGGATCCGTGGATTCAGAGATCACAGTGATCGCGAGCAACGGTGACGCTGGGCCAACTAAGGCCATTAAAACGGTCTCTAGAGGGGGTCGTAAAATCAGTGTCAGAGTGCGATTCTATCTTTAATCGCGCGTCGCCTTGTGAGGCGGCGATATGGCCTGAAATAGTCCAAAGGCTCACAGCCACCGGATCGGGCGGGCTCGGTTTAATCTGATAAATTCAAGCTTGTAAGGAAGGTGGCGTCCCCAACGGGATTTGAACCCGTGTTACCAACGTGAGAGGCTGGTGTCCTAGGCCACTAGACGATGGGGACCCTAGATGGGCCGCAGGTGAGACGCGCGGCGCGGGCGGACTTTTAGAGGATCGCGCGGCGCCAATCAAGCCCGATCTAACTTGCTGCTTTCACAAGGCTATTTGCCTTGGCGACGAAGGCGTCGACATCGCGCGCCTGGGTGGCGAAGCTGGTCACCAGGCGGATGGTGCCCGGTGCCGCACCCGGCCAATCGTAGAATTGGAAGCCCTGATGGCGGAGGCCGGCGACGATGGCGAGCGGCAGCTTCACGAAAATCTCGTTGGCTTCGACCGGATAGAGGAGATGGACGCCGGGGATGGGTTTCAAACCTGCCACCAGCCGCGCCGCCTGCTGGTTGGCGTGCGTGGCAAGCTTCAGCCAGAGGCCGCCCTCGAGATAGGCGTCAAGCTGCGCCGAGACGAAGCGCATCTTCGAGATGAGGTGCCCGGCCCGCTTGCGGCGGAAGGCGAAGCTCTCGGCGAGATGCTTGTCGAAGAAGATCACGGCTTCCGCGGCGAGCGCGCCGTTCTTGGTGGCGCCGAAAGAGAGCACGTCGACGCCGGCCTTCCACGTCACTTCGGCGGGTGTTGCCTTGAGATGCGCAATGGCATTGGCGAAGCGCGCGCCGTCCATATGCACTTTCACCTTGTGGCGCTTCGCAACTTCCGCGATCGCGCCCACTTCATCGGCGCCGTAGGCCGTGCCGCATTCGCTCGCCTGCGTGAGGCTCAGCGCCGCCGGCTGCACATGATGCACATCGCCCGCGCGCGCATTCTCCAGCACTTCCGCGACATCGCGCGCGGCGAGCTTGCCGCCAGCACCGCTGATCGGCACCAGCTTCGCCCCGCCGGTATAGAATTCCGGCGCGCCGCATTCATCGACCATGATATGCGCTTCCGGATGGCAATAGACCGCGCCATAGGGCGGCGTCAGTGTGGCGAGCGCCAGCGCATTGGCCGAGGTGCCGGTGGTGACCGGAAAGGCCACGACCTCCCGCTCGAATATCTCGGCAAGGCGCTTCTCGACGCGCTGGGTGATCTCGTCGGCGCCGTAGGACGGCATCGTCTCCCGGTTGGCGCGCTCGATCGCCGCCATGATCTCCGGCGCCACGCCCGCCACATTGTCGCTGCAGAAATTCATGGTGTTTCCTTCAATTCAAAAATGCCGACGAGCTTGCCCGTCTTCATATCCGCGATGATGAGCCGGCGGCAATCCTCGCCGATCCCTTGGAGCGTCAGGACAAGCCGGTCGCCCGAACTTTGCGTGGCGGCGATTGTGCAGCCCGCCGGGATGGGAAGCGTTGCCGTGCCGAAGCCGGCATTCCCCATCCGCGCGACACCGACAAGCACCAGGAAGCAGGCAGCCGCCACCAGTGCCAGGGCGAAGGCGATCACCATGGCCTTGAGTATCCGCACCTGGCGGGGTACTTCCCTCTTCTCATCATCCATGCGGCACCCAATGACCCAACCACTAGAGCTCATCATTCCGGCGGAAGCCGCTGGCGAACGCCTCGATCGGGCGCTCAGCGCATTGCTGCCGGACATGTCCCGCTCGCGCCTCAAGGCCTTGATCGAGGCCGGAAATCTCAAAAGCGCGAGCGGCGCGACGATAGACGAGCCCTCGTTCAGGGTCAAACCGGGCGAGGTCTACCTGCTCCTTATCCCGGAAGCCGCCCCGGCCGAGCCGCAGGCCCAGGCGATCCCGCTCGACATCGTCTATGAGGACCGCGACATCATCGTGGTCGACAAGCCGGCCGGCATGGTGGTCCACCCGGCGCCGGGGAACCCCGACAACACGCTGGTCAACGCGCTCATCGCCCATTGCGGCGAGAGCCTCTCCGGCATCGGCGGGGTGCGGCGCCCCGGCATCGTCCACCGGATCGACAAGGATACGAGCGGCCTCATCATCGCGGCGAAGAACGACGCGGCGCATCGCGCGCTTTCCGAAGCCTTCGCCGCGCACGACATCCAGCGCGCCTATAAATGCCTGGTCTGGGGCCTCCCCGCCCCCAAGGCCGGCACGATCGAAACGCTGGTCGGCCGCCACCCGACGCACCGCCAGA
>CAZUAL010000013.1:0-29333 GCA_964618305.1 uncultured Dongia sp. | reverse complement strand
GCGCATAAGCGTCTGCACGCCACCCGGATCGAGCTTGCCCAGATCCTCGAAGGTGAACATGAGCGACTTGACCTTCTCGGCAGAGTCGCGGTTCCGTTCCTCGAGGGCCGCGATGAAACGCTGCTCCGTGTTGCGATCGAGGTTGTTGAAGATTTCGGCGATGAGTTCGTGCGCATCCCGCTTCGAGGACCGGGCGAGGTTGCTCAGGAATTCATTGCGCAAGGTGCGCTCGACATCGTCGATGACATCCTTCTGGATCGATTCCATGCGCAGCATGCGCATGATGACTTCCATGGCGAAAGCTTCCGGAAGCAGGGCGATCACCCGCGACGCATGGTCGGATTTGATCTTGGACAGAACGACGGCCACCGTCTGCGGATACTCGTTCTTGAGATAGTTCGCGAGCACGCTTTCGTTGACGTTGCTGAGCTTGTCCCACATCGTGCGGCCGGCCGGACCACGGATTTCTTCCATGATCTGGTCGACCTTCGACTTGTCGAGCACCTTCATCAGCAGGCGCTCGGTCGATTCGAAGGTGCCGGTCAGCGAGCCGGTCGATGAGATGCCGTCGGCGAATTCCACGAACAGGCGTTCGACCACGGTGGCGCTGACCGTGCCCAATGTGGCCATGGTTTGCGAGATCTCGCGGATCTCGTCGTCATGCATCAGGGCAAAGAGCTTGGTGGCGCTTTCCTCGCCCACGGACATGAGCAGGAGTGCTGCCTTCTGCGTACCGGTCAGGGATCTGTAATCGTCCTTCGAGCGCATCGCTTAGGCTTCCTGATACATCCATTGACGCATGATATTGACCGCCTGTTCCGGATGCTGGTCAACAAGGTCGGAGATGCGCTTCAGCGAAGAAGCGCGCACACGACCTTCGACTTGGTTGATATCGATCATCTGTTCGATCTCGTTGGCAATATTGGTAATTTCGCCCATCGATGTCGGCTGGCCGCTGGTCAGGGCGGCAAGATCGGCGCCGCCAGCGCCCGGCAGGGCGAGCGCTGCGGCGGCGCCCGGCGGCAGGGCTGCGCCACCCGGGCCGGCAATGGCGAATTGTTCGGGGGCCGCAGCCGGCAGGGCCAGCAGGCGGTTGAGGAGCGGGCGGACCACCAGCAGCAGGACGAGCACGGCGACCAGCGACAGCACCACAAGTTCCGCGATCCGCATGAGATCGTTCTTCTCGAGGCCGAGGATGGAGATGCCTTCTTCAACCGGCTCCGGTTCGGCAAATTGCATGTTGATGACTTCGACCGTGTCGCCGCGGTTGGCGTCAAAACCGACGGTCGATTTCACCAGCGCAGAGATCTGATCCAATTCCGGCTGCGGACGCGGCGCATAGGCGCGCGTGCCGTCGGCTGCCGTCGTATAAGTACCGTCGACAAGCACGGCGACCGACAGTTTCTTCACATCGCCACTGTGCTTGATCTCGGTCTGGGTCTTCTTGGATATCTCGTAATTCACCGTTTCTTCGGTGCGCTGCGTGTTGCTGTTGCTGGTGTCGCCGGAACCGCCAGCAGCGGCTGGCGGGTTGGGCACGTTGTTGGCAACCGAGACATTATTGTTCGACGAGCGTTCCTGGCTTTGCTCGTTCTCGTCCACCGTCTGCGTCGAGCGCACGACTTGGCCTTCCGGATCGAAGCTCTCTGTATTCGTCGTCACCTGGTTGAAGTCGAGTTCCGCATTCACTTCGGCGCGGATCTTGCCGGCACCGAGAGTTTGGGAGAGGAGGTCTTCGACGGCCTGGGTCAGCCGCAGCTCGTAGCCGCGCCGCATTTCGTCGGCCGACGCTTGCGTCAGGTCGCCGTCAGAGCCGCCGCGGGCCAGCAGGTGTCCCTTGTCGTCGATAACGGACACATTCGCCGTCTTCATGCCCGGAACTGAGGAGGCGACCAGATGCTGGATGGCGGCGATCTGCTCCTTTTCCAGCCCGCCCTGCAGTGTTACGACGACCGACGCGGTCGGTTCGGCTTTATCGCGCGAGAACAATTCACGCTTCGGCATCACCAGATGGACGCGCGCGCCTTTGACTTGGCGCAGGCCGCGGATGGTACGGCTCAGCTCGCCTTCCAGGGCGCGTAACTGGTTGATCTGTTGAACGAAATTCGTTGTACCGAGGGCGTCTGCGCGATCGAAGATCTCGTAGCCGATGGAGCCGCCATTGGGGAGGCCTTCGCCGGCCATCGCCAGGCGAACACGGGCCACTTGGTCTTCAGGAACATAGATCTGCGAGCCGTCGCCTTTGACTTCGAAGGGGACCTGGGTTTCCTCGAGTTTCGCCGCGACGGCGGCGGAATCAGTGGAATCCAGGCCGCCATAGAGGAGGGCCATGCCCGGTGTCGTCAGGCGGGTCCCGATGAAGCCGAAGAAAGCGATCAAGGCCAAGCCAACAGCGGCCAAGCTAGCCAGTCGAACAGGGCCAAGATTGCGCAACGTCTGCAGTAGGGAATTCACGTTTGCCACTCGCTCCTGATAGGCAGCTTTTGCCGACTCGGCCGCACAATTCGACTAAAATTTTATATACTAAAATTTTCGTAGAATTGCTTGGTTTGATGGCTGATGCGGCTGCACGAACACAGTCGAATGTAGGCGGGAGGCTTTAACGAGAGGTTAATGGCGGTAAAAATTGCCTAGATGGCGAGAAATTTCTGCCCACCTAGAACATTGATATGGTTAATATTTCTTCAGTAATCCACAGGAATTAAGAATTATTACCACGATCTCTCACGATCGTGGGGATTCATCCCCAGTGTCGAGCCGATCGATGCTCCGATAATCCTGAATCCGGGTCGTGCGCAGGCCGCGCAGTCCATGCCGGTCGATCGCCCGCTGCCAGGAAAGGAACTCCTCGACTGAGAGCGAGTATCGTTTGCAAGCCTCTTCGATGCTGATCAGCCCGGCCCGAACGCCGGCCACGACTTCGGCCTTCCGCCGGATGACCCATCGGCGCGTGCCGGGCGGGGGCAGATCATCGATGCTCTTGGGCAGAGGATCGCCTGAATTGCTGTGTGCGGATCTCGTTTCTGCCATGGCCATACTGGATATCCCTTTCAGGATGTCCCGCGATTGCGTGTTACGATCGCTCCACTCATACGTCAGGGCCATTTAAGAAAGTCCTAAACTGAGTGGCCATGGCTGGTATTAACGCGCGGCCTTAGCCTAAAATTGTACAAAAAATCAACGTGTTGCGCCCGTCAGGCATCGGTTGTCGGCTTGGTGATCTTCTGCACCTTGTCCAGCGACACCCGCACCGAGCCGACGTTGAGATAGACTTGGCCGTCTTCGATGTCGGCCGAATCCACGACGCCGTAACTCGTGATCGGGGCCGTATACTTCTTGCCTTGGGCGTCTTCGTAGCTCACCGCGACCCGGTATTCGCCGTCCGGCAGCTGGTTGCCGAAATAATCGCTGCCGTCCCAAACGGCCTTGTGGTCGCCGACGGTCCGGTCTGCTTCCATGATCATCACGACCTGATTGTCGGAATTGTAGATCTGCAGCGTCGCGCGGGTGGCCGTCTTGTCGAGGGAGTAGTCGAAGCGCGCCTCACCGTCGCTCAGCATCACCTTGTCCGTATCGACCGCCACCTCGGTGCCGATAAAGCTGACGGCGGCATAGGCATTGGTCGATGATTGCAGGTCGATCAGCTGCTCCAGGCGCTTGTTCGCCTGTATCTGCTGTTCGACCGACGAGAAAGCGACCAGCTGCTGCGTAAACTGCGCTGTATCCATCGGCGACAGCGGGTCCTGGTTCTGCAGCTGCTTGGTGAGCAGTGTCAGGAAATTGTCATAGGTCTCCGCCAGATCGCCCAGTGCGGTAGTGCCGCTGGTTGAGCTTGCTTGGGCACTCGCCGCATTCTTAGCCAGCGTATCGCTGATGCTGGGGATATCCATGATCCTAAACTCCCAATCCGAACTCTATATCTGCACGTCAACGTAACCGTCCGCCGTGGCGATCACGGAGGAGGGCACTGTCTCGGCGACCTCTTCCTCGGTACCGTCACCGGCGCCGCTACCGCTGCCAGAGCCGTTTCCACCACCCGAGCCGAAATCGCGGGCAAAAGCTTCCGGATCCCCACCCTGCAGGCTGAAGGAAAGGTCACCAGGGCCGGCCTTCAGCCCAGCGTCTTGCAAGGCCCGTTCCAACGCCTTTGAATCGCGCTGCAGAAGTTCCAGGGTCGCCGGCCGCTCGACGGTGATGCTGGCCTGCACGTTGTTTTCGTCATCGATATCGAGCTTTAGGTGGATCCGCCCTAGCTCGGACGGTGATAGTTGAAGCGTGATACTGCCGGTGCCGTCTCGGGCCGACCGCTGAATGGACAGCGCTACCTGTTCGTGAACCGGCAAATTCTGCAGGTGTTGGCGCAGATTGGCGACGAGTTCCGGGCGCTTCACGGCATTGCCCTGGGCGAGATGCAGGTTCCACCCGGGAACGCCGCCCAGCGTCCCGGAACTGGCATCGAAGCTGACGGCGCCAATGCCTTCGCTTGTCGAGACCGAGGCGGCGCCCGCGCCCGAGGACCGAGTTTGTGCACTCGCTTGGGCGGCCTGCTGCCCGGTTCCAGAATTTGCCATTTCGGGTCCAGGCTGATGGCGATTGCTGGGAGCCTGCCTTCGGGAGAGAGAGGCGCCATTCTCGGCAGCGCGTTCGCCGTTCCGGGAAAACGCCCCGGCCCGGCTCTCGCTGCCGGTGCCATCCTCTTGGGTGCCCTCAGCCTGTGCCAAAGCCGCCGTAAAATCATCCGCAGCCGGCTGATCCCCGGTCTTTTCGTTGATGGAGGTCGTCCCCCCATTCACGGCGGATGCTGCGCCGTTGGAGGTGAGTGTATCCACTGAGCCGGCCAAGCCGGAAGACGGAGCCGCCAGGGTTGGGTCAAGCAACGCCTCGGACAACCCTTCCGAGGCGGTAGTGCCGAGCGTTTCCGCAACGCTCTCGTCAACCGCTTCGCCTTCCTCAGTCGTACCGTCCACGGAGCCCACGCTTTCGGTAGCTTCAGTGACAGAAGCGATGGTCAGGGTACCGTCTGGCGACAGCGTGACGGCAGCATCGGCCGAAGTCTCATCGGCATTGCCACCGCCATTATTGTCACCGGAATCGTCCGCTACTACTTCGCCGTCCGGGTCGACGATTTCCTCTGCATCCACAGCCGAGATTTCATCATTCGTCCCGTCAGCATCACCGACTTCGATCTCCGGTGAAGTGCCATCCTCGGTCGAGCAATTGTGCCTCGGCTTCGCTCCGGAACCCTGCGGCCGGTCAGAGGCATCCACATGGCCGCCCCGTCCTTCGGGCCCGCGGCCCGGGTTGCTGTCGAGCGAATTCTCGCGCCAAGGAGAGCGGGATTGTTCGTTGCTCACGCGACGATCTAAATGACTCTCTCCCTGGTCTCGGTAGTCAGAGAGCTGGAGCGGGTGGTCGTCGAAGCGACGCTTGGGCGTCGAAGTCTCTGCTGGGCGCACCTCGGCGGCACCGATGGTGGCCGAACTGCCCTTTTGACCCATGGCGCTGAACAACATTTCGGCGAAGCCACCGGCGACAGAGGCATTCGTCTTTGAGCTCGTATTCTTGCCAGACCAAGTAGGGGTGAAGTCGATCCTGTTCGTTTCCATGGGATGATCCTCAGGCAAGAAAATTCACAAGTGAAATCTGGTTCGTCGTCCCGATGACGGCGAAGATCGCCTGCAGCTGCGTCTGGGCTAGGTCCAGCTTTGCCGCGACCTCGTTATTGTCGACACCCTCGATCTTGTCGGTGCCGTCGGTGTAGAGGTTGATCGACGTCTGATGGGACAAGGATGTTGCCGTGATGACGGCATCGTTGACCGTATTGTCGGCGTGTAGAGCCCGGATCCCAGCGAGCGCGTCATTGGTGAGGTTGCGCGCAATTTCGATCTTCTCCTGGTAGTGATCCAAATCGTTCACGGCCGATTGCGCGTACCTGAAGGCCAATTGCAGCTTCTGAAAGGCGGTTTCATTGGCCGAGAAAGTGCTGCGCAATGTCAGCTGGTCGGCTACCGTGATCTTCGAACGTTGCCAAGCGTTGGCGGAATCACTCGGTTCTTGATGCTCATTGTAGATCGGCGCTACCGGGTCGGTGACGACGGTCGGCTGAATAACCTTCAGTGTCGTCGTTAAAACCTCGCCGGGAGTAGAGGACGTCAGTTTGAAGCTGCCTGTTCCTGTCGCTCCCGCAACGGCCGACGCGTCCATTGCCGGTACGGCCGCATTGACCATCGCAACCAAATTGATCGCAATCGCATCCATGTCGCGTTCGTTGCCCGTGGTAAGGTAGCGAACGGTCCTGCCGTTGACGGTCAACTCGTAGACGTCACCTTTGCGGCCGACGGGGCCGGAAATGCTCACAGTATCGATCTGGGGCAAAGGACCGGCGGGGATGTTCGCTATTGTCGTCACATTCGTCGGAGCGGCCGTGACTTGCCCTACGTCGGTCGTAACCGCAGATGTATAGGTGAAGGCCGTGCCTGGCGTCTTTGAAGTCAGTACAAGTTTGTCACCCCGAACTGCGGCCGACACACTGATGTTGGCGGCGTTGATTAGGCCGGCAAACTTCTGTGCGATATCCCGATCATCGTCGGAAGCCGCAGTCGTCACGGAGAAGGGGCCGGCTACGGGTGCCGTGAATGTGAGAGAATAGATATCGCCGGGATCAAACGGCCCAGGGAAAGTGACTTCGTCTTCCTGAGCGACTGGAACGACTGTCCGCTGCGTGGTAGTGACGGTGGCTTGATTCTGAACGCCACCGTGGGACTTGAATGCGGTCGTCGACGTCAGCTGGATTTGACCGTTGCCCGGCGCGGTCACAGTTACGGTGAAGGGTGGTTGGTAGGCATTGATCTTGTCGACCAACTGATTAACGATATCGTCCAGGCTGGTCTCTTCACCCGTGGTCCGGTAGGAAATTGTCACCGGCAGACTGTTGTTCGGTGGGTCCATGATTGTGACGCTATAGACCTCATTGATCGTGCCAACGGGCCCGGAAAGCTGCAGAAGATCGACTTGGCTCGCCCCCAGTGGGATGTTCGCTTGAACTGTCGAAATCGAAGACGGGGTGGGGTCGTTGCCCGTTACGACGGCACTGAACGCCGTACCCGGTGTGACGGCGGTGATCGTCAACCCATTGGCATCGACGTCGCTTACGGTCACTACGCCAGTAAGCGGCGCTGAACCATTGATGGCGGTGCGGAGCTGATCCGCCAATTCCTGCGCCGTCAGCGGCCCATTGAAAGTAAAGGACTGAGCGTTGATGGTGAATGTTTCCGACTGTAAGGATCCCAGATAGTCCGTCGTCACGCGGACTTTCTGGACGATGGAGCCAGGTGCCAATTGTTGGGTCGTTGATGAAGTGATGGCGTTTGCACTTCCGGACGGGTCTGGCAAGTGATGCAGGTCGACCACCGGCAGCCGATCATTGGCCGTCAAACCGCCAAATAGATATCGGTCGTTCACCTGCTCATTCAGCAAGGCCTGCAACTGGCTAAGTGCACTATCGATCTGCCCGACGATCGGCGAGACTTTGCCTTGCTGCACCCGGGTCGTTGCCACTGTATTGTCCACGCCTGAGGCAACGTTTGTCACAGAGGCCCCAACTTCATAAGCCACCCCGACCGCGGTAGCCGTAAGCGTGATCTCGGATCCGACTGCCCTGGCTGTGACGTGCATGCCGGACTGAGCGTTGATCTGGTTGGCAAGATTGCCGGCGATATCATCAAGGCTACCTTCCAAGCCGCTCGTCACGTACGAGAACAGCTGCCCTTCGACGGTAATCTTGTAGATGTCGCCGACGTCGCCAATGTCGCCATCCAGAACGATCTTGTCCTTCTGGGCCAGCGGCGGATCACTGAGAGGGCTGAGAAAGGCGCTATACATATTGCTCGCCAAGGTCTCCATGCTGTTGAAGACCTTGTCGTAGGCCTTGACGTCGGTCGAAGCGGCCTTGATCGCGTCCAGATAGCCCTCGCGGCGCTGAATCTCAGCTCGCAAGTCGAGAAGACGCGCCCCCTGAACGCCATAGGTGACCAGGTTGCTCGACTTTTTTCCCGAATTGAGCTGCTGCGTCAACTCAGCGAGCGAGGTTTGCAGGTTCTTTACCCCGGCGATATTGCTCAAATAGGTCGCGTAGGAGCTATATGCATTCAAAGCCATTTGGTCCTCCTCGCATCACCGGCTGACTGCGGCTTGCAGCGTATCGAAGAGCTGCTGCACAACGGTCAGAAGGCGTGCCGAAGCTGCATAGGCGTTCTGCAGTACCTGCAAGTTGGCAAGTTCTTCGTCGAGATTGACGCCGACATCAGCCTGATAGCGCTGCTCGGTCTGCGACAAACTCTCACTGTTGAACTTCGCCCTGTCCGATATCGTCTTGGCGTTTGCGATTGACGTGCCAACGATGTTTACCATCATCCCCTTGTATGAGACGCCGCTGACCGTAAGGCCTGCCGCGACAAACGTCCGGTCGGTGTCGTTAAGAGCCGTCACGATATCAGCAGCGGAGTTCTTCTTAAGCTGCTGCGTGCCGTCGAGCAGGGCTTGGTTTACCTGGAAGGTGAACCGGTCCGTGCCGGTGAAGAATCCGGACCGAAGCTCCGTGAGGTCACCGTTCGCACGTGTCTTGATGGAAAACGGCGTGTTGGCCGAGGAGCCGACCAACTGGAGCGCAGATGCACCGGCGATCGCCGTGACGCCAATTGTCGTGTCGGCATTGACCAACGCGGCAAGCTTGGAGGCGATGGCATCCAGGGTCGCGTCGGTATTGGTCGCCGTATATGAGAAGATGCGATCGTTGATCTCGACCTCGAAGACGTCTCCGGGCCGCAGGTCACCGCTCAGTGTTACTGTGGAGTATTGCGGCGAGGCCGGCTGCGCTTGAACGGTGGTCTGGAAAGACGCTTCAATTCGAAGGGACAAGCCGGCGGAATCATATGTTGAGCTGAAGGTGGACCCGACAGTCGATGTCATCGCTTTCACAACTGCATCGAGCTGGGAGCGTACCTTGCGTATGACCTCCGTACCTGGATCAGTGCTTACTGGAACTGACTTGCCGCTGTTATCCAATCTGAAATCGAGCAAGGCGCGGATTTTTCCTTCGCGCAGCAGGCTGTCGACCGGCATAGTGGGGTCTTCAGAGCGGTAGAGATTTGTGCCGTCATAGACGAACTTCGATGGCGGTCCATCCACTAAACTCAACCCTGCGGGGGTGAAGAGCGCTATTGCGCCGTTTTCTCGTTCGACAGTCCGGACATCGACGTATTTTGCGACCTCGCGTACAAGCGCGTCGCGCTGATCGATGAGGTCCGTTCGTTCGGCACCGGTTTCGGAGGCGGAGCGCAGTCGGACGTTCAGTTCAAAGACCTGTTCCAACAGCCCATTGAGTGTGTCGACGGAGCTCTCAACTTCGTCCTTGGCTTCGTTGTCGATTGCATCGGTGCCAGCGGCAACTCGGTTCACTTCCTCTGTCAGCTGTTGGCCGTAGCGAATGACGGCGGATTGAGCGGCGTCGGATTCCGGAGTCGCTTGCAAGGTTTGCCACGCAGCGGTGAACTGCGAGAGAAGATTGGGTAGGGCTGCCTGATCTGAACTGGTTCCCAGCAATTGCTGGACGCGGGTCATGAAGTCGTTCTGAGCGTCGGTAGCGCCATTGCTCGCAATCAACGCTTCCATTTGCTTGCGCAGGCTTTCACTGACCGCGGTCGAATAGGAGGCGATAGCGACGCTGCCGACCTGATTCTCACCAAGGGTCAATGCCTCGCGATTGAGCGACTTCTTGGTGTAATTTGGGTCGTTGACGTGAGCGATGTTGGCCGAAAGCACTTGAATGCTGGCCTGGTTCACCCGAAGGCTTGCAACTGCGGCATTGAGGGCGCCTGTCAGTGACATATTGGCCTAACCCCGTTCAACTATGCGGCTTAGCGCTTGATATTGATGATATCTTGAAGCATTTCGTCGGACGTGGTGATCACCCGCGTATTTGCTGAATATGCGCGCTGGGTGACGATCATCTTGGAGAATTCTTCGGCGATATCCACGTTGGAGCCCTCGACAGCCGAGCCTCGTAGGGTGCCGGAACCATTTTCACCAGCTCCGGAAAGTCGCGCGGAGCCGCTGTCGAAGGTTTCGGTAAAGGCTTGTCCGCTTTCCCGCTTCAAAGTGTTCGGGTCATAAAACTGCGCGATGGGAATCTTGAAGAAGATGCGGCTGCGGCCGTTGTCGTAGTTGAGTTCGACGTCGCCATTGTCCCGGATATTGAGGTCCTTGAAGATACCCTGGGGAACGCCGTCCTGCGTGAAGCGACGCACATCGATCGTCTGGCCGGCAAATTGGGTGACGCCTTCGGTCGTCTGGAACTTACCGAGAGTCAGCTCGATTGTCTGGGGGCCAACGCCATAATCGACCTGGAAGGTGATAATAGCGTCGTCTCCAGCGCTCTGAGCAGTAGGTGTCGCGGCGTTGCCGTTAAGATTGTAAGCGTTGCTGAGACCGACCAATTTGCCAGCAGTCGCCGCCGACGTGCCGAACTGGACGTCGATGAATGAATTTGTCGAGCCGTTGGAGGCGTTGACAGTTGAGGCGAAAGGCGTACCCGCGCTGATAGCCGTCAGCTGAATGGTGGCGCCAAGGGCTGTCGCCGTTACGCCGAGAGACGAATTGGCGTTGATGAGGGCCGCGATACCCACAGCGACGTCATTGAGGCTCGTTTCGGTGCCATTGGCGACATAGGAGATGGTCTGGGAGCCGACATTGACGGTCCAGGTGTCACCGATTTCACCCGGGCCCACGGTGCCAGTGAGGGTGACTGTGTCCACCTGAGCGACCGGGAGGCCGTTGGCCGTTGTCGTTGCATTCGAGATGCCGGTTGCAGTGGCCAAAGCCAATGCGCCGACAGTGAGTGTGTCGGACACGGCATTTGTGAAGGTACCTTGAGCTGCGTCCGCATTGATAAGAATCGTATTGGTGGCGCCGGTGGAGGCCGTGACAGCGCCGTTCACCAGGGCATTCGCGTTGATGAGTGCGATGAGCCCATCACGCCCCTGCGTTGCAGTCTCTGCACCGACTGCGGTGTATGTGATTAAGGTTCCGTTGATCGTGACACTGATTGTGTCACCAGCGGCAAGGCCTGTTGCCGGAATGGTAACGGTATCAGTCTGGCCCGAGCCCGAGCCACCCAGCGTAACCGAGAATGGCGTGCCGCCCTGATCGGCCGACACGTCGAACGTCGTTGCGGTCAAGTTGCCTGCCGTGACCTGTGCGGCCAAGCCAGGATTTGCGTTGATGGCTGCCACCAGTGCGGCGCCTGTCTGCGCGACAGTATATCCGCCGACCGGGGCGGTCACCGTCACAGAATTCGAGCCAATTGTGAAGGTGAGGGTCTGGCCGTAACCAAGGCCATCGCTCGGCAGGGTCACCGTTTCGACCTGCGATATGGCGGCGACGTTGGCGGTGGTATTGGCAACCGCCATTGCCTGATCGTTGACGCCTACCAGGGTGCCAGATACCGGATCCAATGTACTGTCAGCAGCGACGATATCGAGCTTCCATAGATTGTCGGCCCGCTTTGCCCAGACGAGGGAAACGGTGTGAGGATTCCCAAGGGCGTCATAAACTTTGATGTTGGTTGGCGCCAATGCCGGTGTCGGATTGACTACCGATGAGGCGGGCAAATTGCCGACGAACTCAAGTTCGGTCGTGGCAGTTGGCTCGTCGATCGTCTGAGTGATCTGGATCGGCGCCAATGTCGCCGTATCGGCAATTCCGGTATCTTCGTCGACAGCCCAGCCATTCAGGTAGTAACCGCCATTGTTGACGAGATAGCCATCCCGATTGACTTCGAAGTCACCAGCGCGCGTGTAATAGGCAAGGTCGTTGAATAGCGTCTGGTTTGCCGTCTGAGTTTCGGGTCGGCTGACGACAAAGAACCCGGCGCCGCTGATTGCCATATTTGTAAGGACTTGCGTCTGATTGACGTTTCCTTGCAATGAGTTGGCGTATGAGGGCGATGCGACGACGCCGCCTGGCTGATGCAGATTGGCGTTCGATACGGTGATCAAGGTCTCAAAGCGCGTGTCCACCTTCTTGTAGCCGGTGGTTTGAGAGTTCGCGATGTTGTCGGAGATGTGTCCCAGCGACTTGGATTGCGCGTTGACACCGCTAACCGCCGTGAACATGGCGCCGAGAATGCTCATTTATGCCTCGCTCGGTCAGAAATTGGATCGATCAGGGCGGTTAAAGCAATTCCCCTGCCAACTAATGCCGCTCGCGTGCGGTGATATTAAGTGGTTGATAATTATATCAATTTTTTTCGGTGATTGCGCCATCCCGGGCGCTTTCCAGTAATGAGGCGTGAATTGCCTAGTAAACTTTTCCGACGCAAATGGCAGGTTCATCCGCTGTACAGGCCCGTCCAATAGCGACTATATGAGGCTGAGGAGAAACGGGAATCATCCATGCAAGAAATACCGCTTGTTATCCTTGGGGCTGGTGGGAACTCGCTGGCAATTGTCGACGCCATCGAAGAGATCAACCGCCAGCCCACGGTTGAGCAGCGCTTTGATCTGCGCGGATTTCTTGATGATATTCCGACTAATCAAGGCAAGCGTTTCTTGGGATATCCCGTGCTGGGCCGTATTGACGAGGCTGAACGCTTCGCCGGCTGCAAGTTCATCAACGGCATTGCCAGTGAATCAAGTTATACAAAGAAGCCTGAGATAATCGCGCGTTCGGGGCTGCCGCGGGATCAATTTGTCAAGATTATCCATCCGGCCGCCACAGTGGCCAGGACAGCCAGAGTTGGGCTCGGATCGTCAATCATGGCGAACAGCGTCATTTGCCCTGAGGCCGTCGTTGGCGATCATGTGATTATTCTGCAGAACACAGTGGTCAATCATCACTCGGAGATTGCCGACTTTGTTACGCTTTCTTCGGGGATAACGATCCTTGGCTATATCAAGGTCCAAGATAGCGCTTTTGTCGGTGGCGGCGCATCCATTCGTCCCTATGTTACTGTGGGTCCTCGTGCGATGGTTGGAATGGGTGCCGTTGTTGTGAAGGATGTGCCAGCGGACGGCTTGGTGGCGGGAAATCCTGCCCGGCCAATGGCGCGCAAAGCGAGGGCCGGGGCCTAGCTCTCGATCATTGGCCCAAAATTGGCGCTGGCGCCAGCACCGAAACCATTGAGGTAACTCAACTGATACCGAGGCGGGTTGTAGAGGTGCTCTGGCGTCGCTGGGCTCGCAAATTTGTCACCTGCAAGGTCGCGACGAACGAAGATCGCGTTGATTCCGCTAATGCTTGTACCCACAAGCTGATAACCCTTTGCTTCCGCCAGCTTTGTTAACGGGGCCAAGGAGGCGCCGATGTAGCTATCCCCTGAGTAACTATAATTTTTGTCGTAGGCGCCAACCAAATTCATTGGTGGTGGATAGAGCGGGTTATATTCCAGGACGACGACACGAGCCTGAACCTCTGTCAGCGCCTTAAAGACGTGGTAATCATTGCCGTCGATGTCGATAGAAAGGAGATCGATTTCTGCCGGAATGCCAAGCTGCTGGCAGACGGTGTTGATGTTTTCGGCGTCGATTGGCGTGTCGTCCACAATGAGTTGGCCCTGCGCAATCGCTTTGGCGAAGTATTGGCGGATGTACTTTACCTTTGGCGGATTTATCTCGATCCACCATCCCTTCCAGCCGTTAAGCAGGGCGTGAAGTGTAATATTCTGTCGCCCATTGCCGACCCCAAATTCGAAGAACGTTCTATGGGCGATGCCAATGCGCCGAAATACCTCCATCAGCATTCCATCTTCTTCGTTTTGAGAAGCAACCGAATAGCCATGGCGCTCTAGCCGCTTCGGATCGTCAAATTTCGGTTCCCTCAGAATGTCCCGCACCAGTAGTTGCGCCGTGCATTGAGCCTGGCGGCGGAGTGTTTGGCTGAAGTCCGCTATGATCTCGACCTGCCGGTTTGCGAGAAGCTCCAGTCGAAGTGCGTGGAGAACCTGGAAAAGCTGGCCATCGGCGCCAATCGACTTGCAGGCATCCTGGGCGAGGTTATGTGCCTCAACGAGGCGACCGCTTCCATGCAGGGCCAGAATGTCCCGAAGTGCTGCATCCCGATCCATTTGCCCCTCACTATTATCTCACGAATCGACCAAACGGCATGGTTATCAATTTTGTCTGCCGCGTACAGACCCTATCTCGGCCAATTCTTAACGGTCTATTAGCCATGTCTGTTCATGCTTCCACTTGAGCTGGAAGCTGCTAGCAATCTTATGTCACAATTGGCCTGAAAATTGCTTGAGATTCCCGGCGCGCCAGTGAGTTGTCTGGTGGGTACCCGGCGGATTGGCTGCCGGTCAGGTTGGAGCGAGAGCGAGCGATGTCGACGATCACCGCCGGCCAGATTTTGAAGCGAATGGAAACGCCCCGCTTTGTGTTGTCCTATGTGGATAATCAGCGCAGCGGACGTCGCGAAATTGTGCTTCAGGGCAAAACGGAAGGAAAGCACCGGGCTGAGCATGCGCGCGTAGATATTCTTGACGATGCGGGCAGGCTTCTGGAGACCCGCCCAATCGACGATCAGATAGCTGAATTTGTATTCCGCCATTTCGAGCTTCGAGGGGATACTGAATCTTTCAGTATCTATCGCAGCGACTTGGAAAGTGGCCAGTTCAATTCCAAGCATGGAAGAAAAACTGCACCGAGTGAGGTGCGCCATCAACTCACGAATGCTGAGCGTAGTTTTACCGCCAATGGGGCGAAGCTCTGGTATCATCGGGCGATTTTCGACAAGTATCGCGACACCGGGTTCGGCAGCATAATCCGGGCTACAATGACCAATCATCAGGTCTGTGCATCACGATGCCCCTTCTGCTCAACGATTTCGAGAAACCGGAAAGACTCGGTAACACTGCAAGAAGCCAAGGATTTTGTCGATCGACTCTATTTCGAGCAGGCTGAGTTCAATCGCAAAAATTTTCCTGAGTACAACGAGGCCTACAAGGTATCGACCGGTAGCGATATTCGTTTGCGCGGCCTCATTCTTTCCGGGGGTGGGCAACCGAACTTGTGGCCCCATTTCCCCGAGTTTGTGGAATATCTCTCGACGCTCGACATTGATCTGGGGCTGATCACCAATGGCTTCCCGCCAAAGGTGCCGGACGAGATCTATCGGCACTTTCAGTGTATCTTATTTTCTTTTACGAGTGATGTTGCATCTCCTTTCTATCCGGATCAGCGCTTCGACAGGCAATACATCCCAAGCAACATCAAGCACAACAAGGACATCACGGTCGGATATTCCTATGTCTTTGGCCCTTGGACCACGGATGACATCCTTCGACGAATTGCGGCTTCACTTGGCGACAACGGCTTCGACTATTGCCGTACACTGACTGACTGCAATTTGTCGCGTGAGATGCAGTTGAGCGCTCATCGTGAGCTGGCTGAGCGTCTATATCGCCTTGGCTATGTTGACGAGCATGGCAATCCCACCGGACGCATCTTCCATCAGTTCAAGTATCACGGATCAAAAGCCGAAGCCGAAGAGCTGTGGGATGGCGGCCAATGTTTCCTGCAAACCTACAGCGTGTTTTGGGATACCACGGGACACGAGCAGAATGGACGCTCATACTGCTATGCATGCGACTCCGTCACCGTTCTTGTTGATAGCGACGAGACAGGAGCAGTCAGCACTTCAGAGAGAAAGTTCAACCACGAGAAATGGGGAACCGTGCCGAATACGGAGGTCGGGCGCCTTTTCTCAGAACCCGTTAAGGCATACTTCGATCCGCGTAAGGTCTGCACTTCCTGTCTTTTTATGCGCAACAACCGAACTGTGAAAGAGATCATTCAGGCCCCGCGGGATTTGAAGATCGAAATTCCGGCCGGTCTGCAACACCTGAACTTTCCATGACTGTACTTCCCAAGCACAAGGATACCGCAGCGATGGTCGATAACTTGGCGGTCGATCCGCGCACTTATGACGAAGATTACTTCGAGCGTGGTGTGCAGACACAAAAGTCCGGCTACCAGAACTACTCGTGGCTGCCTGAACTGACTATCAAGATGGCGCATCATTTAATTCAGCTTTTGCCGATCAAACACGGCGAGAAGGTCCTGGACTTCGGTTGCGCCAAGGGTTTCTTGGTCAAGGCATTGAGGCTGCTAGATGTGGATGCCTATGGGGTCGACGTCTCAGAATACGCGATTGACCGGGTAGACCCCCAGGTACGCGGACTCTGCACGCGCATCAGCGGTCCTCAGGACCCACTTTGCTTCAACCGGGACTATGACTGGCTGGTGTCGAAGGACGTCTTCGAGCATTTGACCGAAGAGCAGCTAAGCGAGTTGCTCCAGTTGGCGCGAGCTCGGGTCAAACATATGTTTGCGGCGATCCCTGTTGGACGTGAAGATTGCAAGGGCTTCATCATCCCGGAATATGACCGCGACGTTACGCACGTTACGATGAAACCATTGCACTGGTGGATGGAGCTATTCCAGAATAATGGCTGGAACGTTGATTCAGCGACACACAGCTTCCGGGGCGTAAAGGACAGCTGGACTGCTGCTTGGCCCCACGGAAATGCCTTCTTCGTTGTTTCTCGTCGCTGACGAAGATGCTTCTTTCAGTCTCCAACATTGCCTGGCATAAGGGCGATGATCATGAATTCTTCGATCTGTTGAAGGAATTCGGATTTCGCGGTATCGATGTGGCCCCGACGAAGATTTGGCCAGACTGGAAAGTCACCGGCGACAGCGCGCAGATCCTAAGGGAGCGCTTGACTGCCAGCGGACTCTCCGCCGTTGGAATGCAGTCAATCTTCTTTGGTACTGAGGGTCTAAATCTCTTTGCCCAACCAGAGCAGTGGCTAGCAACAAAGCGCCATCTGAGGCGTGTGGCTCTGATTGCGCAATGGATCGGAGCGACGCGGGTGGTCTTCGGTGCACCTAACAATCGTGATCCGAATGGAGTGCCGGAGAGCGCGGTCCGAGAGATTGCAAAACGCAGGCTGCGAAAGCTTGGCGCGATTTTCTCCGAGAGAGGCGCCGTGTTGTGTCTTGAGCCGGTTCCGATCGTTGCTGGTGGACGCTTCTTGTGCACCACCATGGAAGCCGCGGACTTTGTGCGAGATGTGTCTCATCCGGGGATTGGATTGAACCTGGACGCAGCATTTCTCGCAGGCGAGGAAGTTCCGATTGAGCAGGCCGTCCGGGATTGTGCAGATGTGATTGCGCATGTTCACGCAAGCGAGCCGGGCTTGGGCAACTTTGCCGAACCCAAGGTTGACCATGGAATCATTGGGTGGGCGCTTAAGAATATCGGCTATAGCGGTGCTGTCGCGATCGAAATGCGCGCCGTAGATGGACTGGAAGACAAGAATCTGCGGTTGGCGATGACGGTCGTGAGGCAATGCTATGGTCAAGACTGATAGCTTCGCGGTTGCTCAAATCGGCTATGGATATTGGGGCAGGAACCTAGCAAGGAATGCCGACGCCAATCTGGGGCTCACTCTCTCAAAGATCTGCGATGTCAACGCTGAGAATCGCGATCGAGCAGCTTCAGCTCATCCAACTGCCGCCGTTTCAGCAGATTATCGGGAGGTGGTTGATGACCCGAATATCGATGCAGTCATTGTGGTTACGCCGGCTAGCACTCATGTTGAGATTTGCCAGCGGGCTCTCAGGGCGGGCAAGCATGTTCTTGTGACAAAGCCATTAGCTAACAGCGCCGAGACAGCAGGCGAGATACGTGATCTTGCCGACGCGGCTCAGAGGGTCCTGCTAGTCGATCATACCTTTCTCTACTCGCCATCAGTCGAATGCCTGAGGCAAACGCTTAACAGCAGAGAACTCGGAAGGCCGCTCTACTATGATGCTATACGGACCGGGCTCGGCATCTTCAAAAGCGATGCGAATATCATCGATGATTTGGCCATTCATGATATCGCTATTCTAGAATACATCTTTCCGGACTTGCCTTCGGTAGTATCCGCCACTGCGGCAGCTAGCTTTTCCGGACTGAAAGAGAATCTGACATCCATCACCTTGCAGTACTCCGATGGATTTGTTGCGCATCTTGCCGGCAGTTGGCTGTCGCCTCTCAAGCAGCGGCAGGTTGTCTTGGCTGGCGACGCGAAGATGCTGGTATGGGACGATGGTCGGCCCGACAGCCGGATTCGCATTCACGATTCCGGCATCTCGCTTTGCGAGCACGCCACGCTGCCGGGAAGGGCAAATGTCGAGTACAGACAGGGTGAAGTTGCCGCGGTCAATGTTGCCGATGTCGAAGCTCTTTCAGTGGAAATGAGTGACTTCGTGCACTGCATGCGAACCGGGGATGTTCCACGATCCAGTGGTGCTAGAGCCGCTCGAGTAATGAAGGTCGTGGCAGCTGCACAAAGGTCGGCCAGTCTCAGTGGCTCGCCCGTGAAGGTGGAAGACTAGATCTATGTCAACGCTTCCTCACTATGTTGTCAATTTTCCAGGTGGCATCCAACTAGGATTTGTGCGAGTTCCAGGGAAGACGCCTGAACTGCTGGTCGTTGGTGGATACGGCAAGAGTGCGCTTGAAAAGCCGATTGGCACGTGCATTCTGAATTTCGCTTTGCAACGTGGATTGGCTTGCATCGTTCTTGAGTTCAGAGGTCAGGGACGTTCCAGTCCCTTGCCGCATGGTATGACGATCCCCGGCATGCGAGATGATTTGATTCAGGCGGCCGATTCATTGGGGTTGCGCAACTGTATTGGAATAGGAGCGAGCCTAGGTGCCTGGGCTATGTTGGCCGCGGTCGAACGGCGACGGAAATTGCTCTGGGGAATGCTGGCGCTTGCGCCGGCAATTGACTGGGATCTGACTTATTTCAAACCGCTTTCGGAGCGGGGCGGGCTGCAACGCAACGAGTTGGGATTTGTCAAAGCTCTGGAGAGCGGCATCATCGTCGGGCCGAGTTTCTTCAATGATCTTGATGATTGCCGGATTGATATGAGATCCCTCATATTGCCGGGACATCTGCACGTCATTCATGGAGCAATGGATAATATTGCGCCGCTGGAGCGATCGGATAGGCTGGTCGCGGAATGTGGCGGTCGGCTGCTAGTGCTTCCTAATGGTGGGCATGAGATTTCGGCCCTACAGTCGCAAGAATCTCAGAATGCCTTTGTACGTGAATGCGATGCAATTGTTGCACGGGCAGTTGAGCATGCGTAGCGATGACAGTGCGGTTCACCCGGTTCAAAAAGCTGTCGACAATGCGTTGCTGGCCAAGAGTCGTCGTGACTATGAGGGTGCACTTGCTGAGTTGCGGAAAGGCTTTTCTTCAGCGCCACAAGCATTTCGGAATGCCCAGCTATGGGCCGCGCTGTTCAATTCTCCATCTTGGTTTACCGATGAAGCGGAGCATGAAAGATACCTAGTTTACGCCGATAGTGTCATGGCGATGCTAGAGGCTACTTGCCAAGCGGTAGACGCTAGATTGGGATACGAACTGGCGCATCATTTTCTGATGGGAGCCCAGTTCCGGCACACAGTGCACAATGATCGAATGCTTACCGGATTTATGACCCGACGCGCGACGCTGTTTGGTTATGCACTTTTGGGCATCGGCGTGCCGCGCGGTCATGTTTTCAATGGCCCAGTATCCAATTCTGACCGTCCCAGACTGGGAGTTCTCTTCAAGCATTTGCGGGAAGATCCAGAAACGACATCGGTACTTCCGTTCTTCCAGACCGCTAAGAAATCAGGCATCGAAGTCATCCTGTTCGTTTCCGAAGCGCAGGGACGCGCCAGATTGATTCGGCATTTGCAGGAAGTTTGCAATCGGATCGTTCCACTCCCTACGAATGTGGCTGACGCGGTCGGCGCATTGCGTCGAGAAGATCTGGATCTGCTGCTGTTCGGCAATGACATTACGGCGAAACCGTCCCTTCATGCCTTCCTCAGCTTCTTCCGTGTTGCGCGTCGGATGATATGCTGTGTCTCGACTTTGGTGACGACGGCCTCGCCACAGATGGATGTCTATTTCGGTAGCGAATATTACGCTGCGCGGGGATGCGACAGTGAGTTTGTCGAGCAATTTGTGGCGCTGCCCGATCCCGGATTCGCATTCACCTTCCCAGGAAAGCAATCCATCCCGTTGACGGAGGTAGTTGATCGCCAGGCACTCGATATTGAGCCGGAAGCGCTTGTTCTGACTTCCGGTGCCAATCATACTAAGCTTCATGGTGATCTCGTGGCAGTGTGGGCGGATATATTGGTCCGCTTACCTAATGCCAAGTTGTTGCTCTATCCATTCCCGCCTCATTTTGGCGCGGCGGGGGCAGAGTTGGAACAAAGGCTGCGAGGGCAATTCGTGGCATCGGGTATCGATCCGCAAAGATTGGTGCTTTCTGCGCCGTTGCCAGGACGAGACGCCGTGATTGCGATGCTCCGGCACGCTGATTTGGGCCTCGATTCCTTCCCCTATACAGGTGTTACGACGATTGTAGATGCAGTCGAGGCGGGTTTGCCCACCGTGAGTCTTGCAGGGCGCACGCTGCGCACCGCTCAAGGCGCCGCCATTCTTCATAGTGTTGGGATGGACGAGTTGATCGTGGAAAGTCGATCGGACTACATCGATTTGGCGGTGACTCTAGGGAAAGATCTGGAGCGCCGGCGCAAGTTGCAGGAACGAATGGCGGCAGTGGCCCGTGGTGTGCCGCCATTTCTTGATACGGATCGCTTTGGCGATGCCGTTGTGCGCGCGTACTACCGCTTGCACGGCGAAATGGCGTCTATGGTGTAGGTGGAGACCAGTATGGGCAGTCACTTGGTATCTGGGGCGACGTCAGGAATCGGTGCTGCAATAGCTCGACAACTGATCGCCGCGGGCGAGACCGTGATTCCTGTTTTGCGGAGAGTGGAAGATGCTGAGACGCTTGGGGTGTCGCGGTCTCTTCTGGCCGACTTTTCAGATCCGGCATCTACTCAGAGGGTGTTTCGCAAATTTGAAGGACCTATAGACTCTTTCATCAATGCCGCCGGAGTAGCTATCGGGAAGGCGATATGGGACGCCGATGCCGGCGAGATGGTTGATCTAATGAACATCAATCTAATCAGCCCAATGCTCGCATGCGGAGCGCTTCGCGGGAAGATTGCTAAAGGTGGCGCAGTCATTCTCCTCAGTTCTCAGTCGGCGTATCGCGGCGGATGGGATGATGCATACAACGCTTCCAAAGGAGGCATCAATACGTTCATCAAGTCGTTAGCGATGAAGTTTGCGCCAGATGTGAGGGTTATCGGAATTGCACCAGGTATCACAACAGGGACGCGAATGACCCAAGGGCGTAAGCAGGACGACTTGGATCGAATTCGCGATACTATTCCGCTTAGGCGCTTTGCTGAGGTGGAAGAGATTGCAGCAATGGCCGTGTCTCTGCTGGGACCGGCAGGTGCATACATTACCGGCGCGGTCATTGACATGAACGGCGGGAACTACTTGCGCTGAGTGATAGCTTTAGCCGACTCGTGTAGTCGTGGCGACGACCTCAAAAAACCGGCGCCCCATGCGCGACGAATCTTCCAAGTAGCGATGGTAGTATTCTTGGCCGGCGCGTCCAACGGCCCGCCGCCATTCAGAATTGTCTGCCAGTTTGTTTGCTAGGCACACATATTCGTGGCTGCTATGCGCATATAGAAGCGGGGCTCCCAAAGCGTTGCCAGAAAGGAGACTGCGAATTTCCGCAGCGGCCGGGCTGCCTTCCGCAAGCGGGCGAATGAAGTGCATGCCGAATTGAGTCTCTGGTGCAGCGAAAGACACAAGGGGTGTCCCGGAGGCAAGAGCTTGCATGGCAGTCACGCCGCACCCAAATGGATAAGTTTCAAGAAAAATGTCTAGTACCTGGGCATAGAGAGCAGTGTCGACCCATCCGACAAAGTGTGTTCGGTCCGCAACCTTGGCCTCCTCGAAGTGGCGCTGAATGCCACCATGCTGCTCGCGCCCAGTCCAGATATAGCCGCTAGTGGGGTTTGCTCGCAAAATTTCGACCACTGCGTTCAGATACTCTGGTGAATTAAGCTTTTCAGTTCTAGCTAGCGCGCCAAATAGGACCGGATGTTGAGCGAAGAGCGCACGAGTAGCGGAGACCCTATCCGGATTCACTGCGCCGGCGGGTTTTGCCAACAGGAAAGGAACCACCTTCCATTCTTCTCCATGAATCACACGGGTGGCTTCTGACCATCCGCCATAGGTTATGTAGCCGTCGATTTCCGGAATGCGGAATGGGTGAAATTTTAGAGTCCAGAAGAGTTGAATTGGCGCCAATCGCATTGCCATCAGAAAGTCGGCTCCAGGGGGGGCTGAAACCCAAACCAATTGAGTGACGCCGTCATTGGCAATCTGGCGGCGCAGGCTCTGAACACGCTGCAGAATGGTCTCGCGTGGTGCAAGAGTCGCCAGATTGGTGATCTCTGCGCCAAGAGCTCTGACTTTCTCATTCAACAATGGTAGGTCGCCGTTCAGGGTGTAGACGATCGGCCTCTCCGCCCACGGCATTCCCGTGGGCCGATTGGCTATTACTTCGAGCATGCCATCTGTGTGTCCCAGGATGACCGCATTTGGCAGCAGGAAGCCCACACGCCAAGGCTTCTCCTTTGTGGGAGCATGCAGTGAATGTGGGAGAACTGGATCCTGGAACCGACGGGCGTAGGGAATCACACTCCCTTGCCATGACTGAAAGCAAATTCGAGCATACTCTTCCGTTTCGAGCTTCTTTGTGAAATTTTTGTAGATGAGCTGGAGGAGGTTAAATATCACATCGGGTGATGCGTTCTTCGCACACATCCGCTCAAGGGCGCTTAACAATTGCTTGCGAATGTTCTCCGCATAGTCAAAGTAGCTGTAGTCCATGAAAAGACCGCCGAGATTACAGGCCGCTTCGACGTTGCTTGGCTCGGCCTGGCAACGAGCTATTGCAGCCAAGAGCGGCGGCGGCATTGTGTCTGCGCTCTTCATGAGGCTGCAGACCGGTATTTATGCTGCACTGGCCATACCATCTTTTGGATCGCGATGCGTTCGGCAACTACATAGAGTGCGAGGTTAGTTCCAGCTTCGAAGCGGCGGACTGGTTCGACCGCAACTGGCTGAAAGCCGGTTCGGAGATCACATGTAACGCCGGTCAGCACATGGATTTTGAAGCCATTGTCGCCAAGAAAATCCGGATACACAGTGGGCGAGAAGTTCCAGAACCCATGATTGTACCGGTTCATCGGAGCCGCATGGACAAGAAAGCCATGTTGCTTGACGGCCTCGCACGCATTTCGAAATGCAACCCCGACGTTGAAGCAATGTTCGCAGGTGCCGGTATCGATAACAAAATCAAACTGCCCAACCAGATCAGCCGGAAGAGGCTCATTTAGATCGACGATGCGTTCAAAGCCACGAGCATTCACGATATCTATCACAGTGACATCAAGGCCAAGCCGATCGAAGAGTGACATTGAATCATAGAGCGGTTCAGTGCATCCCTGAAGGCCGTGCCAAGCCCAAATCTTGGCCGCATCCTCTCGGACCGCGAGGCGATCGACAATCTCTGCGCCAAACAAATGCAGCATGCTTGCCTTCGGTACGAGTAGGTCCGGATAGGCTAGGGCCAGCGCCCGCAGACGCGTGGTGCCGCCGACTGCCTTTCGGCGGGCGTGAATCGCGCTATTTAGAAGATTGAGATACATGGCTTCGATGGCCATGGCGTCGCCCTTTGCTTCTCGTTCTTGGAGTAGTAGCTCAAACAATCACAATGGGAGACGGCTCGGTCCATGTCAACGGATTGAAACAAGGGGAAATTTTACCTTTGCCATTGCGAAATCCTCCCCTCGCTTCATAATGTTATGACATGTTGAAGGGGGCAGGCAGATGAGTGTCATTGTCACTGGCGGGGCCGGCTTCATTGGTTCATCGCTCGTGCGACAGTTAAATGAGGCCGGCGAGAGGGTTGCTACGATTGACAAGCTGACCTATGCAGCCAATCCAGCCAATCTGGAGGGGCTCGATCGACCAGAGTTGCATCGTCTGTACGAAGTCGACATCTGCGATCCAGTCGAAATGCGCCGTATAGTTCAAGATGAAGAACCTAGAGCCATTTATCACCTGGCGGCTGAAAGTCATGTAGATCGCTCTATCGACGACCCAATCCCTTTCCTGCGAACGAACGTTGAAGGTTCGGCAGTTTTATTGAACGCCGCGCGTGAATATTACCTGAAGCTGGATGGAGCGGCTCGTTCTCAGTTTCGCTTTCTGCAGGTGTCGACAGATGAAGTCTATGGTGCTTTGGATGAAAGCGGCTCATTCGACGAGAGCAGTCCGTACCGGCCAAACTCACCATATGCGGCCAGCAAGGCGGCGGCAGACCATTTTACTCGCGCCTTTGGAAAGACGTACGGCCTGCCTGTGCTTCTGACCAATTGTGGCAACAACTATGGTCCGAGGCAATTTCCCGAAAAACTGATCCCTTTGACCATCCTCAATGCAATATCTGGCAGGAAGTTGCCGGTCTACGGGGCAGGCCGACAAGTGCGCGATTGGATTCATGTGGACGATCATGCCGCTGCGCTGCGAGCGGTCGTTGCAAAAGGGAGAGTAGGCGATACCTATCTAGTTGGCGCTCGTGGTGAGCGTAGAAATATCGATGTCGTCCGATCGATCTGCTCGGTGCTTGATTCAATGAGACCGCGATCGGATGGAGTGCCCTATGCAGAACAGATCGACTTCGTCTCAGATCGCCCCGGCCATGACGAACGGTATGCGATAAACCCAAGTAAAATTGAGCGTGAGTTGAACTGGCGATCTGCAATTGCGTTTGAAGATGGTTTGCGCGCGACAGTCGCATGGTACCTAAAGCATCCGGAGTTCTGTGAACAAGCCGAGAGACGCTATGACCGTCACAGATTGGGTTTGAAGGGGGCCGCAAGGGAGATCGAGAAATGAAGGGGATTATACTCGCAGGTGGCAGCGGTACGCGCCTTCATCCAGCTACCCAAGTCGTGACCAAGCAGCTGCTGCCAGTCTATGACAAGCCGATGATCTATTATCCGCTGGTAACCCTGATGCTGGCAGATGTCAGGGACATTCTAATCATAACGAAACCTGATGATCGCGAGAAATTCAGCTCATTGCTGGGCGATGGAAGCCAGTGGGGATTGCGTCTGTCCTATGCTGTTCAGGAGTGGCCGAGGGGAATAGCTGAGGCATTCTTGATCGGTCGGGATTTCATCGGTAACGATTCTTGTGCTCTGATTCTCGGCGACAATATCTTCTTTGGTCTTGGGTTGCGTGAACTTCTCAAGCGCGCGGCGGCTTTGGAGAAAGGCGCGTTTGTCTTTGCCCATTGGGTGGCCGATCCAGAACGATATGGTGTGCTGGACATGGGCCCCGACAAGAAAGTCAGAGCGATTTTGGAAAAGCCGAACCCAGCGCCATCGAACTGGGCGGTAACTGGCCTCTATTTCTATGCGCCGGGAGTATCCGACGTTGCGGCTGGGATTGAACCGTCCGGGCGTGGTGAGTTGGAAGTGACGGATGTAAATGCTGCCTATCTCAGGCGAGGCGATCTGCAGGTGCAAGTGTTGGGGCGTGGATTTGCTTGGCTCGATGCAGGTACTGCAGATAGCCTTCTCGATGCGAGCAATTTCATCGCTACAGTGGAGAAGCGGCAAGGACTAAAGATATCCGTTCCAGAGGAAATTGCGTGGCGCTTAGGTCTCATCGACAGTGCGCAAGTGATGAAAATGGCTAAGAGTTATGGTAGCAGCCCATACGGCAAGTATCTCGAATGGATTCTGGCAATGGGATGATTAGACTTCGGGCCAGAATTCTTGAACAGCTTTGACAACTTCATTCACTTCAGCGTCCGTGAGCTGAGGGAACATGGGCAGGCTCAGTACTGAGTTTGCGGCCAGCTCAGAGCGGGAGAGCCCATCCGAACTCATGCCGATTCCGCGGCTATAGGCGGGCTGAAGGTGGATCGGCACTGGGTAATGAATGACTGATAGTATGTCTCGTGCCTTGAGTGCGGACTGGAGAGCGTCACGACGAGTGCCGGCATCTACGACAAACTGATGATAGACGGAATGGTAGTCAGATTTCGTGACTGGAACCGATAGGCCCGGAAGACCGGACAGACCGCTGGCATATCGCCGAGCAATTTCTCTTCGACGCGCGGTATCATTTGCTAGATTCTTCAGCTTGACTCTCAGAACAGCTGCTTGAATGGGGTCCAGTCGACTGTTCACGCCTTTGATATCGCTTATGTACCGTTGGTGCCAGCCATATTGGCGCAACGCAACCAGCTTCTTAAAAAGTACATGATCGTCTGTCGTGATAATGCCTGCATCGCCAAGGGCGCCGAGATTCTTGGTCGGGTAGAGGCTGTATGCTGCGAGTGAAGACCAGGAGCCTACCTGACGATCGCCGATCTGTGCGCCATGCGCCTGACTGCAATCCTCTATCACCGATAGATTATGAGCGGAGGCAATCTCCGAGATATCTTGCATTGCTGCTGGCGCACCATACAAGTGGACAGGTATCACAGCTCGAGGAGGTGGGAGCGCCGAGGGCCATTTGTCGAGCAAACGGCTGAAGGCGATCGGGTCCATGCACCAATCAGCTCCTATGTCGACAAGCACGGGCGTTGCGCCCACTAGATCAATCGCCGTAACCGTGGCGACCGCTGTATGCGAAACAGTAACAACGGAGTCTCCAGGCCCAATGTCAAGCGCGCGCAAGCACAAACTCAAGGCATCCGTTCCACTTGCAACTCCAATGCCGAATCTTCTATTGGCAAAAGCTGCGAATTCACGCTCAAAGGCGGCTACCTCATCCCCCATGATGTACCATCCATCATTGAGGACGCGCAGTATGGCGCTGTCGATCTCTTCTTTCTGAGCCAAATAGCTGGCCTTGGGGTTTGCTTGTGGGATCAAGAATGATCACTTTCAAATATAGTGTCGTAGGTTCTGGCGATAGAAGGTGAGGGTCGCCTGCAAGGCAGAGTCTAAACTGAAGCGAGGAGCCCAACCGGTCGCTTCACGAAACGCGGCATCGCTACCATAGAAATCCCCGATATCGATCTTCTTCCGTTCCGGCGGAAACTCTTTCCGCTCAAGTGATCCGGTGCTTGCCAATTCGACTAGGCGCCCCGCCAGATCAATTAGAGCAATTGGCGGACATCCGCAGACATTCAGGAAGCGTGACACGATTTGATCTGTGAGTGCAGCTGCGAGCAGGGCATCCACTAGGTCGTCCACGTAAGTGAAATCCCGCCTCTGGTCGCCACCCCAGACCTCAACCGGCTTTCCTTCTAAGAGATTCCGTAGCCAAATTCCAAGAAAGGTCTGTCTTGCATCCTTGATCCGCATGCGCGGGCCAAATACGTTGGTAAGCCTCAGTGCCGTGGCCCGAAGCCCGTAAACGCGAGCATAGAGAAGATGATAATTCTCTGCCGCGAACTTGTGTATCCCGTTGATATCAGGGGGGACGACCGGATGCGCTTCATCAACTGGAAGATAGCTAGGCTTCCCGTATATCTGGCGAGTGGACGTGAAGATGATACGGGCGCCAGGATTTGTTGCCCGCACCGCTTCTAGAAAATTGAGATTGGCAATCTGGTTTAGCTCTAGGTCGCGCGCCGGCTGCGACATTGAATCGGCGTGCGAGGTCTGCCCGGCCAGATTAAAAATGTACCGAGCGGAGCGAAGTGCTTCAGAGAAGGCCGAAGGTTGGCCAATGTTACTAAAGGTGCAGCTGAACTTTCCAGCTAGATCGGCCAGATTGTAAGGGGCCGCACCATATTCGGGCAGATTGAGGTCGACAACCGACACCTTGGCTCCATAGCCGATCAGTCGCCGAACCAAATTCGATCCAATGAAACCGAGTCCCCCAGTTACTAGAACCGGGCAGCTCTGCCACACGGACTCGCTCATGATCCCCGATCCGTCTTCTGTGGGAGAGGCGGCGGGCCAGCCGAAGATTGGCTGGCACTCCGATCATTCAGGCATGAACAGCTGAGGCATGCAACTTGGCAACACGCCTGCCATCTGCAGTATCCGCTGCGTGAACGGAATTGCCCATAAGTTCAACCCACCCCTGAGTCTGATTGGCGGCTTTGTGTTCGAGCAACCAATGATCCGTATATTCGCTACCTTTAGTTTCCTCGAAGACTGGCATTCCCTGCGTATAGTGTACCAGCTTGGCGTCGCGCCGCGGTGCGTCGTATCCGACAAGATGGTTCCACTCCCGCGGAAGATCACCGACTAGAGTTTCTGGCAACCAGTCCATCGTGTGCGGATATCGGCAACGCTGAGGATCTTCGACATAGTCTGGTGTCAGGACTCGGTTCGCTGGATGGGCGCAATTGAAGAGGATCATCGAGGCCCATTCGAACTTTTTGACATTTTTTGAAACCATAGCCGCATAACGTTCATCGCGGAAAGCGAAGAGATCTGAAATGTCAGCCAAGCAAAGGTAATCAGTATCTAAAAAGAGGGCCCAGCCCTGGAAGCCATTAAGCCATGGTACGAGGAAACGGCTGTAGGTGAACGGCGTGAGGCCCTGGCGAGTTATCGGCAAACTCGGCAGAACGAGCGGGGCGATCGTGACCGGCTTGCTCGAACGGCGGAAAATGCTGAATTGCAGGACGTTGTAGGAGACTGCCTGCCGGTGATCGAAGCCGATATAGATTGGAAGTGGCTGAGCGAAGGTTTGTCCGGACATGGCTGGCCTCTGTCGTAGTCAGGAGAGGGAATCGAAAAGCACGCCTGTCAGCTTGGACGTCGCCGACGTCCCGATGGCGGGCAGGCTGGAGATGAAGGAGGAGGCGCTCGACAGGCCAGAGATCAATGCAGTCGTTCCGGCGCCGAGGCCAGTAAACCCAAATGCATCCGCACTGGTGTTGATCCCCTTTTCGACCGTGTCGAAGTCGCGCTTGTAGCCGCCCTGCGTGAACTGGATGGCGTACTGCACAGACGTCTTGGCCTGAGTGTCATAGCCGTCGGCGCGGGACACGCGGATTGCATAGTCGCCTTGTTTCAGTTCGAGGGCGCCCTGCGTCAGAAGCAGATAATTCTTGCGGGCGTCACCGGCACCAAGATCATTGTCTGCGATCAGCGCGCCTGAAGAACGGCTGAAAACCTGGATGCGGAGCGCGTCCTTCTGCTCTTGGTCGCTGACAAGCGAACCGATCGTCGTCAGGCCGGTCGTCGCGACATGCAGCTTGAACACATCAACTTTGTCGCCTTCGCCGAGGGAACTGAAGAGGCTGATGCGGGTATCGTTCTCGCGCAGGATGCCGATATCCCGCGCCGTCATG
>CAZUAL010000012.1:16224-29823 GCA_964618305.1 uncultured Dongia sp. | reverse complement strand
CATGTCCATGCCGCCGGTGATGTTGATGAGGATGCCAGTGGCGCCCTTCATGCTGACTTCGTCGAGCAGAGGGTTGGAGATGGCGGCTTCAGCCGCGGCGATGGCGCGGTTCTCGCCGGTCGCCTCGCCGGTACCCATCATCGCCTTGCCCATCTCGCCCATCACCGCGCGGATATCCGCGAAGTCGAGGTTGATGAGGCCCGGCATGACCATGAGGTCGGTGACGCCGCGGACGCCCGAATAGAGCACTTCGTCGGCCATCTTGAAGGCGTCGGCGAAGGTCGTCTTCTCGTTGGCGATGCGGAAGAGGTTCTGGTTCGGGATGATGATCAGCGTATCGACATATTGCTGGAGTTCCTGGATACCCGAGTCAGCCAGGCGCATGCGGTGCGCACCTTCGAAATGGAAGGGCTTGGTCACCACGCCGACGGTGAGGATGCCCTGTTCGCGGGCGATTTGCGCCAAGACGGGGGCCGCACCCGTGCCGGTGCCGCCGCCCATGCCGGCGGTGATGAAGGCCATGTTGGAGCCGGCCAGCTGTTCGGCGATCTCACGCACGGCTTCCTCGGCCGAGGCGCGGCCGATATCGGGCCGGGCGCCGGCGCCGAGACCCTTGGTGACCGTGTTGCCCAGCTGGATGCGGCGTTCGCACAGGCTCTGCTGCAGGGCCTGGGCATCGGTATTGGCGACCATGAACTCGACGCCTTCCAGCTTCGAGCGGATCATGTTGTTAACGGCATTGCCGCCGGCGCCGCCGACGCCGATGACCGTGATCTTCGGGCGGATATCGAATGGATCCTGAGGTAACGAGAGATTGAGTGACATTGAGGTGCCTCCTTAAGGGGTTCGTTATTCCGTACGCATGGTCAAAAGTTGTCTTTGAGCCAGACGCCGAAGCGGCCGAAGAGGCCGCCTTGCGCCTGATCTCGGGTCTTGCCGGGGCGCATGGCCTCGGTATCGGTTTCCAGGGCATAGGCGAGAAGGCCGGACGGAGTGGCGAAAGCCGGACCGTTGGTCGCATCGGCAAGGCCGTGGATGCGCAACGGGCGGCCCATGCGCACCTGCTTGTCGAGCACGAGCGCCGAGAGTTCGCGAACACCGGAAAGTTGGCTGGCCCCGCCCGTCAGCACGACACGACGCCCCGCCACCTTGTCAAAACCGGAACTTTCAAGGCGGGAGCGAACCAATTCAAACGTCTCTTCGAGTCGGGGTTGGATGATTCCGATGAGAATCGAACGCGGAATCGCATTCATCAAGCCATTTTCTTCTTCACCGACCTGCGGCACCTGAATTATTTCGCGTTCGTCCGCCGGTGTTGCAAGACAGTTACCGTAGAGCGTCTTCATCCGCTCCGCGTGCGAGAGCGGCGTCGAAAGTCCACGCGCGATATCGTTGGTGACATGGCCACCGCCGATCGGCACTGAATCGGTATAAACGACATGCCCGTCGAAGAAGACGGCAAGCGAGGTGGTCCCCGCCCCCATGTCGATCACCGTGACGCCCAGATCCATTTCATCATCGACCAGGGTCGACAGGCCGGACGCGAAGGGCGAAACCACCAGCGCCTTGATGTCGAGATGGCACTTGGCGACGCAATTGGTGAGGTTGCGCACCGCGCCGGCGGCGGCGGTGATCACATGCATGTCGACGCCCAAGCGCTCGCCGAACATGCCCCTGGGGTCGCGGATGCCCTTCGATCCGTCGATCGAATAGCCGACCGGGATCGAGTGGATGAGGCGACGCTCGGCATTGCCGTTGATCTGGCTGCCATGCATCAGGACCCGTTCGAGGTCGTGTTCGGCCACTTCCCGGCCCGAAAGCGGCACTTCGACGCCCACGGTCTGGGACGCCGGATAGCCGCCGGAGAGGTTGAGCACCACTTCCTGAATGGTTTCGCCGGCCATCTGCTCGGCAGCATGGACGGTGGAAAGGATCGCCATTTCCGCCTGTTCCATGTCGACGATCGTTCCCGCCCGGACGCCGCGCGAGACCTGATGGCCGATTCCCACCACGTTCGGGCGCCCGTCGTCGGCGACGCGGGCGATGAAGCAGCAAATCTTGCTGCTGCCGACGTCGATGGCGGCGATCAGTCCGTTCTTGGGCGCGATGCGTGGCTTCTTCGTCATCCTTCTGCCTTCCCGCCTCAGGTCGCGTTGTTCTTCGCGGCCGGGGCCGAGACCGGCGTCACCGCCGGGGTCAACACAGGCTTCTCCGCCGGCGTGGCCTTGTCCGATTGCTTGTTCTGACCGTCTTCGCCTTCAGCGAGCGGCGGGTGCGCCTGGCGCACAACCAGCTTGTCCCCCTGGCGGAGGTCGATGACGCTGACATCCTTGTCGAGCAGGTGGTGCTGGCGCTCCAGCACGGCGAATTGCTGCCAGGCGGCCGCGGCATTCTGTTCGGGGAGCTTCACGTCGACGCCGTTGTCGAGGCGCAGGTTCCAACGCCGGTTGCCGACAAAGACCGCCGCCGTCACGCGCTTCTTCAGTTCCGGCTCCAGCGTCAGCATGGCGAAAAGGTCGCCGGCTTTCTGCGGCGCGGCGTCACCCACCAGCACCGGAAGCTTGCCGAAGCGCGCGACATCCTTTACCGCCAGCACATCGCCGGTCTGGCTGACCAGATAGAAATCACCCTTCTTTTGCCAGAGCGCCATCGGCTCGGCCTCGGTGAGGCTGACGCGCAAGGTCCCCGGCAGGCGCCGCTCGACCACCGCCGCCGTCACCCAGGGGAGATCGACCAGGCGCTGACGCGCGGCTTCCAGGTCGACACCGAGGATCGGATCGCCCTTCATCGCGCCCAAAGCCAGCATGATGTCGTCCTTGGGCGTTTCCTTGCGGCCCTCGACCTCAAGCGTGGTCAGCGCATAGCCGGCTTCAGCACTCGATGAAACGAAGCGGCTTTCGACCGCCGCCGTCAGATAGCTCGTCCAACCGCTCGTGACCGCCCAATAGATCCCGCCGCCAACCGCCGCGCTGATGCCGATGACGGCACCGGCCGCGATCAGATAGCGCTCCAAGTCCGATTTCGGACGCTTGCGCACGGGCACGCGCTGCGCCGGGCCGACCTGCCTCTTCTTCAAGAGGCCGCCGCCGAGCGGAAGGGCAGCTGCCGCCGCACCTTTATGGGCGCTTACGCGTCGCATTGCGCGTGCTCCACCATCCAGGCCACGAGTTGCGGATAGGAAATGCCGGCATGGCGCGCCATTTCCGGCACCAGGCTGAGTTCCGTCATGCCCGGCTGCGTATTGGTTTCGAGGATGTAGACCTCGCCAACGCCACCCTTGCCGGTGTCGTCGTAGCGGAAATCCGAGCGCGAGATACCGCGGCAACCCAGCGCCTCATGCGCGGCAACGGCCATGCGCTGCACCTCGGCATAGACATCGGCCGGAATCGGCGCCGGGATGAGATGCTCGGTGCGGCCGCCGGTATATTTGTTGGCATAATCGTAGAAGCCCGATTTCGGCCGGAGCTCCGTCACCGCCATTGCCTTGTCGCCCATGACGCCGCAGGTGAGTTCGCGGCCCGGAATGAACCGCTCTGCCAGCACCAGATCGCCGAACGGCCAGTCGATTCCGTCGAAGGGCTTCGCATTGTCGCCAGCCTTGATGATGCTGACGCCGACGCTCGATCCTTCATTGAAGGGCTTCACCACATAGGGTCGCGGCAGCGGATCACCCTTCATCACTTCGGCGCGCGTCAGCAGCTTGCCGTCCGGCACGCGCAGGCCCGCAGCGACGAACAGGCGCTTCGCCATGACCTTGTCCATCGCCAGCGCCGACGCCATGAGGCCGGAATGGGTGTAGGGAATCTTCAGCAGGTTGAGAACGCCCTGGATGTTTCCATCCTCGCCGAAGCGCCCGTGCAGCGCATTGAAGACGGCGTCCGGCTTCTGCTGCTGCAGCTTGGTCACCAGAACAGAGAGCTCGACGCCCGCATCCAGTGTTTCGACCTGATAGCCGGCTTCCGTGAGCGCCGCCGCGCAATTCGCGCCTGAGGTCAGCGACACTTCACGCTCTGCCGACAAACCACCCATCAGGACCGTTACGCGCTTCATTCCCACATTCACTCCAATTACGCTTCCGCTTTCGCGGTGATCGCCAGCGGCGATTTCGCCGGTACGCCGATCCGCTTGATTTCCCAGGCGAGCTCGACGCCGCTCGTTTCTTTAACGCGCTTCCGCACCATTTCGCCCAGCGATTCGATTTCTGCCGCCGTGGCGTTGCCGGTGTTGATGAGGAAGTTGCAATGCTTGTCAGACACCATTGCCCCGCCCAGCGTCAGGCCGCGGCAACCCGCCTGGTCGATGAGCTGCCAGGCCTTGCCGCCCTGCGGATTGACGAAGGTGCTCCCGCCCGTTCGGGCCCGGACCGGCTGGCTTTCCTCGCGCGCCGCTTGAATCTCGTTCAAGTGCTGCTGGATCAATGCCGGATCGGCCGCCGCGCCGCTGAGTTCGGCGCCGCAGAAGATCCAATCCTCGGGCACGGCAGAGTGGCGATAGGTAAATTCCATCGCCGCCTTGTCGAGGCGGTGCAATTCGCCCTTGCGGTCGACGGTCGTGGCCGAAACGAAGATTGCCGCGAGTTCGCTGCCATAGGCGCCGGCATTCATGCGGCAGGCGCCGCCGATCGTGCCGGGAATGCCGGACAGAAATTCCAGGCCGCCGATACCGGCGGCGCGCGCGGAAAGCGCCACGTTGAGATCGAGCGCCGCGGCGCCGGCAAAAATATGCATGCCTTCCGTGCGGATCTCGGCGAAAGCACGGCCCAGGCGGATGACGACACCGGGAATGCCGCCGTCACGCACCAGCAGGTTGGACCCGACGCCGAGCACCGTGACCGGCACGTCCGCCGGGCAACCGGCGAGGAAGGATTGCAGATCGGCGACATCAGCCGGCTTGAACAGAACCTCGGCCGGTCCGCCGACGCGAAACCAGGTTACCTTGGCAAGGCTCGCGCCCTCCGTCAGGCGCCCGCGCACTGCCGGCAATCTATCAAGAAGCGAGGTCACATTCGTCATGGCCGGCCTCATCATTTGCCCCCGAGCAGCGGCTTGAGTTCGGCTGGAAGCGCATGCGCCCAGGCGGTGATCGTGCCGGCACCCAGGCACACGACGAGATCACCGCTGTGGACAAGCGGCGCCACCATGGCAGCCAGCTCCTTCGGGTCACTCAAATGCTCGACATGGCGATGGCCGCGGTCACGCAGGCCCTGCACCAGCGCCTGGCCGCTGACGCCTTCGATCGGGGCCTCACCCGCCGCATAGACATCGGCGATGATGACGTGATCGGCATCGTTGAAGCAGGTGCAGAAATCCTCGAACAGATTGCCGAGGCGCGAATAACGGTGCGGCTGCATGACGGCGATGACCTTGCCGCCCGAACCTTGCGTCGCCTGGCGCGCGGCCTTCAGCACCGCGGCGATTTCCACCGGATGATGGCCGTAATCGTCGATCACCGTGACACCGGCGACCTCGCCCGTGCGGGTGAAGCGGCGCTTGACGCCGCCGAAGCCGGCGAGGCCCTTGCGCAGCGTATCGTCATCGACGCCCATCTCGTTGGCAACGGCGATCGCGGCGAGGCTGTTTTGCACATTGTGCTGCCCGACCATCGGCAGCTTCACATTCTTGATCTGCCGTTCGGTCTCGCGCATGCGGTCGCTGATGACGACGGTGTAGGTCGACCCCGACGGCGCCATGTCGATGTCGACGGCGCGGATATCGGCCTGCGGCGAGAAGCCGTAGGTGATGATGCGCCGGTCGGCAAGACGCGGGATCATCGCCTGCACCACCGGATGATCGATGCAGAGCGCCGCGAAGCCATAGAACGGGATGTTCTTGACGAATTCCTCATAGGCCCGGTTCATTGCCTCGACCGAGCCGTAATGGTCGAGATGCTCCGGGTCCATGTTGGTGACGATGGCGATCGTCGCCGGCAGCTTGACGAAGGTGCCGTCGCTTTCATCCGCCTCGACCACCATCCAGTCGCCGGCGCCGAGGCGCGCATTGGTGCCGTAATTGTTGATAATGCCGCCATTGATGACGGTGGGATCGAACCCGCCGGCCTCAAGGAGTGCCGCCACCAACGAGGTGGTGGTGGTCTTGCCATGGGTTCCGCCCACGGCGACCGACCATTTGAGGCGCATCAACTCGCCCAGCATCTCGGCGCGGCGCACAACGGGCAGCCACTTGGCGCGCGCGGCCACCACTTCCGGATTGTCGGGCTTCACCGCCGAGGAAATGACGACGACGGCGGCATCGGCCAGATTCTCGGCCCGGTGGCCGATTTCGACCGGGATGCCTTTGTCCTTGAGGCGCTTGGTGTTGTAGCTGTCGGCGATATCCGAGCCGCGAACCTTGTAGCCAAGATTATGCAGAATCTCGGCGATGCCGCTCATGCCGATGCCGCCGATGCCGACGAAATGGATCACGCCGATGTCAAGTGGAAGGGCGCGCATTACGCTGGCTCCGTCTCAATAATAGGTTTACGGCTGGCCGGAACGAGGCTCATCACGAGGTCGGCGAGCCGCGCGGCAGCATCGCGCCTTCCGAGCTTCTTGGCAGCCGCGGCGGCGCCTTCGAGCCATTCCGGATGGGTGAGGATGGTGGTGAGACGCTCGGCGATCGAAGCCGGCGACATGGCGCTTTCCGTGAGCACCCAGCCGGCGCCCGGACCTTCGAGGGCACGTGCATTGGCCAGTTGGTGATCGTCGATCGCGTTGGGAAGCGGGATCATCAACGCCGGCCGGCCGGCGGCGGTCAGCTCCGTCACCGTGGAGGCACCCGAACGGCAAACGACGAGATGCGCCTTGGCAAGGCGGTCCGGCATGTCGTCGAAGAAAGGCTTCAGTTCGACATCGAGCCCGGTCTTCCGATAGGATTCGGCCACGGCGTCGAGATCCTCGGCGCGGCATTGCTGCACGATCTTCAGGCGGGTGCGGAGATCGCTGGAAATGAGCGCGATACCGGCCGGAATGTGGCGCGAGAAGGAACGGGCGCCGAGGCTGCCACCGAAGATCAGCAGGTTAATCGGCGCATCGCCGCGCGGCGCCTGATAGGGAATATCAGCCAGGGCCGAGATCGCCGGCCGCACCGGGTTGCCAGTAACCGCCTTTTTGTCCGCCGGCAGATCGTCGAAGAAGCTGACTTTGTCGAAGCTCAGCGCCACCTTGCTCGCGCGCTTCATGAGGAAGCGGTTGGCACGGCCGGCAACGGCGTTCTGCTCATGGAGCACGGTGCGGCTTTCGCGCTGCTGTGCTGCCAGCACCGGCGGCACGGAGGGATAGCCGCCGAAACCTACGGTGACGAGCGGATCGAGGCGCTTGATGAGGCGGCGGCACTGCAGATAGCCCAGCGCAAGGCGCGCGATGTTCTTCAGCTTCGCGACGATCCCCTTGCCGGCGACTCCACCCGAGGCGACGTGATGGACGGCAACTTCCGGCAGGCGATTGCCGAAACCTTGCCCGCGCTCATCGGTGATGAGGTCGACGCGGCAACCGCGCCGCAGCAATTCACCCGCCAGGGCTTCCGCCGGGAACATGTGCCCGCCGGTACCGCCGGCCGCCAGCACGATCTGCGCGCGATTGTCGTTGGCAAGATTCTGGGGCGCGATCATGGCTCGACGCTCCCCGGGAAGCGGCGGCGGGTGAGCGCCAGCAGCATGCCGACGCCCAGACCGATCGCGATGATCGACGAACCGCCATAGGAGATGAACGGCAGCGTCATCCCCTTGGTCGGCATCAGATGGAGGGTCGAGGCCATGTTGACGATGGCCTGCAGGCCGAACGAGGTGACGAGCCCGGTCGAGGCCAGGATGATGAAATGATTGTGCTCGCCAAGGAGCCGCGACAGCGCCCTCAGCACAATGAAGGCAAAGAGGGCGACCAGGATCAGGCACACGATGAGGCCGAATTCCTCGCCGGCGACGGCGAAGACGAAGTCGGCATGGGCGTCCGGCAGCACCAGTTTGACCGAGCCTTCGCCCGGCCCCTTGCCGTAGAGGCCGCCATTCTGAAACGCCTCGAGCGCTCGGTCGATCTGGTAGGTGTCGCCGCTCTCCGGGTTGAAGAACTGGTCGACGCGCTCGGTCACGTGCGGCAGCGCGAAATAGGCGGCGACGAGGCCGGCGGCACCGAGGCCCACCAGCAACAGCACCCAGAAGAAGGGCAGGCCCGCGATGAAGAATTGCGCCGCCCAGGTCGCCGTGATGACGGCCGTCATGCCGAGATCCGGCTGCTTCAGCAGCAAGGCGATGACAGCAAGATAGGCAGCGATCGAAATGACATTACCCGGAACGTTCGGCGCAGTCTTCTGCAGCGAGAACATCCAGGCTGCGAAGACGGCAAAGCAAGGTTTCAGGAATTCCGACGGCTGCAGCGACAAGGGGCCGACCGAGATCCAACGCGTGGCTCCTTTGATCTCGACGCCGGCAAAGAGTGTGAGGGCGGTGAGGCCGAAGAATACAAAGAAGAGAATGACGCCGAGGCGCCGGACCTGCTTTGCCGACAGCATCGAGATGAAGATCACCGTGGCAAGGGCCAAGGGCAACATGGCGTAATGGCGCCGCACCAAGGCGAAAGAATCCATGCCGATGCGCGTCGCCACCGCCGGGCTCGCAGCGAGAACCAGGATCGCTCCCATGAAGGCCAAGGCGATGATGGCCGCGAGCAGCCAACGGTCAACCGTCCACCACCATTGCGCCACCATCGAGCGGTCGGTGCGGGCAAAGCCTCTCATGCCTTGCCTCCTTTGCCCGCGATTTCCTCGACCAGCGCGCGGAAGCGGTTCCCGCGGATCTCGAAGTTCGGATACTGGTCGAACGAGGCGCAGGCCGGAGAGAGCAGCACGACGGCGCCGGGCCTCGTCTCGCGTTGTGCCAAGGCATGCGCTTCGGTCAGCGCCTTTTCCATCGTGCCGCAGAGCGAGGTTGGGAAGGCGCGGTTGATCTGCTTGTTGAACGCGGCCGCCGCTTCGCCGATCAGGAAGCCGTGGCGGATGCGGTTGTAATAGGGTTCGAGCCCCGCCAGGCCGCCTTCCTTGGGCTTGCCGCCGATAATCCAATAGATGCTGTCGTAGCAGGCGAGCGCCTTCTCGGCGGCGTCAGCATTGGTCGCCTTGCTGTCATTGATGTAGCGGACGCCGTTCAGCGTGGCGACCAGTTCCTGCCGGTGCGCCAGGCCCGGATAGCTTTCGAAACCAGCGACGATCTCGCTTTGATCGAGGCCCAGCGCCTTCGCCGCCACAAAGGCCGCGACCGCGTTCTGCCAATTGTGCTTTCCGGGAAGGCGCGCGACGCTCTTCAGATCCATCACCGGCTTCGCCTCGCCGCGGATGGCATCGAAAAGCCGCCCGTCCTTGTCCACATAGGCGCCGCCGGCCAAGTTCTTCTCGACGGAAATCGGGATGAGGCGCCGCTCACCATCCTTCAGCTTGGCAAAGAAGCTGCGGCACGGCTCGTCATCGACGCCGATGATGCCGAGGCTCGACTTGCCCTTCGGCCGCAGGATCTGCGCCTTGGCGGCGATATAGCCATCCATCCCGCCATGCCGGTCGAGGTGATCCGGCGTGATGTTGAGAAGGAGCGCCACGTCGGCGATTGGCGTCGGCGTGATTTCGAGCTGGTAGGAGGAAAGCTCCAGCACATAGATGCCGTCGGGCCCCAAGGGCATGAGCGACAAGGCCGCCTGGCCGAGATTGCCGCCCACTTCGACCTTGCGGCCTGCCGCTTTCAACACATGGGCGATGAGCGTCGTGGTGGTCGACTTGCCGTTGGTGCCGGTAATGCAGACGAAGCGGGCCCCAGGCTGCGCCATGGCAAGGAGTTCGATGTCCGAGATGATCGGCTTGCCCGCCGCCTTGGCCGCGGCAGCGACCGGATGCGGCGTGGGGTGCGTCAGCGGAATGCCGGGGCTCATCACCAGGGCGACGATGCTGCTCCAGTCGGCGTCCTTGAGGTCGAAAAGAATATCGGCCGGCACGGCGGCGCGCGCCGTCTCGGAATCGTCCCAGGCCAGCACATGAGCGCCTGAACGAATGAGCGTCTCCGCCGTCGCCGCACCGGAACGCCCCAGACCCAGCACTGCGAAGGTGCCGCCGGCGATTCCAGGGATATGTAGGCTGAGGCTGCTCATCTCTTTCTTAGCGCAGTTTCAATGTGGCGAGACCGATCAGGGCCAGCACTGCCGCCACGATCCAGAAGCGGATGACGATGGTGGGCTCGGCGAGGCCCTTCTTTTCGTAATGGTGATGGAGCGGCGCCATCCGGAAGACGCGCTTGCCGGTGAGCTTGAAGCTCATCACCTGGACGATGACCGAGACGGTCTCTAGAACGAAGAGGCCGCCGATGATGGCCAGCACCAGCTCATGCTTGGTGATGACGCTGATGGCGCCAAGCGCCCCACCCATCGAAAGCGAGCCTGTGTCGCCCATGAAGACCATGGCGGGCGGCGCATTGAACCAGAGAAAGCCGAGCCCGGCACCGCAGAGCGCCCCGCAGAAGACAGCGAGCTCGCCGGAACCCGGCACGAAGTGGAGCTGCAGGTACTCGGCGAAGATCTGGTTGCCGACGAGATAGGCGATGAAGGCAAAGCACGCGGCGGCAATCATCACCGGCACGGTCGCAAGCCCGTCGAGCCCGTCGGTGAGATTGACCGCGTTGGAGGCACCCATCATGACGAGCGCCCCGAACACGATGAAGCCGCCACCCAGGGGAATGAGCACGTCCTTGAAGAAGGGCAGCGCCACGTCGGAGGCGATGGCCGCGGGCTGGTGCGCCATCACCACCACCGTGGCGACGAGGCCGATGAGCGCCTGACCGATGAGCTTCACGCGCCCGTTGAGGCCCTTGGTGTTGCGCTTGGTGAGCTTCAGGAAATCATCCGCGAAGCCGATCGAGCCATAGCCGATGGTGACGAAGAGAACGACCCAGACATAGATGTTGGCAAGGTCCGCCCAAAGCAGTGTCGTGATGCTGGCCGACAGCAGGAACATCAGGCCGCCCATGGTGGGCGTGCCCTTCTTGGTGAGGAGATGGCTTTCCGGTCCGTCGGTGCGGATCGGCTGGCCTTCGCGCTGCAGCTTTTTGAGCCAGCGGATCATGCCGGGGCCGATGACGAGCGTCACGACGAAGGCGAAGAGCACGGCACCGCCGCTCCGGAAGGTGAGGTACCGGAACAGATTGAAAGCGCCGAAATCGTCGGCCAGCGGTGCGAGCAGATTATAGAACATGCCTCCCCTTCACTCCCCCTCGGTACGTCAGTGACCGTTCGCGGCCTTGGGCCGCGTACCGGCATTCAAATCGAGATCGCGGATCGCCTCGACGATCGGCGCCATGCGCGTCCCCAGCGATCCCTTGACCAGAACGATGTCGCCCGCGCGGATGGCGCGCGGTGCCACCGCCGACATGGCGGCCGAATCCAGCGTGTGCGCGGCGCGGAGTTTCTCCGGCAGCAGCGCGAACAGCTCGCCCATCAAGGGGCCCACCAGATAAGCGGCGTCGATGCCGGCGGCGACGAGATCGTCGCGCAGCCCCGCATGCAGCGCCGGTCCTTCGCTGCCCAGTTCGCGCATGTCGCCAAGGATCGCGATGCGGCGGCCGCCTGCCTTCAGCGGCAGACCGGCCATCACGGCGAAGGCGGCGCGCATGGCAGCCGGGCTCGCATTGTAGGATTCGTCGATCAGGGTGAAGGCGCCACCCGCTAGTTTGATCTCCTCGCGGTAGCCGCGGCCCTTCAAAGCCTTCGCGTCGCCGAGCGACTTCGCGGCCAGGCCGACATCGCCACCGATCGCCTGCACGGCGGCGAGGACCGCAAGCGCATTGATCGCCTGGTGCCGCCCGGCAAGGCCGGTCGCAAATTCGATGCGCGCCCCGAAGATATCGGCCGTCACCTCGTTGCCGCTGGGCGTCGTCGTGCAGGCGACGAGGCGCAAATCGCTCTCCGCCGCCGCGCCGAAACCGACGATATGCTTGACGCCGAGAGCCGAAGCGCGCGCCGCCATGCGGGCAAAATACTCATTGTCGCGCGGCAGGATCGCCGTGCCGCCGGGTTCGAGGCCTTCAAGGATTTCCGCCTTGGCGTCGGCGATGCCGGCCACGGAATCGAAGAACTCGATATGCACCGCCTCGACCGTGGTGATGATGGCGGCATGCGGCCGCACCATCTTCGCGAGCGGCCTGATCTCGCCGGCATGGTTCATGCCGAGTTCGAAGATGCCGATCTCGGTATCGCGCGGCATGCGCGCGAGCGAGAGCGGCGCACCCCAATGATTGTTGAGGTTGCCTTCCGAGGCGAAGGTCTTGCCCTGCGCCGACATGACCGTCTTCAGCGCTTCCTTGGTCGACGTCTTGCCGACGCTTCCCGTCACGGCGACGAACTTGGCATTGGACCGGTTGCGCGCGGCGGCTCCCAGATCCTGCAAGGCGCGGAGCGTATCGCCGGCCAGCACGATGGGCGCGTTCGCGGCAATGCCATCAGGCAGGCGGTGCGCCAGCACGCCGGCGGCCCCGGCCTTGAGCGCCGCCTCGATATATTCATGGCCGTCGAAATTCGGCCCCTTGAGCGCCACGAAGAGATCGCCCTTGGCGATCTTGCGCGTGTCGATCGAAACGCCGGTCGCGGCGAAGTCGCCATGCGCCTTGCCGCCGACCGCTGCCGCCACCTCCTGCGCTGTCCAGAGCACGGCGCTCATGCCACACCCCGCGCGAGTTCGGCGGCGCATTGGCGCGCCACTTCGCTGTCGTCGAAATCGAACTTCTTGTCGCCGACGATCTGATAGGTCTCGTGCCCCTTGCCGGCGATCACCAGCACGTCGCCACTCTTGAGATCCTGCATGGCGGCCCGGATCGCGGCGGCGCGGTCACCGATTTCGACGGCGCCGGGGGCGGCCGCCATGATCTCGGCACGGATCTGCGCCGGCTCTTCCGAGCGCGGATTGTCGTCGGTCACATAGGTGCGATCGGCCAGGCGCACGGCGAGTTCACCCATTTCCGGGCGCTTGCCCTTGTCACGGTCGCCGCCGCAACCGAAGACGACGACAAGGCGGCCCGTCGTGTGCGGCCGCAAGGTCGATAGCACAGCCTCGAGCCCCGCCGGCTTGTGCGCGTAATCGACATAGACCGCGGCACCCGACGGCGTCGTCGCCACGCGCTCAATGCGGCCATGCACGCCGGTCAGCCGGTCGATCATGCGCAGGACCATGCGCGGCTCCTCGCCCTCGCCGATGACGAGGCCGATGGCGGCCAGCAGGTTCTCCGCCTGGAAGATGCCGGCGACCGAGAAGGTGACATCGTAGCGTTCGCCGAAGACCGAGAGCGACAATTGCTGGCCCGTCGCCAGCGGCTGCTGCTTCAGGATGCGAAGATCGCCCGACTGGCGGCCGAAGGTGATGATGCGCTGGTGCCGCGCCTTGGCGACGGCGATGATCTTGGCGCTTTCCGGAATGTCGGCATTGATGATGGCGGCGCCGCCCGCCGGCAGCAATTCGCCGAAGAGGCGGAGCTTCGCCGCGAGATAGGCTTCCATCGTCAGATGATAGTCGAGATGGTCGCGCGTCAGGTTGGTGAAGGCCGCGGCCGTCACCTCGACCCCGTCCAGGCGGAACTGGTCGAGCC
>CAZUAL010000012.1:6917-16214 GCA_964618305.1 uncultured Dongia sp. | reverse complement strand
CGATTTGGGCGCGCTTCATTTGGGTGACGGCCGCCGCCGAGACCCCGCCGCGGCCCCGGCTAAAGGGGCCGCGCCGGGGGCTCGACGCCTCCATGGCGAGATAATCGATGTTCTTCGCGGCCAGATCCGCCAGCAACTGGTGGAGGTGCAGCGGGTCCGGCGTCGTCAGCGATTCGTCGATATGGATATCCGGCCCGATGAGGCCAATGGTCCCGAGGCTTGCCGCGCGGTGACCGAGGAGCGACCAGAGCTGGCGGGCAAAGACCGTCGTCGAAGTCTTGCCGCTGGTGCCGGTGACGGCGGCGATGATCTTGGGTTGGCGGCCATGGAAGCGCGCCGCGATCTTGGCAAGCGCCAGGCGCGGCTGATCCGCTTCGATGAGGGCGACATGGGCCGGCACGGACGGGCGCTCACCCGTCGCGACCAGGATCGCCACGGCACCGGCCGTAATTGCCGCCGGCACGAAGGAGAGGCCATCGAGCTTGGCGCCGGGGAGGGCCGCGAACAGATTGCCCGCCTTCACGGCACGGGAATCGAGCGCCAATCCGGTTATGCGGAACGCGTCGCCGCTGCCCGGTTGCACGATTTGGGCGTAGCCGCCGATGAGATCATTCAACAGCAAGGGGCATTCCTCCGGTCTCCAACGGCGCCTCCGGCGCCGGCGGAGTGACCTGATCGTTGCTGGTGGCGGAGACGGGCGTGGCGCCAAGTGGCTTGGCCTGGAAGACCAGGGGCGCGTCGTCATCATCCGTCTCTGGCGCGGCAGGTTTCTTCTGCTGCGCACTCGCTTGAATGACTTTGGAATTCGCCTTTTTTGAGGCGGGCGCGTCGTAATCGGCGACCATGGCCACCAGCGGGTTCTGCGCCAGCGGCGAATCGTCCGGAATGGGCGGAATGCCCATGAGCGGCGCCATGCGCTGCACCAGGGCGCCGACCACGGGTGCTGCCACCCAGCCCGCCGTCGCGTAGCCATAGGAATGGGCGTTGGGCTTGGGCTCGTCGACGAGGACGACGACGGCATAGCGCGGCGCGCTCATCGGGAAGGCGGCGACGAAGGCCGCCATGCGCGCATTCTCGTTATAGCCCTTGCCTTCCTGCTTGTCGGCGGTGCCGGTCTTGCCACCCACCAGATAGCCCGGCGCATTGGCCTTCTTGCCGGTGCCGACCTGCACGACGAGGCGCATCAGCTGCCGCATCTGGGCCGAGGTCTGCTCGGAAAGGACGCGCGTCCCCGTCGCCACTTCGCCGGGCGCGCGCTTCAGCAGGGTCGGCGCGCGCAAGATGCCGCCATTGGCAACGGCAGCGACGGCGGGCAGGACCTGGATTGGCGCCACCGACACGCCGTGACCATAGGAGATGGTCATCGTGTTGATACGCTTCCAGTTCTTCGGATATTGCGGCTCGCCCACCTCGGCGATCTCGACCGGCGACTTCGACAGGAGCCCCAGGCGCTGCAGATAGGTCTTCTGCACTTCGGCGCCGAACGCGTCGGCAAGCTTCGCCGAGCCGATGTTGGACGAATAGGTGAAGATCTCGGGAATGCTCAGCCAGCGGTGCTTGCCGTGGTAATCGTCGATCGAGAAGCGGCCGATCTTGATGGCATGCGTCGCGTCGAAACCGCCGGCCAGGGTGGTCGTGCCGGAATCAAGCCCAATCGCCGTGTTGAAGAGCTTGAAGGTCGAGCCCATCTCGTAGGTGCCGAGTGTCGCGCGATTGAAGCGCGCATCGGCTGTCGCATCGCCGGGCCGCGCCGGATCGAAATCCGGCAGCGAGACGAGTGCCAGAAGCTCGCCCGTCTCAATATCCATCACCATGCCGGCACCGCCGATCGCGGTGAAGTCGGTCATGGCGCGGCTGATTTCTTCGTGAAGGATGTGCTGGATGCGCACGTCGATGGAGAGCGTCAGCGGCCGCTGCCCGCCAGCGAGGACATCGTCGAAGGACCGTTCGACACCCGCCAGGCCCCGTGAATCGACATCGGTGAAGCCGACCACATGGGCCGTGAGATTCCCCTGCGGATAGACGCGCTTGGTCTCGTACTGGAAATAGAGGCCGGGAACGCCGAGACGGTTGACCGCCTGCTGCTGCTTCGGTGTCAGGTTCCGTTTCAGCCAGATGAAGCTCTTGTCGGCGACAAGCTTCGCGGCGGTGGGCGCCACCGGCATGTCCGGCAGGATCTCGGCGAGCTGGGCCGCCACATCGTCCGCGTTGCGGATCTGATGCGGATTCGCATAGAGCGAAGCCGTGGTGAGCGAGGTCGCCAGAACGACGCCGTTGCGATCGACGATGTCGGCCCGGTCGGCGCTTTGCGCCACGGCGACGCGGGTCGTGTCATGCTCGCCCGGCAACAGCGTCACCATGGCAAGGCGCGCCGCGATGACGACGAAGGCGACGGTGAAAAGCCCCAGTCCCAGCATCAGCCGGTTGTGGCTCATCTCCAGCGCGCGGCGTTGCACGCCATCCGGCTCCGGCTGCAGAGCGATGGGATTGATCACCGGCTGCGCGCGCTGCGCCTTGAAGCTTGGCTGCGTCTGATGATTGCTGCGCAGGCGCCGGATCATTCGACACCTGCTTCGTTGGCGGGCTCGGTCTTGCCGGTGCCGGGCTGCGGCTCGCCGGCCTGATCCTGATTGGCCTGCATGTCCTGCAGAATGGCGCGGATCTCGGCATCGTCGGCTTCGACGGCGGTCGAAGCGCCGCTTGGGGTCGAGAAGACCGGATCATTCTCCGGCACAGGCTGGGCCTGCATCGGCTGGGTGGGCGTTGGCTGAGTGGGCGCCACTTTGGCCGCAACCGGCGTCGCCACCATTTCACCCGCTGGTGTCTGCGGTGCGGCGGCCAGCGGCGGCAGGGCGGGTACAGCATCAGGTGCCGCTGCCGGGCGGGGTGGCAGGCCTTCGAACGTGGCGATCTGTCCGGCCATCACCGGCGCCAGATCGGTGTGGCGGCGCGCCAGGTCGGCAAGCCGGACCGGATCGTTGAGATACGACCATTCCGCCTCGAGCACGCGCATCGCCTCGCGGTCGGCGGCAATCTGCCGGTTGATCTTCTTGAGCTCACGCTCCTTCGACTGCACGGCATATTTGACCTGGAACAGGCCGACGCCGAGCAGGGCCAGAACGACGAACCAGACGATGGTGCCGATGCGGATCATGCGGCCACCTTTTCGGCGACACGCAGCCGGGCGGAACGCGCGCGCGGATTGGCGGCGATTTCGGCCTCGGTCGGCGTAATTCCCTGCGGCGCGACGAGGCGCAGTGTCGCCTTCGTCTCGGCGATATCGGGCAGATGGCGCGACCCCTTGGGGCTGCGGCCGGCGCGCTCGCGCATGAAATGCTTCACGCGGCGGTCTTCCAGCGAATGGAACGAGACGATCGCCATGCGCCCGCCGGGGACGAGCATTTCCTCCGCGGCGGCAAGACCCCGGTCGATCTCGCCCATCTCGTCATTGACGGCGATGCGCAGCGCCTGGAACGTGCGCGTCGCGGGATCGATCCGGTCGGGACCGCTCGGACCCACCGCGCGGCGCACGATCTCGGCAAGCTGGCTTGTCGTGGTGATGGGTGTAAGCGCCCGCGCGGCAACGATCGCCTTCGCCACGCGGCGCGCCTTCTTCTCCTCGCCGAAGGTGAAGATGAGATCGGCCAAGGGGCGCTCGGCCATGGAATTGACGATGTCGGCGGCACTCTCGCCCGCCTGCTCCATGCGCATGTCCAAGGGGCCGTCGAAGCGGAACGAGAAACCGCGCGGCGCTTCGTCGAGCTGCATCGAGGAGACGCCGAGATCGAGCGTCACACCGTTGACCGCCGCGATGCCGTGCGCCTTCAGGAGATCGACCATGTCGCCGAAGCGCCCTTGGATCACATGAAGGCGGCCGGCGAATTCCTTGACGAGGTCGGCTGAACCCGCAATGGCGTTGGGATCGCGGTCGATGGCAAAGACCGTGCAATTGGCAGCTTCCAGGATGGCGCGCGAATAGCCGCCGGCGCCGAAGGTGCCGTCGACATAGATGGCGCCGTCCTGCGGGCCCAGATCATCGGCGCCAAGCGCTGCCACCACTTCGGCGAGCAGCACCGGCTGATGACGCGGGCCTGTCATTGCGCACCGCCGCCGCTGGGATTGCCGGCATTCTTCAGCGTGAAGCCTTTGGCCAGCGCGCGTCGCCGCGCCTCGGCGCGATGCGCCTCGAGTGCCGCCGGCTGCCAGATCTCGAAGATCTCGCCGCGGCCGACGAAGGCCGCCTCGTCGGCAAGCTTGGCATGCGCCATCAGGCTTTCAGGAAGGACGATGCGCCCCTCGCCGTCGAAGGCCAGTTGCTTGGCGTCGGAAAAGAGCGTGATCGACAGATCGTCATGCGCGTCGGAAAAGAGATCGACGCTGCCCATCTGCGTTACGAGCTTCTGCATCCAATCGATGCCGGCGCATTGCAGCGCGTCGTAACGAAAGCCCGGCAGGGCGACGATACCATTGAAGTTCTGACCGGCGAGGGCAGCACGGAACGTCGCCGGGACGGATACCCGCCCCTTCTTGTCGATCCGGTTGACGAATGTGTCGATGAACAACGCCATCGGACGCCAGTGACCCCTTCGCGCTTGGCCGGCCCGCCAAGTCTCCCGGCCACGCTCGGGCGCGGCTCCGCTTTGCCATGCGGAAATGGGAAATCTGCCATTGGCAATGGGATATCATGGGATAGCATGGGCGTCAATGGGAACGAGCTGTAAAGCCATGGAAAATATTGGATTTTTCCGTTTTTCCCCAGTTTCGTTAAAACCTGATCTGAATATTAACAAGGACTTGGCGGCGGCCTCTTACAAGGAAAGTTAACGTGCTAAATCAGCAACTTCCCGGAAAAACCCTTTTCGTTTGCAAAATGTTCCCATCCGTTCTCTAATCCCGACGGGGACACTTGGGTGATAAGTGGGTGAAAAGATTCGGGCAAGGCCACTTGCTCGGGGCTTTCCACACCGGGCCGCTGCGTTGTCCGGATGCCCGGCTGAAAGCGGCAGGTCGGACCAGAAACAGGCGGCCAAAGTTGCTCTTATTACGTTATTACTATATAAATATTCCCGTTTACCGGTTATCCAATATCACCTGGGCGCGCTTCCCATTTGATCGAGCAGATCGATCAATCTTCGGCCGATTTGGTCAGCATTTCGATGAGTGAGAGCGTGTGATGGATCCTTGGCGGCGAAAACTCGAACAAGCGGCAAAGCCGAAATCGGCCCGCGGTCCAGCGCACCGCCAGCCGGCATCACCGCTGCTAGCCCGCTGGGGCAAGGCGGGTCTCGCGCTCGGCGCCTTGGCCCTCATTTGGTTTCTTCTCCAAGACAGGAGCATCGACTTGAACACGCCCGAGGAAGCAGCGGCACCCGAGGTGCCAGCTGCATCAGAGATTTCGGAGCCATCCGTGCCATCGGAGGCCGGCGAGGCGAGGCGCCTGTTCGAGGCGGCGAACTTCGCCGACGCCCTGCCCCTGCTGCTGCCGCTGGCCGATGCGGGCGATATCGACGCGCAATGCATGGTGGGCAAGATCCTCGCGGAAGGGCGCGGCGGTGTTACCCCTGACCTCGTCGAAGGATCGAAATGGCTCGACCTTTGCGGCCGCGATCCCCGGCAGGACGCTGACCTCAAGGACGATGAAGCCGCCGACATTCTCGACCGGCTCATTCGCGAGGTGGGCTGGGACGTGGTCGGTGAAGGCAAGTATCTTGGCTTCCAATGGCAGCAGGCCTTTCTCAACTCGCTCCATGACGAACCGGGCAGTGCCGCCGAACGTGTCCTGCGTGATCTTCCCACGCTTTCGCCGACCGAAGCTTTCGAACTCGGCGCGGATCTCAACAATGGCCGCTCCTACCCGATCGATTATGCCAAGGCGTTCGACGCCTTCCGCCATGCGGCCGATGGCGGTCTCACCGAGGCGATCTTCAATGTCGGCCTCTCCTACTATGTCGGCAAAGGCGTAAAGCCGGATCCGTTCGAGGCGCGGCGGTGGCTCGACCGGGCGGCGGATGCCGGCTACGCGGAAGCAGCCTTCATGCTGGGTGTCATGGCCGTGCGCGGTCACGGCATGGAAGCGAATGTCGGCACGGCACTCGCCTATCTCGACCGCGCCGACAAGCTCGGCCACCCGCAAGCCAGCATGCTGCGCGAAGCCGTCGCCGCCGGTGTCGTGCCGAAGTGAAGTGAGCAGAGAGCATGGTGCCGCTCAAGTGAGAGACGCCGATTTCTCCTGCATTTGTGCGCCAGACCGAAAATACTCTAGCAACAGCACGAACAAGGAATATTGTCGGCGGCGTTCATTCCCATCACAGATTCGCCTTTTCTGAAATTGGCGTTCGACACGCCAACCCGTCCTGATAGACTTGCCACGCGCAAGAGCAGCTTTCAGGGGATGGCTGACAATGGCGTTTATCAGCGGTCGGCTAGCCGATTCTGTCCAAAGCAATCTTCGGATTCTCTTGCGTGCGGTAACCTTGACCGTTGCCGCGCTGGTGCTGACATCGTGCGGCACAATCCTGCGCTCGCCGTCACCAGTTGACACAGGTGGGCGGGCTGAGATCGACGGATTTGAGAATGTCCGCCATTGGCCGCTCACCAATCCAAAACCGCTGGTGGACAGCATCTACCAGGCATATGCCACCGAAAGCCCTGACAATTATGAGACGCTGCCCACGGGTGAGCGCGTCTACAATTACCTCGCTGTTTCGGGCGGCGGTTCCGTTGGCGCCTTTGGCGCCGGCATTCTCAACGGCTGGACTCAGCGCGGTGACCGGCCCTACTTCAAAGTCGTAACAGGAATTAGCACCGGCGCACTGATCGCACCCTTTGCTTTCTTGGGACCGGATTATGATGCGCAGCTGAAGGAAGCCTACACAACGGTCGATGCAAGCCACATCTTCATCGTGCGTCGCCTGCTCTCGATCCTGTGGTCCGATTCCCTCACTGATACCGAGCCATTCAAGAATCTGTTGGCGAAGTATGTTGATGAAAAGATGCTCGATGCCATTGCCGCCGAGCACAACAAGGGACGGCGCCTTTATGTCGGCACGACCCAACTCGACCGCGAGGAGCCTGTCATCTGGGATATGGGTGCTATCGCCGCATCAAAATCCAAGAGCCGCGTGAAACTGTTCCGTAAGGTGCTGCTGGCTTCTGCGTCGATCCCGACTTTATTTCCGCCGGTCCTGATGGACGTGACCGTTGACGGCAAGAAGTACGATGAGATGCATGTCGATGGCGGGGTTTTCTTTCAGGCATTCTTTATCGGCACGCTCATCGACATGGAAAAGGCGCTGTCGGCGCAGACGGGACAAAAAGGCGCTGTTCGTCAGCGGCTCTATGTCATCCGCAACGGCTTCATCTCGCCCGCGCCAAAGCCCGTGCCGCGTGGCCTCAGCGATATTTCGCTACGCGCCATCACCACCATGCTGAAGATGTCCGGTATCAACGATCTTTATCGGCTCTACCTTTCCTCGAAGGACGACAATGTCGAGTTCCGCTACGTCGCCATGCCGCCGGATTACGTGCCGTCGACGGATGAGGAATTCAAAAAGGCAGAAATGAACCGGCAATACGATCTTGGGTTCGGCCTGGCTTTGGCAGGCGTACCCTGGCAATCCGTGCCACCGGGCTATGCTGCGCCGACGCCTTGAAATAGCGAGCGGCAACTGACGAAGGGGATTCGCGTATGACGCTGGAATATGTGGCCCTGGTCATTGGCCTTGTCGGCCTGACCCTGATTTTCTACACCTTCATCTATATCCACGACATACCGTATCAGATCGCCAAGAAGCGCAATCATCCGCAAACGGATGCCATCCATGTGGCTTGCTGGCTCAGCGTCTTCACAATCCACGCCCTGTGGCCGCTGGTCTTTCTTTGGGCCGTGATGAAGCCAAAGCCAGTGACGGTCAGCATCGGCATCGATGAGGAACGGGAGCAGAAACTCCAGGAGCAGATCGACGTTCTGCAGGCCGAGCTTGCCGCCGCCCGCTTGATGATGGCGGAACTGGCCGCGCTCGCCGCGCTGGGAACCGAAGCGAAGACGGAGCTTGAACAATGATCGAGCTCATCGTCGGCACCTACGGCTTTCTCTGCTGGCTGGTATTCAAGAAATTCCGCCTAATACCGGTGAACAGTTACACGGTCTCCACCGCGATCATGATCGGCGTGGCCTTCCTCGCGTTCCTGGGATTGATGATGTTCAAATATCACCCGGCGAGTGCCGACGGGCGGCTCTACACTGTGACGACACCGATCGTGCCGTCTGTGGCCGGCCGGGTCATCGAGGTTCCGGTGCAGGCCAACGTTCTGCTCCGCGAGGGCGACGTGCTCTTCCAGATCGATCCCGCGCCCTATCAGTTTGAAGTCGATCGACTGGAAGCCAAGTTCGCCGCCGCCAACGCCGATCTTGGCCAGTTGGAACAGCGGCTGGCGGCGGCGGAAGCGACCAGCGACCAGGCCCGGTCCGAGATTCTGGCCTCCGAATCCGAGTTTGACCGGCAGGCCCGGCGGCAATTGGAGCAGGCGCAAGCGGCGGCGGGACAGGTGGCGGCGCAGCTGTCGTTCGCGCGCAAGGATTTCGATCGCTACAAGGAACTGGTCGCCAAGGGCACGGTGCCGCGGCAAAAGTTCGATCAGGCAACGGAGCAGGTCGAACGCTTGGAGGCCGAGCAGCGTCAGGCCGCTGCCGCCATCGCCCAGGCAGAGGAAGCCATCAAGGGCGGCGGCGACAAGCTGCAATCGGCCCGCGAGAAGCTGCGCCAGGCGGAAGCCCAGGAGAAAGAGATTCGCATTGCCCTGCAGGCGGAAAGCAATGGCAGCAATCCGGACGTCCAGCAGGTGGTCGCGGAACTCAATCTCAAGCGCTGGGAGTTGAGCCAGACGACGGCACGCGCGCCGGGCGATGGATACGTCACACAACTGACGTTGCGCCCAGGTCAGATGGCATCGACCCTGCCCATCGCGCCGGTGATGGTGTTCATCCACGATGCCAGGCCACAATTGGTGGCGAGCTTTCCGCAGAACGTCATCGCTGAGTTCAAGCCCGGCTTGGAGGCGGAACTGGCTTTCAAGGCCTATCCCGGCAAGATCTTCAAAGCCACGGTGCGAAACGTGCTTCCGGTGACCGCCGAGGGTCAGGCGACGGCAAGCGGTGTTCTGCGGACGACCACTTCCGCCACGGCGCCGGGCCGCATTCCGGTGCTGTTCGATTACGGGCCTGACGTCGAGGCCCTTGGATTGCCCGGCGGCGCGCAGGCCTGCGTCACGGGCATGTGCACGCTGCAGTGCGCTGCC
>CAZUAL010000012.1:0-6907 GCA_964618305.1 uncultured Dongia sp. | reverse complement strand
GCCGTCTATACCGACAATCTCCACGCCGTTGGTTTCGCGCGAAAGATGATCCTGCGCATCAAGAGCTGGGAGAACTACATCTTCCTGCCATAAGCGTGCTGCCAGCCACGGGCGTGTCGCCCGTTTTCTACACGGGGACTGGCCTCTCATGCGTCGAGAGAACAGGAAATAGCGCCAGACGGCCTGTAAGCCGGGTTCTGTCCGGGGCCCGCAGCCGCGCACGATATGGTGTTGCCACCATCACTCACGCGCGTTCGGCCCCCTGGATGGCCATTCATCTGGGACGCCCGTTGCCGGACGCCTCACGCGACCTACCCGAGGATCGGTGCGGAAAAGCACCTGCCCGAGTTGCCTCGGACGCGTCCTCCTATCTGGTCTTGCTCCCGGTGGGGTTTGCCGTGCCGCTTCCGTTGCCGGTCGCGCGGTGCGCTCTTACCGCACCGTTTCACCCTTGCCGCCCGCGAACGGGTGGCGGTTTGCTTTCTGTGGCACTGTCCCTAGGCTTGACACCCGCCGGACGTTATCCGGCACCGTTTTTCCGTGGAGCCCGGACTTTCCTCCCCCATTCCATTGCTGGAACAAGAGCGGCCATCCGGCCATCTGGCTGGGGCTGGAGGTAGGCCTTTAACGCCGTCGCGTCAAGCCTTGCCGAAGTAGGGCTGGAGATTTCGCCGCACGCGCTCCAGCACGTTTTCGCCCGCCTTGGGCCGCTCGAACCTGCGCCCCGTGATCATCTCATAGGCGCGGATATAAACGGCCGAAGTCTCGAGGATCAGTTCCGCCGGAATTTCCGGGATGTCATCCTTGTAAGGATCGCAACGCGCCGCCACCCAGTTGCGCACGAAATCCTTGTCGAAGCTTTCCGGCTTCTCGCCCTTCTCGAAGCGTTCCGGATAGCTTGCCGCCACCCAATAGCGGCTGCTGTCGGGCGTGTGGATCTCGTCGGCGAGGATGATCTTGCCCGCGCCATCGATGCCGAATTCGTACTTCGTATCGACCAGGATGAGGCCGTTCTTCGCCGCCATCTCCTGCCCCCGCGCGAAGAGGGCGAGGGCGTATTTGGAAAGCGTCGCCCATTGCTCGGCCGAAAGCAGCTTCTTTGCGACGATCTCGTCCGGCGTCAGCGGCTCGTCATGAGCGCCGATCTCGGCCTTCGAGGTGGGCGTGATGATGGGGTGGGGCAGCTTCTCATTATCCCGCATGCCATCGGGAAAAGTGACGCCGTACATCGACCGCACACCCTTCTTGTACTGGGTGAGGATCGAGGTCCCCGTCGTGCCGGCAAGATAACCGCGCACCACGATCTCCACGGGCAGGATCGTGACACGCTGGCCGATCACCACATTGGGGTCCGGGTATTCCAGCACATGGTTGGGGCAGATATCGCGGGTTGCCTCGAACCAGTAGCGCGCGGTCTGCGTCAGCACCTGGCCCTTCATGGGAATGCTGGCGAGGATGCGGTCGAAGGCGGAAAGCCGGTCGCTGGCGATGATGATGCGGCGCCCGTCGGGGAGGTCGTAATTGTCCCGCACCTTGCCCCGGTAATGGTTGGGGAGTTCCGGGATCGTGGCGTCGGAAAGGATCTGGGCGGGATCGAGTTTGGCTGCGTTCATCTTGTCCGCGGGGGGAGAGTGGGCCTTTGAAGGTTGCCACTTGTGCAGGCCCCCGCGGCAAAATGCAATGACGCTGTTCGCGACGAATTCTATTCCGAAAACGACACGGAAACGGCACCGTTTTCGCCCGAAACGGTGCTTTTCTGGGCGCCGAAAACGCCCTTCAAGGGGCCGATCACCTCCGGGAGCGCGGTCGAGCCCAGCAGCTGGACCTGGCGCTGGGTCGCCCCCTTCATCGACGAGGTCGCCGGGAAGGTCGCCGACGCGGCTGCCAGCAGGCGGTAGCGCGTCGTGTTGGTGACGCTGTCGGTCTCCGCCTGCAGGTGGAGGAGCTTCGGGTCGACCGGCTGAGCGCCCTGGACCGTAATCGTTTCGGTATAGGCACCGTAACCGCCCTCGCCGCCCGGATCGCTGTCGACATAGGTGTCGTTGACGGTGAGCGTGCCGGTGCAGCCTTGCGGCATCCAGGTCTGATAGCGCGCAGCACCCATGTCGGGGGTGAGGCCCGCCATGTCGGCCTTCATCTGCTCCTGCTGGGCGGCCATCGCCTGGATCTCCGGCGTCTGCGAGAGCTTCATCGCCTCGGCCGTCATGCAGGCTTCGTCATCCCCGCACTTGTCCATGATCGCCTGCATGTTGGCCATCATCTGATCGGAGGGCGCGTAATTCTGCTGGAAGGTCTCGGCATTCTTCTGCGACTTGGTGAGCTCGGCCTGCTGAGCGGCGCTGGGTCCGTCCCAGCCCACCTGTGCCGGCGGGCCGGCGACGATCGTGCATTGCGCATTGAGCACGCGGGCGATGGTGGCGCTGTGGAAGTCCGATTTCGCCTGTTCCTTGACCGTCACGCTGATATTGACGGTCTTGGCGGTCCCTTCCGCCGCCGGATCGGCGAAGGCGACGCCCGCACTGAGCGGCAGGCTGAGGAGGGCAAGTCCGGTGACGAGATTGCGGCGCATCATTTGTCCCCTGTCGGTCGTGAGTGACCGTCACTGTGCCAAAGCCTGGAAAAAGGTTCAGTGACAGGAGTCACAAAGCATCACGTCAGGGCGCCGCGCGCGTCGATTGACCAAATGTCGGCGACCTTGCCGCCCCGTGTGACCACCAGCCAGTCGTAGAGATTGACCGTCGGGTCGCAATGCCCGGGGACGAGGCGGAGCGTCTCGCCCAGATCCGGGAGATGCCCACCGCTCACAATGCCATGTTCGTCCGAGGGGCTCGAAAAGGCGAGATCGGGCCTTTCCCAGACAATGGGGAAGCCGGAATCGATCGAATGCGCCTTCAATCCCGCATCAATGACGGCGAAGTCCCGACGCCTGCTCATCACCGAGGTCAGCACGAACAGGCTTTGACGAAACATGGGCGCCGATGCATCGGACGCGTTGTCGGCATAGTCGCGGTCCATGAAGACATAGGAGCCGGGCTGGATTTCGTTATAGACGCCGCTTGCCGCCTCGTTGGTGAAGGTGCCGGTGCCGCCGCCGGTGATGACCGGAACCTCAAGACCGGCCTGGACCAGTTCGGCCGCGAAACCAGCTGCGCGCTCGGCGGCTTGATTGATCGCCGCGCGACGCTCGTCCGGCGTGCGCAGATGCTGGGCGGCGCCGTTATAGGCCTGGATCCCGGCTAAGCGGAGCTCCTTGGCGGCGGCGATGCGGGCCGCCAGTGCCACGCCATCGCTGAAACCCTCGACGCCGCAGCGCTTGCCGCCGACTTCAAGCTCGACATAGACATCGACCGGCGACGCAGCACCGGCCGCCGCGTCGATGAGCCGATCGAGGCCGAGATCGCTATCGATGCAGATGCCGATCCGCGCCCGGTCGGCGAGGGTCATGAGCCGTGCCAGCTTCGCCGCGCCGATCACCTCGTTGCTCACCAGCACGTCGGTGACACCGCCTTCGACGAGGGCCACCGCCTCGCTCACTTTCTGGCAGCAAACGCCGACAGCACCCAGCGCCATCTGCCCCTTGGCGATCTCGGCGCATTTATGTGTCTTGGCATGGGGACGCAGGCGCACGCCCTTGGCGGCCGCAAAATCCGCCATCGCCTTCAGATTGGCCTCGAACGCGTCGAGGTCGAGAATGAGAGCCGGCGTCTCGATCCGCGTGACCGGATCACCGGGTTGAAGCTCTGGGCGCGGCACAGCCATGGTCAGAGAAACTCCAGCAGGCCGTGGAGGATTGCCGCCATCTCGGCATCCGGCGCGTCGGCGATCGTTCCCTGCCGGAAGTGGCGGCAGAAAGCGCGGGCTGCCGCCGCGCGGTCATCGATGTCGTAGCCATAGCGGGCGAGTGCCGCGCAGAATTGATCCGCGCTCCAGCTGACCGGCTTGGCGACCGGCCACACGCCGATGCCGGCGGCGGCAAGACCCTGCCAGTCGAAGAACTCACCCGGATCTTCCTTCCGCTTCGGCGCCACGTCGCTATGACCGATGATGCGCGTCGGGTGAATGGCATGGCGCGTGATGATGCCGGCTGCCAAATCGCGCACCGCCTGCATCTGCGCGGGTGGAAATGGGCGATAGCCGAATTCATGACCCGGATTGACGATCTCGATCCCGATCGACCGCTGATTGATGTTGGCGTCCCCCTTCCAGGAAGAGACGCCCGCATGCCAGGCGCGGCGATCCTCCGGCACCAGGCGGAAGACCCGCCCGTCCTCCTCGACCACATAATGCGCGCTGACCTTGGCGTCCCTGTCGCGCAGGCGCGCGATGGCGGCCTCGCCCGTCTGCATCCCCGTATAGTGCATGAGCAGGATATCGACAGGCTGGCCGTCGCGGCTGTCATGGTTAGGGGATGGCGCGTCGATCATGGAACCCTAGATACCCGTCTTGGTCGATGGCGCCACCACGGCCGGGCGGCGGATGACGACGATAGCAACACCGGCCAAAGTGGCAAGCCCGCCCAGCAGCATCTGCCAGGTGATCGGCTCGTCCAGCATGACATGGCCGGAGAGCACGCCGATCATGGGCAGGAGCAACGTGAAGGGCATCACCTGATTGACCGGATAGCGCCGCATCATGTTGTACCAGATGAGGTAGGTGCCGATGGCGACGATGACCGATTGGAAAAGGAGCGCCGCCCAGCCGCGCCAATCAACTTCCAAGACCTGCGGCCATTGATTGCCTTCGATGAGGTAGGAGACAAGCAACAGCTGGGGTGCCGCTAAAATGGCGATATAGCCGTTGAGCCTCAACGCGTCGAACTCGTCGCCCAAGGCCTTCACCTGCACATTGGCCGTGGCCCAGACAAGGGCGGCACCAATGACCGAGAGAAGCGGCCATAGATTGCCGGCAAAGCGCGGCTCGCCGGCGATGAGCACCACGCCGGCAAAAGCCACGATCATGCCGACAAGACGCCGCCAGCCGACCGTCTCCTTGAAGAAGATGGCGGCAAGGATCGCCGCGAAGGGGACCTGCAGCTGCACGGCGATGGAGCTGGTCGCCGCATCGAGATAGCGCATGCCGGTGAAGATCAGGCTGAAATGCATGACGCCCATCGTCATGGACAGCGGAATAAGGTGCAGGAGTTTCCGCTTCGGCAGGCCCACCACGGGCAGGAGCAGGATCGCCACCAGGGTGAAGCGCAAGGCCACGAAGAAAAGCGGCTGGAAATACATGAGGCCATATTTGGCCGCGACAAAGTTGATGCCCCAGAAGAACTGGCAGACCAGCATCAGGAACAGATGGAACGGCTTCATGCTGTCTGTATTCCTTACGCGCCGGGTCCGACCGGCTGTTCGACTGCCTGCGGGCGGCGCAAGATGATGATGGCGAGGCCCGACATGGTGAGGGCGGCACCCAGCACCAGACGCCAATCCCAGCTTTCGCCCAGCAGCAGCACCGCCGTCGCCGTGCCGAAGATCGGCTCCAGCAGGGTGAAGGGCATGACGAGGCTCACCGGATAGCGGCTCATCATCGCATACCAGATGCCATAGCACAGCGCCGTAACGATGAGGATCTGATAGGCCATGGCACCCCAGCCGGGAAGCCCGGCATGGGTGATCGCCTCCACCTGCCCGCTTTCGGTCAAGGCGGAGAGGATCAGCATCATCGGCCCCGCCATCAGCGCCACCCAGGCATTGATGCGCCAGCCGTCGAGGTTCTCGGCAAACTTTTTGATGAGAAGGTTGGAGGCCACCCACGACATGGACGCCACCAGCATGAAGCCGGTGCCGAGCCAGCCGCCGCTGAAATCAGGCCGCCCCACCAGCACGACGATGCCGACGAAGGCGAGCCCCATGCCACTCCAGCGGCGCCAACCGATCTTGTCGCCGAAGAGGAAAGCGGCGGTGAGCGCCGAGAGCGGCACCTGGAGCTGGATAAGAATGGAACTGGTCGCGGCATCGACCCGGGCAAGCCCGTGGAAGATCGAAGCGAAGTGGATGACGCCGAGGACGAAGCCAAGGGCGAGAAGCGGCTTCAAATCCTGCTTCTTCGGCAGGCCGACGAAGGGGCAGATGAGGGCGGCAACGCCGATCATGCGCAAGGCGGCGAAGAAAAGCGGCGGCCAATCGGCAAGGCCCCATTTCACCACGGCGAAGTTGGCACCCCACAGAATCTGGGAGAAGGCCAAGAGGACGATATGACGGGCGAGCATCGGGGACCAAGGGCGGCGTTGCGGCGGGCCCCCTCTTTAGCCGATGCCGCCCCTGATGAGTACCCGCGCGGCGCGCATAGGGGGCATGGGAAAGGGTCTGTTATTGGGCGAGAGGGGTTAGAGCGAGATAGCGGAACCACCCCACCCTTAACGGGACAGGGACTTTGCTCCATCTCGCAACACCGCCTCGGGTCACTCAGCAAGGCCCCCTCTCCCTTCAGGGGGAGGGTTGGGGTGGGGGTACGCGAGTGACGGATGTCCACTCCAGCAGGCACCTATTGCCAACGGCGCGGTTGCCGGTAGCTTTGATCTGATGACAGCATTTACAACAAATCCACTCGTCGCCCAGGCTCGCCGTTTGCGGCGCGATATGACGGAAGCTGAAAAGAAGCTGTGGTCCAGGTTGCGGAACCATCAACTGGAGCATCAGCATTTTCGCCGCCAATACCCGATCGGCCCTTATGTCGCGGATTTTTGCTGCCGGCTGGCAAGGCTGATTGTCGAAGTCGATGGTGGCCAGCATGCGGACAGCGCAGAAGATGAAAGGCGAACCGCTTTCCTGCTCGGGCAGGGTTATCGTGTTCTGCGCTTCTGGAACAATGATGTGCTGACGAACATCGAAGGCGTTGTCGAGACGATCCGCAAGAATCTTCGGCGGCACCAACCCCCACCCTAACCCTCCCCCTGAAGGGAGAG
>CAZUAL010000011.1:305-30096 GCA_964618305.1 uncultured Dongia sp. | reverse complement strand
TTCTGGGATCGTGGTGACGCCCGAGATGATCGACGCGGGGGTTTCTTTTTTGCGTTCTTCTGGTCGTTCGTTTTCTGGCCCTGAAGAAGCTGACGGGCCAGATCAGGCCTTGGTTCGTGAACTTTTGGCCGTTTGCCTTTCCAAGCGGCGACATCGTGTGAAAGCCATTGGATAACGTCTCCCAAGTCATCGAAGTGCTTGGCCCTTTCGGTGACTTCCGCGAGAGATAAGTAGTTATGTTTTCCCTGAAAGAATTTGCCGGGAGATCCATACGGGTCCAGCATAACGCTAGGCTTGCCCCGATATGTCAGCATGGTGACTGAGAAGTGGGCCAGTTCATTTCGCTTCTTGGCGGCGCGGCTTATGGCGTTGTAGAGCGGCGTCCATAGATTGATGTGTCTTTTGAGAACACCCGATCTAAGCATGGTGTTGTGGCAGACGAGAAGCCGGGCATCGACGCTGACTATTGAAGACATGATGACGTGAGCCATCTGCTCTGATTTGATGGTGGATACCTCGGCGAATAAGATCGAGAGCCAATTTTCGATTCTGCTAAACCGACTTAGGGCATACCCAACCGTCATCAAGATGGCTTTGTGTTCTTCTTCAATTGTTTTGGGAGTAGTGGGCATGTCCAAGGCCCCCGAAGATCAAAAGAGAGACGAGATTCTAAAGCGCATGCTGAGTACGCCGCCCAAGCCGCATGTGACAAAGTCCAAGCCCAAAGCAAAGAAGCCCCCCAAGTAGCGGCTCGTACCATTCGGGAGTTACTGCATTGCCTTCGGACTTTGGTTTGCAAGTGCTGCATCAAGTTTCGCAATTTCCGCTCGCAGTTGAGGTAGGAGTTCCGGTTCTAAATGCAGCACGACCTCAAAGCCGTTCTTTGTCAGAAAGCCTATCCCCGGCTGTTCAACGCCAAGAAGTAACGTGCGGAAGCCATGTGTCAAAAGCGGCTGGCTCCTTCCTGATCGATATTCAGGCGTTGCCCATTGCGCGGGAGAAATAGCTGAGCGACTTATTAGCGCGGCTGCGGTTGCGCTCGTAATTTCATTCGTAACAAAGATGGCTCTTTCCTGGCCTGTTTCGTCTTGAAAGATGAGTGTTAACTGCCCTGGCTTTAGGCCAGGTAGCGTGCCAATGATCTTTGTGAAAGTTGGCGGCATTTGCCCTTTGGATTGCTGCGCCATTTATTTCCACTCCACGATTTAACGAGAGCTTCAAAGAAGGGAAAGTAGAAGCGGCCCACTAGGGGCCGCTCCGGCTTTTAGGCCAGCATCACGATCAGCCAGCAGAGCCATCCGAAGATGGATGCGAGGCTTACCTTGATGTCCACATTGACGGTGACCTGATATTTGCTCACGCGGAGGACCTTTCAGGCCCACGGCGCCGCAGGCCGATGAAGGTCTGCTTAGTCGCGTCCCCGTTGCGAATAACCCGTCGCTCAGGGCTTTATCGGGTGGGGTTTGTCTGGTGCACGCAGACTCGCTCCAGGCCGCCCTTGCAAGGGGCAGCGGCAAGGTTGTCCGCGAAGAGTGTTGGGGGCCCCCAAGGCTTCGCAGGGCCTGCCACCCGTTAGGGCCTAGGCGATGATTCCGCAACTACTAGACGCGAGCAAGCACTACTTTTTCTGCTTGCGGCGTTGCCTTACCGCCTGACGCCAAGTCTTAGGCTTAATCAATCCGCCGATAGGTCAGGCGCTTACCTTCGGCGCCCTTAATGGCGGCGATGGCGCGCATATCGTCGTCAAACTTGAGGGCGGCGCGCTTGTTGTAGCGGAAGTCAAATTCCGCCAGATAGCGGTGCAAATGGGCCTCGCCACAATGCTGGTAAACGCCCTTCATGCCGCGTTTGAAGATCGAGAAATAGCCTTCCACGGTGTTGGTGTGGATGATGCCGCGCACGTATTCGTCAGCCGAGTGCTTGACGGTCTCGTGAGCGGCGAACTCCTTGCCGGTTTCGGTGTAGAGGCGGCTTTCGTCGGTGTAGAGGGTGCTATCGCGGGGGACGTTGCGATATAGGATATCGGCAACCGTTTCCTTGTTCGCATGCTTCACATGGAAGGTGCGGACCTGTCCGCCACGCTCCACCAGGGCGACGACCGAGCGCTTGGGCTTCTTGGCGGTCTTGTAGGGGCGGCCCTGACGCTGCTTGGACACATAGCCGTCCTCACGGGGGCCGAAATAGGTTTCGTCCGCTTCGACGGTCTTGCCTTCACCACCGATCGGGCCCGAGGTCGAGACATTGACCTTCATGGCTTCACGGATGCGATGTGCCATGAACCAAGCGGACTTGTAGGTAATACTCAGCATGCGGTGGAGCTGGTGCGCACTGACGCCCTTCTTTGAAGCGGCCATCAGGTGCGTGGCCAATACCCACTTGTGCAGGGGAATGTGCGAACGCTCGTAAACGGTGCCAACGCGGACGGTGAACTTCTTGCGGCAATCCCCGCAATGAAACCAGCCATCGCCCATGCTTTCACCGCCAAGGGCCTTAATCTTATCGACGCCACCACACAGGGGGCACGTGACGCCATCCGGCCAACGGATCGCCTCAAGGTGCTTACGAGCGGCGGTTTCGTCTGTGTAAATCGGGCTGGTGAGGTCGGTCATGATAGAAATCCGTGAGTGTGTGGTCCGATATGATGATGGCGGAGCTACGATATCTTTGACGGGGTTTCTGCAATACGGAGCAGAGCCGTGCCGATCTCCCGGAGAAGGCGAGAAACAGTCTGGTTCTGCGGCGTTTCTCCAAGCACGGGCGGATCTAGGTCGATATCTATCAGAGCTGTGCTGGGGGCAAAATCAACCGCCACGACCAATCGAAAAACTCGACCTGTATCATCAACGTGATGAGCCTTGATTTTCGCCGTGTCAGTCATGCCCACCTCCCATTGCCGACAGGCTGAATATATAAAATGGACGTCGTTCAGTCAAGTATATAATCGCCAATTACGTACTATTTAATCTGAGGCGCTTCATTCAGCTGAGACCGGCCGGACGCGGCCATCTGCCCTCATCCGGGGAAGGATCTTCGGCACCGGCCTTGACTGGCCGGCGCCCCCAGCAGCCGCGCGGGGATCATCTGTGGCGGACCGTCCGGGGCCGACGGCAAAGGCACCCCCCGCGTCGCAACCCGGGTCATGCGCGACCGAGCAGGCCACCTTCGACACGCGGCCTCCCCGGATTGCGGCCGCGCTCATGAAACGCGGCGGGGCAAGCAATCACCTGGATGGCGGGGCAGGCTTTCCCCGCCAGGCTCAAGGCGATCGGCGGCCGCCTCCCCCGTGCCCGTCCACAGCGAGTTTCCCCGGATGAAGGCAGGTGGCGGCTCAGCCAAATCGCGTTGGCGCGGGAAATGACTTTCTCTCGCAGCGGCTTGATGGCATGGATTGGCAGCCAACGCCCGCCTCGTTGGGCAATGCCACATCGAAAGCTAGAGCCAAGGATTCGATCATGCGTGATTTTCACCAGCCCGGCCGTTCGCCTATCTATGCGAGCGATGGCGCCGCCGCGACCTCCCATCCGCTGGCGACGGCCGCCGCGATTGCCTGCCTGCGCGATGGCGGCACGGCGATGGATGCGGCCATCACCGCCTCCGCCGTGCTGGCGGTCGTCGAGCCGGCGATGACCGGCATCGGCGGCGATTGCTTCGTGCTGCTCTCGAAGGGTGGCAGCGACGATATCGTCGCCTATAACGGCAACGGCGCGGCGCCGATGAAGGCCGAGCTCGCTTACTTCCAGGAACGCGGCATTACCGAGATTGCGGCTGACTCCGTTCACGCCGTGACCATTCCCGGCGCCATCGACGCCTGGTGCCGGCTTGCCGCCGATCATGGCCGCTTCGGCATCGACAAGCTTCTCGCCCCCGCCATTCATTATGCCGAAGCGGGATTCCCGGTGGCACCGCGCGTCGCCTATGACTGGGCGGGCGATGCCGAAAAGCTGCGCCGCGACGGCCCCGCTGCCGGCTCCTACCTGATCAACGGCCGTGCACCCGTGGTCGGCGAGAAAATGCGCCTGCCGCTTCTGGCCAAGACGCTGCGCGAGATCGCGGCGAAAGGTGCCGCTGGCTTCTACCAGGGCTGGGTTGCCGAGGACATGGCGAGTTCGATGCAGGCGCTGGGCGGACTGCACACGCCAGAGGATTTCGCGCGCCACAAGGGCGATTACGTGACGCCGATCGCGACCGACTATAAGGGCGTCAGGATGTGGGAATGCCCGCCGCCGGGCCAGGGTTTGACCGCGCTTCTCATGCTCAACATCATCTCCGCCTATGGGCCGGAGAAGTTCGGCAGCGATCCCTTGGGCGCCGACCGCTTCCATCTCGAGCTCGAGGCGGCGAAGCTCGCCTATCGCGAGAGGAATGCGCATATCGCCGATCCGGCCTTCGCGAAGGTGCCGGTCAAGGGCCTGCTCTCCACCGCGCATGCCAACGCCCTTGCCTCCCTCATCAACCGAGACAAAGCGCTCGACCTCGGCGCCATCGGCCAGTTCCCCAAGCATCCGGACACGATCTATCTCACGGTGGTCGACAAGGACCGAAATGCGGTGAGTTTCATCAACTCGGTCTATTACGGTTTCGGCAGCGGGCGCATGGCGGCGAAGTCCGGTGTCCTCATGCAAAACCGGGGCGCCTGCTTCGTGGTCGATCCGGCGCATCCCAATTGCATCGGTCCGGGCAAGCGTTCGATGCACACGATCATCCCCGCCATGGTGACCAAGGGCGGCAAGGCGCTGATGCCCTTCGGCGTCATGGGCGGCGACTATCAGCCGGTGGGCCAGGTCCACGCGCTCACCAATATGCTCGATTTCGGGATGGATCCGCAGGCGGCACTGGATGCGCCCCGCGTCTTCTTCGACGAGGTCACGACCTGGGTCGAAGCCGGCGTGCCGACCGCGACTGTCGCCGGGCTGGCGGCGCGCGGCCACAAGGTCGCCCCAATTAAGGATCCGCTGGGCGGCGGCCAGGCCATCTGGATCGACTGGGAGAAAGGAGTCCTGGTTGCGGGCTCCGATCCCCGCAAGGATGGCTGCGCCCTGGGTTATTGACGCCCGAGTATTTCATAATATTTTCAATCGGTTGCGGCGATTGCGTGAATTTTACTTTGCATTTGCAGCAAGGCTGTGTCAGCTTTGCTGCATACCGGTGTCCAAAGCCGGGCCGAGTTGGGGGTTATTCTTAACTTTTGTGAGGCAAAGCCTGGAACGGCCAGGCAGCACCAAGTCATTGGCGCCGAGTTCGTGGGGACGATTCGCGCCGGTCTTACCTAGCAACGCGATCAAAGTGGCCTCCGGAGGCATTCCGGGCGCCTAGGGAGATTGGAAAGAGATGTCATCACGTGAGGATTCGGCCAAATTGCTGGGCCGCCGTTCGTTCCTCGGTCTGGGCCTTGCCGGTGCCGGCGCCCTGACCTTCATGCCGCGTTCGGTCATGGCGAAGACCACCGCCACCGACAGCCGCACCCTTGGCTTCTTCAACACCCATACCAACGAGATCCTGAAAGCCACCTACTGGCAGAATGGCGCCTATGACCATGGCGCCGTGAAGGATATCAATTACATCCTGCGCGATTTCCGCAGCGGCGATGTCTTCAGCATGGACCTGAAGCTGTTCGACCTGCTGACTGATCTTCACCGCCGCACGGGCAGCAAGAAGCCGTTCGAGATCATCTCCGGCTACAGGAGCCCGGTCACCAACGCCAAGCTCGCCTCGGCCAGCAACGGTGTCGCCAAGCGTTCGATGCACATGGAAGGCAAGGCGATCGACATCCGCCTGCGTGATGTGCAGCTGGCCGATCTCCGGCTGGATGCGATGGCGATGAAAGCCGGCGGCGTGGGCTTTTATCCAAAGTCCAATTTCGTCCATGTCGATACGGGCCGCGTCCGTCACTGGTAAGTGCCAGCCGATTATATTCCGGCCCGTTTTTCCTCGACACGAACCGGCCCGCGTCACATCATTGACGCGGGCCTTTTCATTTCTTGGCGAAGCGGCACATGAGTGACGAACTCGACGATCTGCGCCAGCGCGTTGCTGCAGCGCGCGACCGGCTGGCAAGCGATGTGGACCTTGCCCGCAAGGTCGAGTTGCGGCTCAACGACCTGGCCCGCATCGTTGAGGGTTCGCTTTCCAGGCAGGCGGCCGACCTCGAAAAGGCAAATTCCCGCATCGGTGAGATGCAGACCGAGATCGACCGCGCCATCGCCCGGGCCGAGCAGGCGACCGGCGAAGCGTCGCGCGCCGAACGGCTCGCCAAGGAAAATGGCGAACTACGCAGCATGGTGATGACGCTCCTCGAAGTGATCGAGGGGCGGCAGAAATCATCGCTCACCAGCGTCATGCAGAAGCTCGAGGAAGATGTAAGCGCCCTGGTCGGCAGCGCTGCCGAGGATACACCGCCGCCTGCAGCAAAGCCCGAACCGGCGCCCACACCGGCGCCCACACCGGCACCAACACCGGCGGCCGTCCCGGTTGCGGCCGAAGCTCCTGCTGAGGCGATGCCTGAAGAAGGGCCGTCCGAAGAAGTGATGCCGGAAGAACCTGTACCGGAAGTACCCGCGCCTGAAGAACTGGCGCCCGAAGAAGTGCCATCGGTTGCCGACATGGAAGCCGATGCCCAGCTGGACGCCCAGGCGGACATGGTCGAGGGAATGCTCGAGGCCCCCGCCAGCGCGCAATCCTCCGCTCAGCCGCTGGAGGATTTGAGTGAGATCGCGCTTTACGACGCGGCCGACGAAGTCATCGAGCCGGGCGTGCCACCCGGCAAGGCCTGAACAATAGGCGTTGTGTGGACCTAAAATCAGTTAGGGATTTAGGGCGCAATAAGCGTTCTTTGCACGAAGGGCAGCGCAGATGCGGGTGATCTCGGCTGGCGTAGCACCGGTGGCGTAGAGCCTGATCATCGGCCCCTTGCCCGGCACGTCGACCGTCGCATAGAGCGGCGAAAGCGGATCGAGCTCGTCATATTCCCCGAGCAGGATTTTCCAGCCGCGCTTGGCCGCACTCATGCCCTTGTAGGAGGCAAGATGCATCGCCGTTCCCTTGGCGGGCAGCGCTGAGCCTTCTGCTGCTGCTGCCGCAGACGCAGACGCAGACGCAGGCGCCGACGCTGCGTGCGCTTCCGCCACCGGACCTTCCGGCACCGCGCTCGGAACGGCAGCGGTCTCAGCGGATTCCTTCGGCTTCGGCGTCAACTCGACAGGCGCGGACGTGGCGGCAGCCGGCGCGCTTTCATGCGCCGCCGGTTCTTCATGCGCCTTGGGTTCTTCGTGAGCCGGCAAGGTTCGCGCCGCTGCCATTTCGCCATTGGCGCCGATCGGACCCGCCGCTTCGCTCGGCAGCCGGTGCTGAAGGGCCGCCGCCTGCTCCAGCAGGTAGAGCCCTTCCGGCCGCTGCTGGAAAAGGGCCGGACCCTCGCCGCTGCGATCGGGCAGGCGCAGGAAGGTGGCAAAACCCTTGCCGTCGCAGGTTACCGTCAGTTGGTCCAAAGCGCCTTCAGCGCCCGCAAGCTTGACGTCGGACGCGGCGACGCTGCCGCTGGCAAAGGCCGGCGTGATGCAGCGCTGGCCGTTGACGTCGCTCACCTCTTCCGCGCCGATGACCAGCGACGTCCCAAGATGCTGATCCGCCGCACTGCCATCGGTGGCCGCAGCCGGGAAGGCGCCACTCACATACCAAGTGCCGGCGAACCGGCCGTCGAGAATGCTGGCACTTTCGTCCGCCCCCTCCGACGGCATCGGCGGCGTGGCGCTGGTGGTTTCCATCACCTTGTGCGTGCCGGCACAGGCACCGGCGGCGAGGAGAGCGGAGAGCGAAATGGCGGCGAATACGCGTCGCATCGGCGGGCTCCTCTAGAAAAGGTCGAGCGCGATGCGCCGCTGGAAGCCTTGCTGCAAAGGCCGTGCGTTCATCGGGAAGATTTCGGCGAAAGTCTCGATCTGCCCGATTGACGCCTCGACCGGCTCGCGGAACACGATCCAGCTCACGATCTCGCTGCAGGGCGGCGTGGTGAGCGAACCCGCATAGCGATAGGTGCTCGTCGACGCCGGCAGGAAATGCGTCATATCAACCGGCTTGGCGAGCGCCGACTTGCCCTTCGCCCGCGGCGCCTGCGCGAGTATAGCGCCGAGCAGGTCGCTCTCGCGCCCCGGACGGAAGAAGATGCCCGTCACCGCCAGATCACCCGCCGCGCTCTTGTGCACCATATGAACTTCGAGCGGCCAGCGGCCGCCGGCGACAGCATGCTCGCTCGGGTGATGAAAGTGGAACTGCAGGAATGAAAAGGCTTTGCCATCCAGCGTGAGCCCGCTCGCCGTGCCACCTGGCGCCGCCACCTGAAGGGTGTGGCCGTTATTCTCCACCGAGCCTTCGAAAGTCTGCCAGTCGAGCGACAGCGACGGGGCATGGTCAAGACCGGCGCCGGCGAGGTCGATCGGCGATTGGCGTTCGCCCCGGCTGCAGACGGCGAAGTCCGGGGCCAATTGCCCCCAATGCGCCGGCCCCTCGGCACCTTCGTAGGTCCAGTGGGGCACACCTTCCGCCAGAGCGGCCCTGCCCTGGCCCAAAAGGGTGATCCCCGCGCCCCACGCCACGGACCCAAAGGCGACTTTTCCTAAGAGTGCACGGCGGCTGACTGGTCGATCTGTCATGCGGCTATTCCCCTGTTTTGGGAAATCTACCCAAGGCGCTCGATTCGGCCCAAGCCGCTTCGGCCGGCAGGATCAAAATGCCTGCAATCCTGGCCGAAATGCGCGATTCCAGGGACAAATACACATTCTGTTAACCTTGCCTGACGCATTCTGCGCAGATGCAAATGAGATGGCGCGGTTTTGGCTTGAAAACGCGCGTGGTGCTGGCTTTGGCCATTGTCATCGCGGCGATTCTGGCTGGCTATGTCGTGCTCGAAGACCGCCGGTTCGTCGAGCGCCAATCGGCAGATCTGCAGGACAGCGCCGACAACCTTGCCCTTCTCTATGCCGGCGCCGTCGCCAATGCCGTCTGGGAATATGACCGGGACGCAGCGCGCGGCCAGCTGCAGGCGATGCGGGTCGTCGAAGGCTTCTCCCACGCCGTCATTCTTGAATCGAGTGGCCAGGAATTCGTTGCCGTCGATGCCGACGGGCTCGGCAACACCTCCCTGTCCACACTCGGCACCGTCGAGGGCCACGCCGACATCCTGGTCGAAGGCCGCCCGGTCGGCTCCATCAGCGTCATGCTCTCGAAGGCGCCGCTGGAACTTGCCCGCGCCGCCTACCTGCGATCGCTGATCCTCACCGCGCTTACGCTGGCCGGGGTTCTGCTTGGCCTCACTCTGCTTGCCTTGCACCTGGTGAGCCGCCCGCTCGATCGCATGACCGCACTGATGCAGCGCTTTTCCGCCGGCGACCTCAGTTCGCTGGTTCCCTACACGGATCGCACCAACGAGATCGGCCGCATGGCCCGGGCGCTGGAAGTCTTCCGCGGCAACGCCATTGAGCGGCAATTGGCCGAAGAGGCGCTGACAAGGCGGAGCGAGGAACTGGCTATTCTCAACCAGGATCTCCGCAAGGCGCGCGACGCCGCCGACATGGCCAACAGGATCAAATCCGAATTCCTGGCATCGATGAGCCACGAGATCCGCACGCCGATGAATGGCGTCATCGGCATGGTTCATATGCTGAAGGACACGCCGCTCGATACGGACCAGCGCGACAAACTCCTGACGCTCGAAAGTTCTGCGCGCAGCCTGCTTTCCATCCTCAACGACATTCTCGATATCTCGAAGATCGAGGCCGGCAGGCTGGACCTCAATGTTGCTCCGTTCTCGGTGCGCGAGATGATCGGCGATCTGGTCGCGCTGTGGCGTCCGTCCGCCATCTCGAAGGGCCTGACCATCACCTACGACGTCGCCCCGCATGTCCCCAATGTCCTGATGGGCGATTCGGCCCGCATCGGCCAGGTCATCGCCAACTTCCTCGGCAACGCTGTGAAATTCACCCACGGCGGCGGCATCCACATTAAAGTCGACGCGGCGAAGAAATCCGGACGCACATGGGAGCTCGAAATCATCGTTCATGATACAGGCATCGGCATCGAGCAGGCGGTGCAGGAACGGCTGTTCCAGAAATTCACCCAGGCCGATGCGTCGATGACCCGGCGCTATGGCGGCACGGGTCTTGGCCTCGCTATCTGCCGCGAGCTCACGCAGTTGATGGGTGGATCGGTGGGCGTCCGTTCCGAACTGGGCATCGGCTCCGATTTCTGGATGCGCCTCAGTCTCGAGGAGGGCGCCGAATCCGCGCTGCCGGTGGTGCAGACGCGCGACCGCGAACTGGACCTGCTCCTACAGCCGGGGACCCGCGCCCTGCGTCTGCTTGTGGCCGAAGACAATCTCATCAATCAGAAGGTCATTTGCGCCCTTCTGGAGGTGGTCGGGCACAAGACCGAAGTCGTGGCGGATGGCGCCGAGGCCGTCGCTGCCGTACAGCGGAAGGAATATGACGCCATCCTCATGGATGTGCAGATGCCCAACATGGACGGGCTGATGGCGACCCGCGAGATCCGCAATCTCGGCGGCCGGTTCGAGAAACTGCCGATCATCGCCCTCACCGCCAATGCGATGGCTGGCGACCGGGAGCGCTATCTCGCCGCCGGCATGAACGCCTATGTCTCGAAGCCGATCGACGCCGAGCTGCTATCGCTGGCGCTCAGGCAAACCTGCGGCGGCGATGTCGCCATCCTGCGCGGCACGGCCTTCGACCCGCCGAAGCAGAATCCGACGATCATGCCATCGGCCGAACAGGAAGCGGCCCTTTCGGCCCTCCTCTCGAAGCTCTGAACACAAAGAAAATGGGCGCCGCCGGCACACGAGCCGGCGGCGCCCATCGCTTTTCCGCTTGCCAGCTTACTTCGGCAGATCGCCCTCGACGCCTTCGGCGAGCCAGTCCATGCCGGCGATGGCGCCATCATCCAGCGTCTCGCCTTCCTTCACTTTCGGGCTGCCATCCTGGGCGTTGATTGGCCCCTTGAAGATGGTGAGCTTGCCGGTCTTGATCGCCTCTTCCGTATCCATGGCGAGCTTCTTCACATCGTCCGGCATGTTGGCGTATTCGGCCATCTTGAGCATGCCGGTATCGAGGCCCTTCCAGGTATCGACGCTCGCCCACGATCCATCCATCGCCGCCTTGCAGCGCTCGGTGTAATAGCCGTCCCAATGGTCGATCGAGGAAGTGAGCTGGGCGTTCGGCGCGAACTTGATCATGTCGGAGGCCTGACCGAAGCCCTTCAACCCGCGCTCGGCCGCGACCTGCAGCGGCGCCGGCGAATCCGTGTGCTGCGCCATGATGTCGGCGCCCTGATCAAGAAGCGCCTTGGCGGCGTCGGCTTCCTTGCCCGGATCGTACCAGGCGTTGATGAAGACCTGCTTGATCTTGGCGTTGGGGTTGACCGTGCGCATGCCAAGGATAAAGGCGTTCATGCCCATGATGACTTCGGGAATGGGGATCGAGCCGATATAACCGACAACGCCCGACTTCGACATCTTGCCGGCGATGACGCCCTGGATGTAGCGACCTTCGTAGAAGCGAATGTTGTAGGTGGAGACATTGTCGGCACGCTTGTAGCCGGTCGCATGTTCGAACTTCACGTCCGGATAATCGCGCGCAACCTTGAGGGTCGCATCCATGAAGCCGAAGGAGGTGGTGAAGATGATGCCGTGGCCGGTATCGGCAAGCTCACGGATGACGCGCTCGGCATCGGCGCCTTCCGGCACCTTTTCGACATAGGTCGATTTGATGCCGAGCGCCTTGTCGGCAGCGAGCCGGCCCTGGTCATGCTGGTAGGACCAGCCGAAATCGCCGATCGGACCGACATAGATGTAGCCGGCCTTGAACTCATCGGCGCGGGCGCGGCGGCTGAGCAACGGCAAGGAGCCAGCGGCAATACCTGCGCCCGTGGCAAGACCTGCACCGGCAGTCTGCAGGAAGGTTCTGCGTTTGATCGACATGTTGGATGCCTCCTCTTTCTTGAAATGAATTCCTGACCTGAAACGAACGCGGTGAAAATGAAAATCTGCGTGATCGGGCCGCCTCAGCCCGTGGCGTGGAAAGGCCGCCCCAGGCAGGCCGGTGCGTTGAGCCTGATCTTCGAGCGATCGGTGGAAATGATGACCAGCACGACGATGGTGGAAAGATAGGGCAGCATGGAGACCAGCTGGGTTGGAATGCCCAGACCCAAAGTCTGCACATGGAATTGCAGGATGGTGATGCCGCCGAAGAGATAGGCGCCGAGCAGCAGGCGCAAGGGGCGCCAGGTGGCAAAGACGACGAGCGCCAGCGCGATCCAACCGCGGCCGGCCGTCATGTCCTCGGCCCACATCGGCGTATAGCTCAGGGAAAGATAGGCGCCGCCAAGGCCGCTCATCGCGCCGCCGAAAAGTGTCGCCCCGTAGCGGATGGCGATGACCGGATAGCCGATCGCATTGGCGGCATCGGCGGAATCGCCGACCGCGCGCAAGACGAGGCCGGCATGGGTGTGGAACAGGAACCAGATCGTGCCGAAGAGGGCGATGAAGGAGAAATAGACCAGCCCATCCTGGCCGAAGACGATGCGGCCGATGAAGGGAAGATCGGTGAGGAGCGGCAGATGGAGTTCCGGCAGGCGTTCGATCGGCTGGCCGACATAGGCTGCGCCCATCATCGCGGCGAGGCCGATACCGAAGATGGTGAGAGCAAGGCCCGTCGCCACCTGGTTGGCCAGCAGCGTCAGCGTCAGCACCGAGAAGATGAGCGCCATCGCAGCACCACCGAGTGCCGCGGCAAAGATGCCGAGGAGCGCGCTGCCGGTGGTGAGCGTCACTGCGAAACCGACCACGGCACCCACCAGCATCATGCCCTCGACGCCGAGGTTGAGGACACCCGACTTCTCGGTGACCAGCTCGCCGGTCGCGGCAAGCAGCAATGGCGTCGCGGCGGAGATGATCGAAAGAAGGACCGAGACGATGACGGCGCTTTCCATCAGGCGGCCTCCTTCTTCGGCGACACGAAGCGCAGCCGGTAGCGGATCAAGAGATCGCAGGCCAGCAGATAGAAAAGCAGGATGCCTTGATTGATCTTGGTGACGGCGGCCGGGAGACCCAGTGCAATCTGCGCCTTTTCGCCACCGAGATAGGAGAGCGCCAGCACTAGGCCGCCGAACAGGACGCCCACCGGATGCAGCCGCCCCAGAAAGGCAACGATGATCGCCGTAAACCCGTAGCCCGTGGACAGAGCCGGTGTCAGCTGACCGATGGGACCCGCCACCTCGAACATGCCGGCAAGTCCGGCAAGACCACCGCCCACCAGCATCGAGAGCCAGGTGAGCGACTTGGTGGAGAAGCCGGCATAGGCGGCAGCGCGCGGCGCCTGTCCGGCAACCTTCAGCTTGAAGCCGAGCAGCGATTTCGACAGCAGGAACCAGCCGATTGCCACGACGATGATGGCGGCGACGACGCCGAGATGAATGCGCGTGCCGGGAACCAGATGCGGTGAACTCGCAGCCGATGTGAGCAGGCGGGTCTGAGGAAAACCATAGCCATCCGGATCCTTCCACGGCCCCACCACCAGATAAAGCAAAGCGAGATTGGCCACATAGGTCAGCATCAGGCTGGTCAGTATCTCGCTGGCATTGAAGCGGGTCTTCAGAAGGGCCGGAATGGCGCCCCAGGCCATGCCGCCCAGGATGCCGGCCGGAATCATCAGCAGCCAGACGGGGAAGTCTTCGACATCGTAGAAGAAGAGTGCCACACCGGTCGCGAAGACAGCCCCCATGATGTACTGGCCTTCGGCGCCGATATTCCAGACATTGGCGCGGAAGCCCAGCGACAAGCCGACCGCGATCATGACGAGCGGCGCGGCCTTTATGAAGAGTTCGGAGAAACCGCGCTTGCCGAGCAGCGGGTCGAGCCACATGACCCGCAGCGCCTCGAGCGGCTCCTTGCCCAGCATTGCAAAGACGATCGCCACCGTCACCAGCGTCAGCAGGATTGCGAGCAGCGGCGAGGCATAGGTCCAGATCCGCGAGCGCCCGCCGCGCGGCACGATGCTAATACGCATGCGTCACCTCGGCGCCAGGTGCCGCGGGCACACCGCCCATCAGCATGCCGATCTCTTCGATCGTTGCCGCGGCGGTGGGAATGGCGGGTGAGAGGCGACCGCGCGCGATGATGGCGATGCGGTCGGCGATCTGCATGATCTCGTCGAGATCCTGCGAAATGATCACTACCGCGGCACCCGTCGTCGCCAGATCGAGCAGCGCCTGATGGATCGCCGCGGCGGCACCCGCGTCAACGCCCCAGGTGGGCTGGGCGACGACCAGGACACCCGGATTCTGCAGGATCTCGCGCCCGACGATGAACTTCTGCAGATTGCCGCCGGAAAGCGAGCGCGCCTCGGCCTTCGGCCCGGTGGTGCGCACGTCGAAGCGCTTGATCACCTCACCGGCGAAGGCGGCGATGCGCTTCATATCGACCATGCCGAGTTTCACCAGCCCGCGCCGGCCATAGCCGGAAAGAAGCGCGTTCTCGGCCAGCGTCATCTCGCGCACGGCACCGTGATCATTGCGCTCCTCCGGCACGAAGCTGCCGCCGCAGACACGTCTGCCGTCCGGCCCCATGCGGCCGACGGGAACGCCGTCGAGCAGGATCTTCTCCGGGCCATCGCTCAGCATCTCGCCGGACAGGGCGGACATCAGTTCGTTCTGGCCGTTCCCGGCAATGCCGCCGATGCCGAGAATTTCGCCGGCGCGCACGTCGAAGCTGATATCCCGCAGATCGACCCCGAATTGCTGCTCCGATTCAATCGTGAGGTTGCGCACGGCCAATCGCACCGCCGCCGCCTCATCCAGCCGGCGGTCATGGATCGGTGCCTTGAGTGAAGCGCCGATCATCAGTTCGGCCAAGTGCTTGGCGCTCTCCTGCCTTGGGTCGCATTCCGCCACGACTTTGCCGAGGCGCATGATGGTAGCTTTCTCGCAAAGCGCCCGGATCTCGTTGAGCTTGTGACTGATGTAGAGAATGGCGCAGCCCTCGCCGGCCAGCCGCCGCAATGTACTGAAAAGCTTCTCCGCCTCCTGCGGCGTCAGCACGGAGGTGGGCTCGTCCAGGATGAGAAGCTTCGGCTTCTGCAGAAGACAGCGCACGATCTCGATCCGCTGCCTTTCGCCGACCGACAGGTCGTGGACGACGCGCGATGGGTCAAGCGGCAGGCCGTATGATTCAGAGACCTCGGCAATGCGCGCGACCAGATCCTTGCGCAGAGCCGTGTCGTTGATGCCGAGCACGATGTTGTCGGCGACGGTCAGCGCCTCGAAAAGCGAGAAATGCTGGAACACCATGCCGATGCCGAGGCTGCGGGCATGGGACGGATTGCCGATCACCGATTTTGCGCCCTGCCAGAAGATCGCGCCTTCATCCGGCTGCTGCACGCCGTAGATGATCTTCACCAGCGTCGACTTGCCGGCACCGTTCTCGCCAAGCAGCGCATGGATTTCGCCGGGCTTGATGGAAAGGTCGACGCGGTCGTTGGCCAGGCAGCCGGGGAATTGCTTGACGATGCCGGCAAGGCGCAGCAATGGCTGCGCCATCGGCACCGCGACCGCTCCCGTTCCTGCCAAGGCCATCCCCGATCCTCCGCGCCCCGAGGCGCGGGAATCGGCATCCCGGCCGGGCTCTTTGAACTGGCGATCTTATAGAAGATCAGCCGGGCTTTTGCACCCCTGTCGCCTGATATTCGGCGCCCCAGCGGACCAGGAGATCGGCCGCGACCGCGACGGCGATCGCGGCCGGCAGCTTGCTCTTGATACCCGGAATGCCGATCGGGCTCGTGAGGCGCACGAGGGAATCGGCGGCGATGCCGATCTCGGCAAAACGTTGCACGAAGCGTGCCTTCTTCGAGTCGCTGCCGATAAGGCCCAGAAAGGCGAAGCGTCCCTTGCGCAGGACCGCTTCCGTGATCTCGTAATCGAGCGCATGGCCGTGGGTCATGATCAGGAAATAGGCATCGTCCGGCGCGGAATTGATCAGCTCATCCGTCTTTTCGCCGGCATCAAGGCGCACATTGCCGGGAATATCGTCCGGGAAGATGCCGTCGCGCGGATCGCACCAGGTGACATGCACCGGCAAATCGCCAAGCAGGCGCACGAGCGCCTTGCCGACATGCCCGGCGCCGAAGAGATAGAGAAGCGGCCAGGGTCGGCCGGAAGTTTCCACCAGGATCGTTCCGGCATCGGTCTTTTGGAGCTTCGCCGTGCCGGGTTCCGCCGGCACCGCCTCGAGCGGGCGCAGGATGCGGGCGCCACTGGCTGCACCGATGGCAAGCACGCTTTCCCAATATTGACCGGTGCCGTCCCAGGCGATGACCTGGCGCAGCCAAGGGGCCGCCTCGGCCGACAAAGGTTCCAGCACGATGTCGAGCGCGGCGCCGCAGCATTGCCTGAGATCCCGCCCCAGGATGAAGTGCTCCCGCGCACTCTCCTGCCTTCCGCTCAGGAGCCGCTCGCGTCCACGCGCAATGATCTGGAATTCAAGCTCGCCGCCGCCGACGGAGCCCACGACATCGTCCTTGCCGATGAGCATGCGCGTGCCAGGAACGCGCGGGGTCGATCCCTTGGCCGCCGCGATGGTGGCGAGCAATGCCGGCCTGCCGGCTTCCACCGCCGCCAAGGCAGCGGCGAGGATCGGGTCCGCCGGGCGTTCGCTCATGCCGCGCTCACGGCGCCTTCTCCGCGTCCTCGAAATGGCCCGGCACCACTTTGCCATCGACGACGGTGGGCGGGATGTACTTGCCAGTCGGCGGCGCGCTGCCGGTGACCCATCCCACGATCAGCACGGCGGCGACGAGAACGGCGCCGGCGACGGCCAGCCACGAGATCGGCACGTCGCGCACCGGATGCCCGCGGCGCTCCTGCACCTTGAGGTAAAGCCAATAGAAGAGCGCCGGCAACAGCAGCGGAATGGCGATTTCCAGGAATGCGCGCATCACGCGACCGCCGCGCCGCCGATATCGGCGAGGATCTCGACCAGATTGTTGAGCATCCCCGCGGTCGCCCCCCAGATGTAATAATCGCCATAGGGATAGACGTAGAAATAGCGCGTGCGCCCCTGCCAGACGCGGCTTTCCATGCGCCGGCTGCCGGGCGCGAGGAAGAAGGCAAGCGGCACCTCGAACACCTCCGCCACCTCGAATGAATCGGGTGCGAGCGTGAAGCCGGGGCGCACCAGGCCGACCACGGGCGTCACCTCGAATCCGGTCCGCGTCACATAGGTGTCGAGCTGGCCGATGAGATCGATATGGCTGCGCATGAGGCCCGTCTCTTCCTCGGTTTCGCGCAACGCCGCCGCCAGGGCATCGGCATCCTCAGGATCGACGCGCCCGCCGGGAAAGCTGATCTGCCCGGCATGATCCCGAAGATGCGCCGTGCGCTTGGTCAGCAGCACCGTCATCCCTTCCGGCCGGTCGACCAGCGGGACAAGGACCGCGGCCGGGATGAGGTCTTTCCCCTCCATGTCGGCCCGCATGTCGGGATTGAGATCGTCGTCGCCCCTCAACACATTGTTCCCGGCTGACGGTGCCATCCGCCGGCCCGGCACCCAATCGCGAAAGCGCGCGAGGATAAGATCACGCGCCATCACGCGGCCTCCGTCTGACCGAGCGGGAAATAGATTCCTGAACTCCAGACACCCAGTTCCTCGCCCCGGGGACCAACGCGCGATTCGGCGATATCCACCAGCTGATAGAAGACCGGCCGGGCAATGAGCGCATCGAGCGCCCCGCGCACGCGGACATAGGGGCTGGGCGCGCCGTCTTGCCCCTGTTCGACCCGGATCGGGTGCTCGGCATCGGCGCTCACCCAATCCTCGACATTGGTGCGGAAGGAAAGAACCTGTTCCCGCCCGGTGCCTTCAGCCTTCAACTCGACGGCGACGAATGGAGCGTCGTCGACCGTGATCCGGCCGCGCTCGACCGGGGTCACCAGCCAGTAGGAACCGTCATTTTCTCGCCGCAATACCGTGGAGAATAGGCGCACCAAGGGTTTACGTCCGATCGGCGAGCCACGATAGAACCAGGTGCCGTCCCGGGCGATGCGGAAATCGAAATCCCCGCAGGAGGGCAGCTTGCTGAAGTCGACATTGCTGAATTCGAGGTTGGACATCGCCCCTTGCCTGGCGCTACGCTTCTGAAATCTAAAGAAAAGATAAGCCATTCCCTGACGAGTACAAGGAGGCCGACTTGGCCAGTACCGAATCCAGCCTTTCCGCCGCTTCCGGCCCGTCGGCCGGGCTCGCCGCCACCCCGGATGCGGGCGATCTCGGCGCCGAGATCGAGAACCTGAGCCGGCGCCTGACCCAAGTCCGGACCAATATCGGGCAGATCATCTTCGGCCAGGAGGAAACGGTCGAACAATCGCTGATCAGCCTGCTGGCGGGCGGCCATGTCCTCCTCATCGGCGTGCCGGGCCTTGCCAAGACCCGCCTGGTCGATTGCCTGGGGCGGGTGCTTGGCCTCGACGCCAAGCGCGTCCAATGCACGCCCGACCTGATGCCGGCGGACATCATCGGCTCCGAAGTGCTCGAGGAAAGCGACAGCGGCAAGCGCTCGTTCCGCTTCATCAAGGGCCCCGTCTTCAGCCAGCTGCTGATGGCCGACGAAATCAACCGGGCGAGCCCCCGCACGCAATCGGCGTTGCTGCAGGCGATGCAGGAACACAAGGTTTCCGTCGGCGGCCACACCCATGCGCTGCCGCAGCCCTTCCATGTGCTGGCGACCCAGAACCCCCTGGAGCAGGAAGGCACCTATCCGCTGCCCGAAGCGCAGCTCGACCGGTTCCTGATGCAGATCGACGTGCATTATCCGACCGTCGAAGCCGAGCGGCAGATGCTGATCGTCACCACCGGCGCCGCCGATGCCGAGGCCGCCACAGTGCTGAGTGCCAACGAGTTGATGGCGGCCCAGCGCCTTGTCCGCCGCATTCCGGTGGGCGAGAAGGTGGTCGATGCCATCCTGCGCGTGGTGCGCGCCGGCCGGCCGGAAACGAGCGAGATCGACGCGGTGCGCACGAGCCTTGCCTGGGGTCCCGGTCCCCGCGCCGGCCAGGCCCTGATGCTCGCCACCCGCGCCCGCGCCTTGATGCAGGGCCGCTTCAGCCCGTCGATCGACGACGTGGCGGCGCTGGCGCATCCGGTCCTCCGGCACCGCATCGCGCTCAATTACGGCGCGCGGGCGGAAGGCGTGACGCTTGGCGGCATCATCGACCGGCTGGTCGACCAACTGGATTGATGACCGCGTGGCGCTCGGCAGCACATCCGATCTGAAGGAGGCATTCCTCGCCCGCGACCGCCAGAAGGCGGAAGCGGCGGCGGCGGCCGAACGCCTGCCGCCGCTCCTGCTGGCCGCCGAGCGGATCGCGGCGACCGTCGAGCAAGGCGTCCACGGCAGGCGCCGCACCGGGCCGGGCGAGGTCTTCTGGCAATACCGCCCCTATTACGCGGGCGATGAATTGAAGCGCCTCGATTGGCGCGCGTCGGCCAAGACCGACAAGCTCTATCTCCGCCAGCTCGAATGGTCGGCATCGCAGAGCGTCTATCTCTGGTGCGATCTCTCGCCCTCGATGAACTATGCAAGCCGCCGCGACCTGCCGGAAAAATCCGCCCGCGGTCAGATCCTGGCCCTGGCCTTGGCGAGCGTTCTTTCACGCGCTGGCGAGCGCGTCGGTCTGCTGGGCCATGCCGAACCACCCAGCGCCGGCCGCCAGGTGACGGAGCGCCTTGCCGAACAGCTTTTCATCGACGCCCGCAATCCTGCCACAGCGCCGAGCCTGCCGCCGCCGGTCGATCTGCCGGCCCATGCGCATGCCATCATCGTCAGCGACTTCCTGTCACCGCCCGATGATTGGCAGAAGGTGATCGGCGGCCTCGCCCGCCGCAACGTGCATGGCCACCTGCTGCAGGTGCTCGACCCGGCTGAACAGAGCATGCCCTTCACCGGCCGCATCCGCTTCCTCGGCCTCGAGAAGGATGGCGACGTGTTGATGAGCCGCACGGAATCGATCCGCGCTGACTATATCGAACGCCTTGCGGCACACCAGGATGCCTTGCGCGATCTCGCGCGCCATGCCGGCTGGAGCATGACCGTGCACGCGACCGACGGCTCGCCGGCCGCTGCCGTGCTCGCCCTCTATCAATGGCTCGCGGCGGATCGCAGGTTGCGGCGATGAATATCGGCAATCTTTCGTTCCTGACACCGGCGCTGCTTCTGGCCTTTCTGGCCCTCCCCATCCTGTGGTGGCTGTTGCGCCTGACACCGCCCAGCCCGAAGCGCATCCACTTTCCGGCTGTCCGACTGCTGATCGGCCTCATCCCGCGCGAGGAAACACCGCATCGCACGCCCTGGTGGCTGATCCTGCTGCGCGTCGTCATCGCGGCACTGGTGATCGCCGCCCTGTCGCATCCGGTCTGGAATGCCGGACAGAACTTCGCGCGCTCCGGTCCGCTGCTCCTCGTCGTCGACAATGGCTGGTCGGCGGCACCGCATTGGCGCGAGACGCTGGGAACGGCCGAAAGCCTCATCGATCAGGCGGCGCGCGAAAACCGCGACGTTCTGGTACTGCCGACGGCGCCGGTACTTGGCCAAAGCGGCCTCACCGCGCCCGACAAACTTGCCCCGCCGCAAGCCAAGGCGCTCGTTGCCAATCTCGTGCCGCAACCTTGGCAGGGGCGGCGTGACCTCGCCCGCGACGTCATCGACAAGCTCAACCTGCCGGACGATCTCAATTCGGTGTGGCTGAGCGACGGCGTCGGCCTGCCGGGTGATGCCGACGCGCTGCTGGCGGCTAGCCTCGAAAAGCACGGCGCCTTGCGCATCGTCGGGCCGCGCGACCTGCCGGTCATCCTGCGTCCGGCGAAGATCGACGCCGCTGGCCTCAAGCTGAAGGTCGAGCGGCCCTTCGTTGGCGCGGCGCAGGAAATGACGCTGCGCATCCAGGACCGCGACGGGCGGGCGATCGGCCTCGGCCAGGCAAAATTCGGCAGCAGCCAGAACCAGGTCGAAGCGAGCGTCGCCCTGCCGCTGGAATTGCGCAGCCGTGTAGGCGCCGTGGCGCTGCAATTGCCGGCGGAGGCCGAGAGCGGCCATGCCGGCGCCATCGTGCTACTCGACGACATGGCGGGCGCGAAGCCGATCGGTGTCGTCACCGACAATGCCGCCGCGGCACGGCAGCCGCTTCTTGGCGAACTCTATTATGTCGAACGCGCCCTGCAGCCACTCAATGAACTGCGCGTCGGCACGGTGACCGACCTCAACAAGCAGCCGCTGTCGGTCATGATCCTGCCGGACGGCAGCAAGCTCAGCGACGGCGAGCGCGCCGAACTTGCCGGATGGATCGAAAAGGGCGGCACGCTCATCCGCTTCGCCGGCGACCGTCTGGCGCTCAACGCCGATGACGATCTGCTCCCCGTCCGCCTGCGCCAGGGCGACCGTGTTCTCGGCGGCGCGATGAGTTGGAGTGAGCCGGCGCGCCTGGCGCCCTTCCCGGCCGGCTCGCCCTTCTTCGGTCTCGACATTCCGAAAGACGTGACGGTGGAGCGGCAGGTGCTGGCGCAGCCGGATATCGACCTTGGCAACAAGACCTGGGCGCGGCTAAGCGACGGGACACCCCTGGTGACCGGCGCCAAGCGCGGCGACGGCTATATCGTCCTCTTCCACGTCAGCGCCAACAAGGCCTGGTCGAACCTTGCCATCTCCGGCCTTTATGTCGAAATGCTCAATCGCCTGGTCCTGCTCGCCTCGGGCGTTGCGAGCGTTGGCGTCGACAAGAAAGCGCCGCTGCCGCCGAGCCAGGTGCTGGACGGTTTCGGGCGCCTTTGCCCCGCTCCAAGCAGCATTACGCCGCTTTCCACCGAAGACTATATGAAGCAGTTCACCAACGAGCTGCATCCGGCCGGCCTCTATGGACCGAACCAGGCCCGCAAGGCGCTCAATCTCAGCGCCAACCTGCCGGTTATGGCACCGCTCGGCCTGACGCTGGAACCGCTCAGTAAGTCCACCGCCATCGACTGGAAGCCGTGGCTGCTGCTGGCGGCCGCCCTGCTCCTCGCCGCCGACGCAATTGTCAGCCTCCTCATGCGCGGCCTCATCGGCTATCGCGCCCATGGCGCCGCGACGACCGCCGCCCTTCTTGCCGTCATCTTCATTGGCATTGGCGCGCCGCAACAATCCTTTGCCCAGCAGGCAAATGCCGGCGGGCAAACCAATGTCGTGCAGCCGATGAGCGACGAGGAAATCATGCAGGCGGCGGACACGACGCATCTTGCCTATGTCCGCACCGGCGTTCCCAATGTCGACGCGACCAGCCGCGCCGGGCTGCTTGGCCTCACCACGCGCCTTATCGAGCGCACGGCAGCCGACATGGGCGAACCCGTCGGCATCGATCTCAATGTCGACACGCTCGATTTCTATCCGATCCTCTATTGGCCCGTTGCCGGATCGGCCGGCACGCTGAGCGACCGCGCGGTGAGCGAGATCAACCGCTACATCGCGGGGGGCGGCCTCATTCTGTTCGACACGGCGGACCAGAATATCGTCGGCATTACCGGCGGGCTTGGGCCCGGCGCCATGCGGCTGCAGGAAATCACGGGCGGGCTGGAAATACCGCCGCTGGCGCCTGTCGCCGCCGACCATGTGCTGACCCGCTCGTTCTACCTGCTCAAGGAATTTCCGGGCCGCTGGGTCGGCGGCACGCTCTGGATCGACAGTTCGCAGAACCATCTCAATGACGGCGTCGCCTCCGTCCTCATCGGCGGCAACGATTATGCCGCCGCCTGGGCGATCGACGATTACGGCCAGCCGCTCTTTCCCGTGACACCGGGCGGCGAACGGCAGCGCGAGCTTGCCTACCGCTTCGGTATCAACCTCGTTATCTATGCGCTGACCGGCAAATACAAGGAAGACCAGGTCCATGTGCCGGCAATCTTGGAGAGGCTGGGGCAATGACCGACCTTTCCTGGAACGGCTATTCGATCGTCTTCAACCCGCTGCTGCCGCCGGCGCTGCTTGCCGGCCTTTCCCTGTTGTTCGCGCTGCTCTTCGCGCTGGCGCTGTGGAGGCGTGCGCGCGGTGCCACCCTGCGCCTCCTGGCCGCACTCAGCCTCGTCGCCGCGCTCGCCGATCCCAGCATGATCGAGGAGAAGCGGAACTATCAGAAGGACATCGCCATCGTCCTTGTCGATCACTCGCCCTCACAGACGATCGGTGAACGCGCCGCCGTTGCCGCGAAGGCTGTGAGCGAGCTTTCCGCCAAGCTCGGCAAGCTCGGCGATCTCGAAGTCAAGGTGATCGATGCCGGCGCCGGACCGGATACGGCGGAAAAGGGCACGCAATTGTTCGATGCCCTGCGCCGGGGCCTCGCCGACCTGCCGCTCGCGCGGATCGCCGGCATCGCCATCGTCAGTGACGGCCAGATCCACGACGTGCCGGCGGCGCTGGCCGATCTCGGCATCGACGCGCCGGTCCATCTTCTTACGACCGACGATCCGAAGAAAGGCGACCGCCGCATCGAACTCATCGAGGCGCCGAGTTTCGGCCTGGTCGACAAGCCGGTCGCGGTCAAGCTGCGCGTCGACGATCTGGGCGGCAGCATGGGCGCCCCGGCGACCATCCGCGTCAAGCGCGACGGCGTGCCCCTGGCGCCCATTCCCGTCGTCACCGGGCGCGAGACGACCTTGTCGCTGGGCCTGGAGCATGGCGGCCAGACGGTCTTCGAACTGGAAACGGATGACGGGCCTTCCGAACTGACGCGTCTCAACAACCGCGCCGTGCTCACGGTCAACGGCGTGCGCGACCAGTTGAAGGTGCTGCTCATTTCCGGCGAGCCCTATCCCGGCGAACGGAGCTGGCGCAACCTCCTGAAGTCGGATCCGTCGGTGAGCCTCATCCACTTCACCATTCTGCGGCCACCCAACAAGCAGGATGCGACGCCGATCAACGAGTTGGCGCTGATCGCCTTCCCCTATGACGAGCTTTTCGACGTCAAGCTGAAGGAATTCGACCTCATCATCTTCGACCGGTTCGAGCATCTCGGCATCCTGCCGGACGAATACTTCACCCATATCGCCGATTATGTGGCGAATGGCGGCGCGGTGCTGGAATCGGCGGGGCCGACGGCGGTCGGGCAGTTCAGCCTCTATCGCACGCCGCTCACGCCGATCTTCGCCGCGCAGCCGACCGGCGAGATCATCAATCAGGCCTTCAAGCCGACGTTGAGCGATGTCGGCAAACGCCATCCGGTGACGGCCGACCTGCTGGCCGATCCCGCCGCCGCGCCGACCTGGGGTCGCTGGTTCCGGCAGATCGCCGCCACCAGTGCGCAAGGCGAGGTATTGATGAACGGCGTCGGCGACATGCCGCTCCTCGTCCTCAACCGGGTCGAGAAGGGGCGGGTGGCGCAGATCTTCTCCGACCATCTCTGGCTCTGGTCGAAGGGCTTCGAAGGCGGCGGGCCGCAGGCGGAACTCGTGCGCCGCACGGCACACTGGCTGATGCAGGAGCCGGATCTGGAGGAAGAGGATCTCCGCGCCACCGCGATCGACGGCAAGCTGGAAATCGAACGGCGCAGCCTCAGCGCCCAGGACAATATAAACGTCACCGTGACACGGCCCGACGGCAGCACCGAGACGACGCATCTCAAGGATATCGGCCGCGGCCGCGCCACCGCCACGCTGGCGGCAAGTGACCAGGGTCTCTACCGCGTCAGTGACGGCACGCGCGACGCCTTCGCGGCTTTGGGCGAAATCAATTCCAGGGAATTCGCCGATCCGCGCGCAAGCCTCCTGCCCTTGCAGCCGCTCATGGCCGCATCCGGCGGCGGCGACAGCATCCTGCCTGATGCCGGCGTGCCGGACCTGCGCCGCGTCGGCAAGAAGGGCGAACGCGCCGGCGCCAACTGGCTGGGGTTTGTCCGGAACGAGGATTATGTCATGACCGGCATCGCCCAGGCACCCTTGCTGCCCGCCTGGGCCGCCCTTGCCCTTGCCATCGGCCTGGTCCTTGCCGCCTGGCGGCGCGAAGGCCGCTAATCCGACGACCTGCCGGCGCGCTGCCGGCGGGTATCGGCGGACCAGCCTGTGAAGCCGATCACAAACCGAACGGCCCGCCACCTACACCAATCAACAAGTCGTTCGCACCGACGGCCCCTGCGGCCCCGGTGCATTGGTGGAGGTCAAGATGGGTATGGCGATCGATTTCATGTCGGATCCGCGGGTGACGCAGCCCAGCGCCGGCGCCGCCCTCACGGCGTCGCTGGCGGCCCTGCCGCCCGCTCCCAAGCGAAACCCGATCCTGCGCTTTGCCGATTTTTTCATCGACGGATGCGACGTCCGCCTTTTCCAAGGGATCGACTGCCACGCCCAGGCGGCACTCCCCGACGGCAGCCTAGTCGATCTCGGCGTCACATTCCGCGGCCGCCAGCGCCCGGCCGATTTCGGCTTCGAATATTCGGCCTGATCAATAGGGGCCGACGTCGATCGGCGCTTCTCCCTCGATTTGCCTGAGGCGCGCCGCATAGGCGTCGAGCCATTCCTTGCGCAGGCTTTCCTCGACGCGAACCGGGCCGTAATGGACTTGCGGCGCCAGGACATCGAAGCCGAGAAACTGGAAGATCCCGCGATGCATGGGGCGCAGGATGCCGTGGATGTCACCATGCAGGCCGTCCTTCGCATAGGCCGTTTCCGGCCCACCGGTCGTCACCGATATCATGGCCTTGCGACCGCGATAGCGGCCGTTTTCATAGATACGCCCGCCACCATAGACGCGCCCCATGGCAAGGACGCGGTCCATCCAGCCCTTCATGATCCCAGGCATGCCGAACCACCACAGCGGAAATTGCAGGATCCAGAGATCGCTGGCCTCGAGCTTCGCGATCTCCGCTTCGATCTCCGGCGCAAAGCCATTGTGCTCGGTGGCATGGCTTTCCTCGATCTGCAGCTTGAGGAAGTCGGGATTGGCCACGCTGGTGAAGTTCGAGCGGTCTGAAACCGGGCCGAAGCGCATCGCATAGAGATCGCTTGTGATGACGTCGTGTCCAGCCTGGGCGAGCGCCGATTGCGCCGTGCGGAACAGGGCGCCATTGAAGCTCTTCGGTTCGGGATGGGCATGGAGAATAAAGACTTTCATGTTCATATCGACTTTCTGCAATTCAAGCGGCCATGCGCGCGCCACCATCGACATCGATGATGGCGCCGGTGGTAAAGCCATTGCGAATGACGAAGGCGATGGCGGCGGCGATTTCATCCGCTTCGCCCGTCCGCCCGACGGGGAGCGAACGCGCGATTCCCGCGAACAGGCCGGCCTTCGCTTCCGCCGGCAGATGATCGTAGGCCGGCGTGTCGACAAGACCCGGTGAAATGACGTTGACCCGCAGCGGCGCCAGTTCGCGCGCCAGAGTCTGCGCCATCTGGTTGATGGCGCCGTTGACGGCGGCCAGTCCGGCCGTGCCGGGCATGGCGGTGCGCGCGGCGGCGCCACCCAGCAGCGTTACCGAACCGTCGCGCCGCACAAGCGGCAGGGCGAGTTGCAACGCCTGCCAATAGCCGATGAGCTTGCCTTCCAACGCGCGGCGCAAAGTATCCGCCGTGACGTTCGTGAATGGCCCCCAGGCCGCATCGCTCGATGCCGCGAGGACGAGATGGTCGAAGGCGCCGACCTGCCGATAGAGTGCCGCCAGGGAATTGGCATCTCTGTAATCAGCGGCATGGCCGGCAGTTCCGGCGGGGAGCCCTTGCAGAGCCCGGTCGATGCGCTCCTGCGATCTTCCGGCGATGATGACGGTATCGCCCTCCGCCGCCAGGCGCCGCGCGGCGGCAAGCCCCATGCCGGCGCTGCCGCCGATGATCAGTATCCGTTGCCCCGCTTGAGACATCTGCTGTTCTCCTTCCACTTCCTGGTCGGATCACAAGCTAGGCAGCACCTCGTCATTCATCCAATGGATTGCTTGTATAAGAGATATAATCTATTTGGATATCTATGAGCCTGCAGCGGATCGACCTCAACCTCCTGGTGGCGCTCGACACCTTGCTCGCCGAGCGGCATGTGACGCGGGCGGCAAGGCGGCTGGGATTGTCACAGCCAGCCCTGTCGGCGCAGCTGCGCCAGCTTCGGGAACTCCTTTCCGATCCGCTGCTGCTGCCGGCCGGGCGTGGGATGGTGCCGACCCCTCGCGCCCTGGAATTGCAGCAGCCCTTGCGGCGGCTGCTGACCGAGATGAACGCGCTCATCGCCGCGCACCAGCCTTTCGACCCGCTATCGGCCGATGACACGTTCCGCATCGCCTCGACCGACGGAATTCAGGCGGCGCTCTGCGTGCCGCTCTCCCAGCATCTTTTCCAGGCGGCGCCGGGCGTGCGCCTAGCGTTGCTGCCGCCGGATTCCGGCAGGCTCGAGGACAAGATGGCGACCGGCGAGATCGACCTTGCCCTCCTCAACCCGGCGATCCTCCCCGGCTCGCTGATGAGCCGCCGCATTTATGACGAGACGTTCTTGAGCCTGGCGCGGCCGGACCATCCGCTGGGCGATGAACTGCAGACGCTCGACGGTTTCTGCGCCGCGCAGCATCTGCTGGTGTCACCGGCCGGCGGTGGCTTCGTCGGCACGGTCGACGAAACGCTGGCCGCCCTCGGGCGCAAGCGGCGCGTCGCTCTTTCCATCACCAATTTCCTACTGGCGCCGCAATTCGTGGCGCAGAGCGATCTCGTCGCCACGCTGCCGGCGCGCCTGGCACGGCGCTTTTCCGACCGGCTCACGCTCTTTGCGCCGCCCTTCCCGCTGGAAGGTTTCGCCGTGCACATGGCCTGGCATCCGCGCGCGCAGGCGGACCCGGCGCATGCCTGGCTGCGTCAGCAGATCGTCGATCTCAGAATTTAGATGTCTTCGCCGCGCGGCTCTTCGCCGCCTTCGACGTCGATCGGCACGCCGGGCTCGTTCTTCGCCGTGCGGATGGCGAGCGCCGATTTGACGTGGCTGACATTGGGCGCCGCGGTGAGGCAGGTGGTGAGAAAACGCTGATAGGAATCCCAATCGTGGGCGACGATCTTCAGCAGGAAGTCCGTCTCGCCCGCCAGCATGTGGCACTCGCGCACCTGCGGCCAGGTGAGGACCCGTGCCTCGAAGGCCTTGAGATCGGTCTCCGCCTGGCTGGAGAGGCCCACCTGCGCGAAGACGGTGACGCCGAAGCCCAGCGCCTCGGCATTGACGTCGGCGTGATAGCCTTTGAGATAGCCCGCTTTCTCGAGCGCGCGGACGCGGCGCAGGCAAGGCGGGGCGGAGATGCCGGCGCGCTTGGCGAGATCGACATTGGTCATCCGCCCGTCGGCCTGGAGATCAGCGAGGATCTTGAGGTCGATCTTGTCGAGCTTTGCGCGCCGCATGTAATGAACCCCCCGAATCGCACCGGATCGCGCAATTATATTGCAGGTTATTTTATTTCGCTAGTGCAGCGTGTGCTGAACCTGTGGCGTCCCAAAGGCGCCGAATTTCCGCCGTTCCGAGCGAAAGCCCGAAGGTCCCCTGGAGCAGGGAGGCAAGGTCTTCCGCGCCGGCAAGTTCCCGGCTGGTCTCACCCCTGCCCGGAGTCCGGAACGTGGTTTTCCGGTGCTGCAGCACCTGCCGCCCGCCCGCGACCGGCATCGCCGCGATCAGCGTCCTGGTGAAGAAGGACTCGGGATGCGTCGAGACGAACCAGTTGGCGAGGTTGAAATCGGCCGGATTGACCGCCTGCGGCAGGAACGAATAGAGCCGCTCCCATTTCGTGCCGGCCTCCCCGCCCTCGATCAAAGCCTCGAGCGCGATCTCGCCTGGGACCCGCGGATCATCGAGGGGCGCGAGGCGGTAGGTCTCGTGGCTGGTCGCCTGCGCCTCGCCCATCACCCAGCGCAAGGGCTGGGGCAAGGTGAGCCCGCCAAATCCGACGTCGCAAAGAAAGCGCGCGCCGCCGGCATCCGCCAGCAGCGTCATGTGCGTGCAGGGCGGCAGGCTCACTGCGTCCCGCCCCCACCAGACCCGCGCCGCCATCGCCGAGACCCCGAAGCCCAGCGCCCGGAGTGCTGCCTGGAAGAGGCTGTTCTGCTCGAAGCAATAACCGCCGCGCCCGGCATCGACGAGTTTGGCCGAGATGGCCGCGAGATCGAGGCTGATCGGCCGCCCGAGAAGGACATCGAGATTCTCGAAAGTAATCGTGCTGGCATGGCGCCAATGTAGGTCACGGAGCAGGTCAGCCGAAGGCGCCGCAGGGGACACAATCGGGGTGGAAAGGCCAATGCGCCTCAGATAAGCGGCAAGATCGATCCCGCCATCCATCGGTTTTCCTTCCCCCTTGAAGTCTCATATCGCCTTTTTTCCCAGGGTGATAAGCCCCAATTCGGCCCATCCGGTCAACTCAGTCTGCTTTCTTCCATGATCGAGAAAAACGATCAGATCGGACGGAAAAATCGGTCGGCCGAATGCACCCTTATTCGCCAATGACATAGCTCATTTTCGCGGATTTCAGGGGCTTAAGTGGCGTTTTTTGGCCCATATGCCGTGATTGCATGGCTTGGAATCAACGCCCCCAACCCCTATTCTTTAAGAACGATCTGGCAGATATCCGAGTCTGGCGCCTGGGAAATGGCGAAAGTCGGCGATATGCCCCGCGACGTACCCAAGGAATTGAGCGCCATGCCCCAGGAAATCAGAACCAAGGTCCTCATCATCGGCTCCGGCCCGGCCGGCTATACCGCCGCGATCTACACCGCGCGCGC
>CAZUAL010000011.1:0-295 GCA_964618305.1 uncultured Dongia sp. | reverse complement strand
CCTGGTTCAGGGCATCCAGCCGGGCGGGCAGCTTACCATCACCACCGATGTCGAGAATTACCCGGGCTTTGCCGACGTCATCCAAGGCCCCTGGCTCATGGAGCAGATGCAGAAGCAGGCCGAGCATGTCGGCACAGAGACGATCTTCGACACGATCGTCGATGTCGACGTCACGCGCCGGCCGTTCCGCTGCCAGGGCGATTCCGGCGACATCTATGTCGCCGAGACGCTCATCATTGCGACCGGCGCCCAGGCGCGCTGGCTGGGCCTTGAATCCGAAAAGAAGCTCCAGGGC
>CAZUAL010000010.1:0-31594 GCA_964618305.1 uncultured Dongia sp. | reverse complement strand
GCCCCTCTATTACCGTAATCCGATGGGGTTACCCGACATCTCCTACGAGCCGAAGCAGGATTCCATGGGGATGGATTACATCCCCGTCTATGAGGACGGCGGCGTCAGTGAAGGAAACGTCGTCAATGTCAGCCTGGACAAGATCCAGAAGCTCGGCGTGATGACTGCGCCGGCTGTTGAGAAGCAACTCTCCCGGACCATTCGCGCGGTGGGATCAGTCCAGCCCGATGAGTCGCGCCAGATTGCTATCTCCAGCCGCTTCGATGGCTGGGTCGACAAGCTCTACGTTTCCAAGACCGGTGACCAGGTTGAGAAAGGACAGAAACTCCTGGAGATCAGCAGCCCGGACCTTCGGGCAGCGCAACGAAACTATCTCACAGCCATAAAGCAATCACCGGAGCTGGTGCAGGTCGCTTTGGAGCGCCTTCAGAACCAGGGGCTATCCAAACAGCAGGTCGCTGAGCTGCAGGATCAACGGGCAGTGCCGACGACGACCGGGATCTACGCCTCCGGCGCCGGGCAGGTTGTCGAGAAAACCGTCATTCAAGGCGCTTGGATCAAGGCCGGCGACACGCTGTATCGGCTGCTGGACTTGCGTCATGTCTGGGTCATTGCCGAGATTTACGAGCGCGACCTCGCCGCTATCGAACCTGGCCAGCAAGCTCGTATCGCCTTCTCGGCCTATCCGGGCAAGACATTCTCCGGCACCGTCAGCCTCATCTATCCGGAGATATCAATGGCGACACGCACCGCCAAGGTGCGGATCGAACTGGACAACAAGAACCTGCAGTTCCGGTCCGGCATGTATGCCGACATAGATATCGCCACCCACCTCACGGATGTTGCCACCCTGAGCGTTCCCGAAAGCGCCGTGCTGGACGATGGCGAGCACCAAACGGTGCTGGTCGCGCTGGGCAACGGCAAGTTCGAACCCCGCCCGGTTCGCCTGGGTGGCCGCGCAGACGGTAGCGCTGAGGTTCTTGAAGGGTTGACGGCCGGAGAAAATGTCGTCGTCAGCGCCAACTTCCTGATCGATGCGGAAAGCAACTTGCAGGCTGCCTTGCGGGCGTTTGTGGGCAGGGATGACCAACCTCGCACCTCGGCACCCCGGTCTACTACTAAGGCGGAGCAACAGCCATGATTGGCGCCGTCATCCGCTGGTCCAGTCGCAACATCTTCCTGGTGTTGCTCGGTACCGCCTTCATCGTGGTTGCGGGTGTTTACGCGGTTCGCACCATCCCCCTGGATGCGATCCCTGACCTATCCGACACGCAGGTCATCGTCTACACGGATTATCCTGGCCAAGCGCCTCAGGTCGTCGAGGATCAGGTCACTTACCCTCTGACCACAGCCATGATCAGCGTGCCGAAGTCAAAGGCCGTGCGTGGCTTCTCGTTCTTCGGCGCATCCTTCGTCTACATCATCTTCGAAGACGGCACGGACATCTATTGGGCCAGAAGTCGTGTTCTGGAATACCTGAATTTCGCCCAGAAGACGCTACCCCCGGCGGTCAAGCCGTCGCTTGGCCCCGATGCCACGGGTGTCGGCTGGGTCTATCAATACGCTCTGGTCGGTGCAAACCAGTCCTTGGCTGAGTTGCGGACAGTTCAGGATTGGTATGCCCGGTATCAAATCGCCAAGGCTTCCGGCGTATCCGAGGTCGCAAGCGTCGGCGGATTCGCCCAGCAATACCAGGTCGTCGTCGATCCCATCCGCTTGCGGGCCTATGACATCACCCTTGACCAGGTCCGCGAAGCCATTCGCGCCAGCAATATGGACGTCGGCGGCAGAACCATCGAGATGGCTGAAACGGAATATGTCGTCCGCGGCAAAGGCTATCTGACCGGCATCGACGATCTGGCGAAGGTTGTTCTCAAAACGAAGGATGGCGTTCCGGTCGCGTTATCAGACGTGGCCAGGGTCGAACTCGGACCGGATGAACGTCGCGGGATTACCGAGTTGAACGGTGAAGGCGAGGTTGTCAGCGGCATCGCCCTGCAGCGGTTCGGCGAGAACGCCCTCGATGTCATCGACAACGTGAAGGCTAAAATTTCCGACATCGCAAAAGGCTTGCCGGACGGGGTCGAAATCAAGACCGTCTATGACAGGTCGGACCTTATCCACCGCGCCATTGAGAACCTGAAAGGCACCCTGATCGAAGAGAGCATCGTCGTTGCGATCGTCTGTTTCGTCTTTCTGCTGCATCTCAGGAGTGCCCTAGTCGCCATCATCATGCTGCCTGTTGGCGTCCTGGTCGCCATGATCATCATGCGGGCGATGGGCGTCAGCTCCAACATCATGAGTTTGGGCGGGGTCGCCATTGCCGTCGGCGCGATGATCGACGCCGCCATCGTCATGATCGAGAACGCTCACAAGCACCTGGAGAAATTGGTGCCGGGCAAGTCTCGCGTTCACGCCATCATTGAGGCAGCTTGTGAGGTTGGGCCGGCACTCTTCTTCAGCCTGTTGATCATCACGGTGTCGTTCCTTCCGGTCTTCACTTTGGAGGCTCAGGAAGGGCGCATGTTCAAGCCGTTGGCATTCACCAAGACATTCGCCATGGCGGGAGCGGCGTTTCTCTCCATCACTTTGGTGCCGGTCCTGATGATCCTGTTCGTGCGCGGGAAGATCATCCCGGAATCCCGGAACCCGGTGAACCGCCTCCTGATTTGGCTCTATCGCCCCGTCATCAGAGTGGTCCTGAAAGCGAAGGTGCTGACCATTCTCGTGGCGCTGGTAGCTTTGGCGGCAACGATCTATCCGATACGGCAATTGGGCAGTGAGTTCATGCCGACCCTCAATGAAGGCACATTGATGTATATGCCGACCACGTTACCGGGCATCTCGGTGACCAAGGCGACAGAACTTCTGCAGACCCAGAACAAGATCATCAAGACGTTCCCGGAAGTGGAATCGGTCTTCGGGAAGGCTGGCCGCGCGGCGACCGCGACCGATCCGGCTCCAACCGAGATGTTCGAAACCGTCATCCAGTTGAAGCCTCAAGCCGAATGGCGGCCGGGTGTTACAACGGATTCGCTGATCGCTCAAATGGACAGTGCGTTGCAGTTTCCCGGCGTCAGCAATGCCTGGACCATGCCAATCAAGGCCAGGATCGACATGCTTTCGACAGGCATTAGAACGCCGGTCGGAATCAAGATCATCGGTACAGACCTTAAAACGATGGACGATCTCGCCCGCCAGATTGAGGCCGTCATCCGCAAAGTGCCGGGAACATCCAGTGCCTTCGCCGAGCGGGTCCTCGGCAGCTACTATCTGAACATCGTTCCGGATCGCAGTTTGCTGGCCCGTTATGGCGTCAGCGTGGAGAAATTCCAGAACTCCATCGCCATGGCGCTTGGCGGGGAAACGGTCACAACCACGGTCGAGGGACGTGAGCGGTTCAGCGTCAATCTGCGATACCCGAGAAGTCTTCGCAGTGATCCAGCTGCAATTGCCAAGCAAGTGCTGATCGACACGCCGTCCGGCTCTGCCATTCCCTTGGGAGAACTGGCCAAGGTTGAGCTATCGCAGGGACCATCCATCATTCGGACCGAGAACGCCCTCTTGGCACTCTACGTCTACATTGACATCCGTGACCGGGATCTCGGCGGGTATGTTGCGGACGCCCGCCAGGCCGTGGAACGAGAAGTGAAGTTTCCGCCCGGCTATTTCGCCGTCTGGAGCGGCCAGTTCGAGTACCTCGAGCGCGCAGAGAAGCGCCTTCAGGTCGTCGTTCCCGTGACCCTCTTGATCATCTTCCTGCTGCTTTACCTGAACTTTAAACGACTGGCCGAGACCTTGATTGTGATGCTCTCGCTGCCATTCTCATTGGTGGGCGGTTTTTGGCTCATGCATATCATGGGCTTCAACATGAGTGTCGCGGTCGCGGTTGGGTTCATCGCCCTGGCAGGTGTCGCTGCGGAGACTGGCGTGGTCATGCTGATCTATCTTGACCATGCCTGGGAGGAGATCAAGGAACGTCGTCAACGGGACGGCTCTATCATCACCAAGGCCGATCTGTACGCCGCCATCATTGAAGGCGCCGTCGAACGCGTGCGGCCGAAGATGATGACGGTCGTCGCGATCATGGCCAGCCTTCTGCCCATCCTATGGAGCCATGGAACAGGCTCAGAGATCATGCAAAGAATTGCTGTTCCGATGATTGGGGGCATGGTCTCATCGACCATTCTGACCTTGGTCGTGATCCCGGCCATTTACGCCTTGGTCAAAGGGTACAATCTTGGAAAACAGTGAGCCGGGTTGGTACGGCTTTAAGAACGTGCCAGGACTGTTAACCTATAAAATTGCGATACGTAACAACAATGGGCGCCATTTCGTACCTCCGATATCAACTTGACTGAGTTGGAAAACAACGTTGCAGGGCTGATGCGACTGGCACTGACAGGTGATCCTGTTGCCTATCGCCGCCTGCTGTCGATACTTGGCTCTATGCTGCGTAGCTGGGTTCGCCAGGAGTTAGCGCGGCAAGGATATCCAATGGTCGACGCGGAGGACATCGTGCAAGAAACGCTGCTGGCCATTCACCTCAAGCGCGGGAGCTGGGATGTAGACCGCCCAATTTTGCCCTGGCTACGCGCGGTTGCGCGGCACAAGCTTATCGACAATCTGCGCCGTCGTGGGCGGAGAGTAATGGTACCAATCGAAGACATCATGGAAACTTTGGTGGCGCCGGAGCCGGAAGACACGTTGTCAGCAGACGCGCTTGACCGGCACTTGAGGACGTTGCCGCCAGGCCAAAGTCAGGTCGTGCGGACGATCTCGCTCGAGGGCCTTAGCATCAGCGAAACGGCTCAGAAATTTGCCATGAGCGATGGTGCCGTCCGAGTGGCTTTGCACAGAGGTCTGACGGCTCTTGCCCGGGCGGCGCGACAGAGTGAACCGTGAATACCGACGAGCTCATCAGCGGCTTGGTTACGGATTTATCGCGACCTTCAGCCTCCACTAGGCAGGTGCTTCCCGTCCTGCTGCCGTTATCCCTCGTGGCTGCCTTGCTGAGCTTTAAGACGGGCCTGCATATCCGGCCGGATATCTGGGTTGCCCTAGAGAGTTGGCGTTATCTCGCTAAATTTGCAGTTGGCGGCAGCGTAGCGGTGGTGGGGTTCTCAGTTTTGTTGCGAATGGCACGACCAGAGCAAGCACCTTCTCGCTCCCTCCCTTGGCTGTCTCTTGCGCTTTTGCCGCTCTTGCTGGCCGTAGCGGCCGAAGTCATCGTACTGCCGCCGGCAGAATGGGGTACCAAGGCTATAGGCTTCTCTCCTCTCTCCTGCATCTCTCTGATCGCGCTGATTTCTCTGCTCCCGCTAATTGCCAGTCTAGCTGCCTTGCGTCGCGGTGCGCCGCGATCGCCTACTTTAGCTGGGGCCGTCGCTGGATTTTCTGCAAGCGGAAGCGGAGCCTTCATCTACGCGCTTCATTGCGTTGATGATTCGCCGCTCTACGTCGCCATCTGGTACCTAGGATCTATTGTCGCTGTGACGCTGTTGGGTGCGGCCGGCGGCAGGTACATACTTCGCTGGTAGCCAATCTTCCCCAATGTTTGCTTTTCGAAAATGGGTAGTGAGTCGACTACTGAAGGTACCCCAGTGCTTTCTTTCATGCTCGTTTCGTAAATAAGAACGCAGTGTTCACTTGCGAGCGCTCGCCTTTGCCCACTTGGTGGAATTGGTAGACACACAGGACTTAAAATCCTGAGAGGCGAAAGTCTCGTGCCGGTTCGAGTCCGGCAGTGGGCACCACTGGCTTTAGTGACTACTGGCGATATTCCTAACGCCGGAGTTCATCCAAGATCTTTCTGCCCAGCTCATCGATCGTGTTGAAATCTTGGAGCATCTGAATGTGAAAAGGCACCGTTGGCGCATTCTTTCCGAATGCGAGGGTCATGATTGGTTCGAACGACACGAGGGCGTCCTGGGCTGCCGATAGACGGGCGTATTCTGGAGCGTCAAGGCCTGGCGCCACTCTCTGCTGCTCAAGCCTAGCATAAGCTTCTACATTCTCCGGCGGGACGATGTGAGGGGGAATATAAAGTGGTATGCGATGTGTCAGGGCATGCCGGTAGTTTTCCAGATGGTCGAACCACGACTTTCTAGTCACTAGGTATTCCTGGAATGCCCGTGAGAAAGACGCCCGGACTGCGATACATTTTTCGCCAAAGCCAATTGCTCGGGGAGATATTGGACGCCCCTTCGCGTCTGTCACGGCCTTCTCGCTCACCCAGATCCAAGCCCGATTGTCGATGCTGCCGAATAGATTGAAGATGAATGCATGCAGATTAATGGTCGCGTCATGCCGCACATTGCGTTCAGGCAATCTGTCTAGTTCGGGTGGCAGGTGCATGTAGACGTTTCCGATGCAGCGCTCTAGCATCTGAAGGCGTCGTGAAAAGCCGTGGCGGACATATTTAGAGCTCGGGCGTTGGCGTAAGGGTGCTCAAGATATGCTACGATAAGCGTGTCGCACTTTTCGGCGATTTCGTCTACGCCATCGTCGAGTTTCTGAACTTGCGCCGGCGAATAGGCCATGGGCGAAGGCCTCAAATCGATTTCAAGGCGTCAAGTACACGACGTGCGTGCGCGACGGCAAATTGGTCCGGCATGCCCTCTTGGAGACCGAGACAGGCCGCAAGCTTATTGGCAATCCGGCGGCTGTCGTCTATGAGTTGCTTCAGTTCATTCGGTTTGAGATCGGCTTCCCTGAATACGTCGTTATAGTTCTGGCTGGCATCGCGATGAGCGAAGGCCTTGTGCCGTAGAAGGCGCACACGCGAGATGAGATCATGATGCTTGGTGAGAAGCTGGTAGGCTTCCAGGAGCTTTTGGCATTGTTCAGCCGTCCGGGAGGCACCAAGGGAATTAGTCGTATCTTCTATGAGGGTCTCGAAGCCAAGGGTGTCGCCGCGCTTGTCATGCAGAACGGCGAGATGAATTATCATCGACACTAGATGGGCATGTTCGTCGAATCTGAAAAAATCAGGGCAGGCATTCATTTGCTGAAGGATATCAGCGCGCGTCGGGCCACGATAGAGCCACCAGATGTCGAAGAAGACGCCCGTGCGCACGGCGAGATTGACGACATATTCGACCCGTTCCGCGATAGGCATCTTGGGGATGATGGGCTGCTTTGCCATGTGGGCAGGAATTGTCCTTGAGAAGTAAATAGACTCGACCTATCCGTAGTAAAAAGCGGGTTCGCCGTCCATTGTGAACCACCAGTCGCCATCCCGGTAAAATGCGGGTGCCCCACCCTTCGTCTCGTAGACGTAGTTGTTTTCTAGAAAATAGGCGCAGCGGCCGTTAGGTGCATACCAATTGCCCTCCTGCTCGTAGAAGGAGGCATGCCCTTTCGGGCTATAGAGCCATCGAACGGTCATGTAATTAGCAACGGATGGTTGTCCTGCGCAAGTTTTTCGTTTTCTGTTGTCGTAATTGCTGGCTCTGATTGACCAGAATCGGCCAATAGTTCCGCTGGCAAACTCTTCTGCGTTTTCGCGCCCAGCTGCTTCAACATATCTGCTTGTCGAACGAGATTACCTGTGCCAGTTGAAAGCTTGCCCATAGCGCTGTCGAGCGCGCGGCGGGAGCTGTCGATTTGATTTCCAACGGTGGTGAGATCATCGACGAAGCCGACGAACTTGTCGAAAAGCCTGCCGGCGCGGGCTGCGATGTCATCGGCATTGCGATTGCGACGCTCGACCTGCCAGAGGCTGGCAATCGTGCGCAGTGCAATCATCAAAGTGGTTGGCGTAGCGATAGCAACATTGTTCTCAGCGGCCGTAAGGCTAATGCTTGGATCGGCGTCCAGGGCCGACGCCAAGGCACCCTCGATGGGCACGAACATGATCACGTAATCAAGGTTGCCACCGGAATACTTCTGATAGTCCTTGCTACCGAGAATTCTAATGTGGCCCTTGATGGAATCAAGGTGTCGGTTAAGAGCGAGCCCGCGCAAGTCTTCGGTCTCGGCATTGACCGCTTGTTCGAAGGCCGTCAATGACACCTTGGCATCGACGACGACCTTCTGATCATTGGGAAGCGACACAATCACGTCGGGTCGCAGGCGGGCTCCTTCATCGTTCAGGGCGTGCTGCTGGACAAGGTACTCATGGTCTTTCCGTAGCCCTGACTTCTCGAGTATTGTCGAGAGGATCATTTCGCCCCAGGCGCCTTGCGTCTGGGCCTTTCCCTTCAGGGCGACGGTAAGATTCTGCGTTTCATTTGACATCCGTCGGCTTGCATCGCTGAGCAGGCGAATATGTTCTTTAAGACTTGCCTGTTCCTTAGCGGCCTCAGTCTGAGCTGTTTGTAATCCTTGCTGAAACTCAGCGAGCTTCAACCGCATGGGATCGAGTAGGCTAGCAAGCTGCTCTTTGTTCTGGTTGGTTAGGGTCTCGCCGTGGTTTTTGAGCAATTCGCCCGACAGAGCCTTGAACTCATTTGTCATCTGCTCTTTGGCGTTGACGAGAAGTGTAAGTTTCTCTTCAGTGGTCGACCGTTCCGACATCAATGTATTTTGGAGCGTCGCACATTCGGTTCGCAGATTGCCGACCGTCAGGCGCTCATTTTCCAACTGGCCGCGCAGGGCTGCGACAACCTGTTCTAGAGTAGCGATTGTACCGTCTCGTTCGTCGATCCGGCCTCGCGCACCTGCAAGTTCTTCTTCCAGGCGTGCCTTTTCGGCGGTAAGCGTCTCGCCTTTCGACGCTTGAGCGGCAGCAGTAGCTTCAAAAGCAGCATGCCGGGCACGCAATTCGACGAGCGTTTCCGCTTGCGATCGATTGGTTTCTCTGGCGCTGGCAAGATCGCTTGCTATTGTTTCCTTCGCGCCTCGAAGGTCATCTATTTCGGCGCGAAGATTGGCGATCTCGGTGTCGCGCACTGGCAATCCTGAGGCTTTATGTTCTTCAACAGCCAGACGGGTCTGCAAGTCGGCATTACCTGATCGCAATACACTCAGCTCTGCTTCGAGCGACTTAATGGCTGTATCAGAACCATCGCTCCCAGAGCGGCTGAATCGCCGGATTGATACGATGATAGCGATCGTCGCAAGGGCGACTAAAGCAGCGACGGCGAGTACAATGTTAAGAAAGGAAGGTTCCATAGTGCCTCTGAAGCAACAGCCATTAACACAGAGCGGGAGGTTCTATTTTGGGCGACTCGGCCGGCAGCGCTTAATGAGATTATCGACCTTGTCGATCAGCTCCTTCAGCTTTTTTGTATCCGGCGGCGACCCAGCTCGCTCTTCAGTATGGGTATGTCCCTCAATATAAGCAGACAGCTCTTCGAACACAGCAATGATCTCTTCTGCGAGTGCGTTATCCCAATTTACCTCTTTCAACTTGGTTACCATGATGCGGTCATTCCACCGCTTTACGACATCCTTGAATAGGTTGTAAGGAACAATTTCTTCGATCGTGCGGCGCAACTCACCCATGCCCCGCTGTATTAAGATCTGTTGTTGTGATCCACTAACCTTGAGTGCTTCTGCAAGAGATTTCTGCGCTTTTTCTGTCTTGCGATAGCTCGGTGTTGTCGCAGGGCAATCCTCCGGCGAGACTTGCCCTGGTTGGCCGTCAGGATTCCGTTGAACCCAATGGGTCATAGGCGTGACCCCTGCTATTTCTGCGGCGTCGAGAAGCATGGTGAGGAAGACCAAATCGTGCGTGAAGATAATGACTTGGCGTTCTTTGGATGCGTCGACAAGGCGGGAAGCAATTCGCGCCTTTCTTAGGTGATCTTGGGAGTTCACAGGGTCGTCGACAATTATGCCGGCATTGGCGGTGTTAAGAGATACCTCGGTCAGAAAATCGGCGAGAGCAATCGCGCGCTGTTCACCTTCGCTGAGAATGTTAGCCGGTACCGCGCCTTTGATCTTGAGGGCGCGCATTGTTTGACCCTTGTCGCCCCTTGCCATGAACTCGACAGGCAGATCGCAGTCGAGCGCATTACATTCTTCCTGCAGTCGTTTACGATAGTTCGCGGCAATAACTTGATCAAAAAGATCGCGTTGCTTTTCGGAAATAAAGCGCGTGGCGAGCGATTTCTTCGATGCGCTGGTAGCAACCTTGACCCATTTCTGATCATTCACGAAGGCCCGTATGTCTGGCAGTTGCTGCTTTAATACTTCCCGGTGACGCAACGTCTGCCGCTCCAGATCCAGTGATTTTAGCGCAGCATCGACACTCATTTCAGAGAGACGTTTGATGTCAGCATCTAACTGGTCAAGTATACGTGTGAACTGCTCGGATAGGTTTGTCAGGCTCGCGTCTGGAATTTCGCCCGCCTCGGCAGCAAGGACGGTGCGAATTTTAAGCTGATCTTGCTTGCACAAGCCGACAACTGCCGAAATTGCATTTGCAAGGTTAGGATCCCGCTGGGTCAAACTGGTAAAGACTGTCGTCTCTGCAGCAAAGAAGTCGAGGGACAGCGTGGCAAGGGCTTTTTCCGAGGCGATCACCGCGGCCTGGGCAGTCTTGACGGCTTGCTTTGCATCGCTTGTAAGGAACGTCCAAAAACGCTTGATAAGGTCTTGCGAGGCCGCATCCAAGGGGCGATGGCAAAGAAGGCAGTGGCTGTCGGAAGCAGGATATTGAGCGCTTTCCAAACGCGCGAGGCCCTGGGCCGCCATCAGAAATCGTTCCCATTCTGATGTGCCGATAGCTTTAAAGAAGTCATTCTTGAAAGAGTCAGCGCCGATGGTCTTGAGAATCTGGCTTTTCGCCTGAAGCTCACTGAGCTGTTGGCGCCATTCGACGCGTCTGGCCGTCGAAAGTGCCGCTATTGCCGATTGCAGTTTGACCTGTAGCGCGGAAATCTGCTCTCTTCCGGTCTGCAGGGCTTTGATTGCTTCAGCCGAGGATTTTTGCTTCAGATCATCAATCTGGCTTTGTATTTCGGCGAGGCGCGCGGTCTCCTTTTCTCCGAAGATTGCAAGCTCTTCGAGTTTTGCAAGATCTGTATCGGCACCGAGCGTTGCGACGAAGGTCGACACGGTAGTCTGGTCACCAATCAACGCCGCAGGGAATTTGTTATCTCGTTCCCTTGCCTTGATATCGGCAGAGAGCTTGTTGCTGAGCTTGGTGTATGCGTCCACCATGGCATGAAGAATGTCAAAACCCGCAGGAATGAAGCCGAGTGGGCTTTGATCGTTCAGCTGGGCATTGGCGGCGGCCGTATCGAAAACGGCAATTCGCTTGAGGTCGGTTATCTCTTGCTTCAAGTCGAATGTGATTGGTGTGACTTTCCCGGCCGCATCGGTGATGTGAAGCATGGCGCTCTGGTTCGTCGGAGCGGCGTCAAGATAAACATTTCGCAAGATCGCGGGGCGCGATCGACTAAAGCAGGCGTTCGAAAGCACGCGCGCAAAGCTGCTCTTGCCAGCCCCGTTGTTCCCATAGATCACCGTCAGACCGGAGGTAAAATCGAGTCCGGTATCTTCCGGGAGCGCATTGATCCCCTTTAGCGTGTCGATGCGGCTCAGGAAAATCTTCTGCGAGGCTTCGGTCGGCCGGCCCGTGATTTGCGCCGGGACGATAACAGTCGGATTGGGCGGATCCCCGAGTTTGTGTTCGTTAAGAAAGAGCTTGTAGGCATTGCCCATCTCAGCATCGCCAAGTTTTCCACCGCGGACGGCGGTGGCGATGATGTAGCGTTGCCACGACTTAAAGTCCTTGGCCCAGACCTCGAGCTCTTTCCAAATATTGGTTTGTCCGTCCGCGCCGTCCGCCATAGCTGCCCCCTTTACGCTGCTCGAGCAGAGGGTAAATATACACAGGTGGACAATCTAAGGTAGTTTTATCTGGTGGATCGAAGTCTTGATTGCCGTAGCCCAACCTCTTTCAATCCTTAGGCCGCGTGCGAAACCTTCGAATCCCGCCGCAAATCAACCGGGATATCGTAGAAGGGCTTAAGCCTGAACCGCAGTGCATTTGAGTTGCGCTGCCAATTGGCGATGGCGCGCCAGGGTGACCAATCGGCGGATGCGAACTCGTAAACAGCGACCACCTCAATGCCGTCCTTGGTCCGCTGTGGCCGATGTTCAAACCGGAAGCTTGTCTTGCGCAATGGCAGACAGGTGCCCCAATGCTGCCAGCACCAATCTTTGCCACCATCGCGCCAGCCAACGCGGAGGATCTTGCGCGGGATCGGCTGCAGCGCATTGAGATCGAGCGCCTGGATCGAGTAGCCACAATCTGCCGCCGTGCGGGCATCGGCAATGGTCCACCACATGTAGTCGGCATAGCGCTTGGCGAGCTTTGCCGCCGCGGCTGGCGACGGCGCCCCACCCCGCAGGGCGATGGCCGCCCAGTATTCGCGCTCTTCACTGGGTGGCCAAGTCCAATCGACAAAGCCGGGCCCTTGGGCATTCATGACAAACTCTTGCAAAGCCTGATCTGGGCCCGTGACCTCTAGGCGATGCCAAAGCCAGTCTGCGTCAGCGGTCAGCATCGAAGATCGCCTTGGCGGCGTTCTGCTTGAATGCGGAAGCCACTCGGTTATAGCTCCGGGTAGTATCCGCCGATTTATGACGGGCATGGCGCTGGGTCGCCTGTTCCGGCACCTCCTTGTCATAGGCCGTGGTAATGAACCCGGCCCGAAGGGAATGGCCGCTAGTACGCTCGAGCTGTGCCGCTGGGAGGCCGGCGATCTTGCCACGCTTTTTGAGTATGCGGGCGACACTCCCGTCCGTCAGGCGGTCGCGCTCAACGGCCCCCCATTTGTTGATGCGACGGAAGATGGGCCCATCGTCGATATCGGCGGCGTCCAGCCAGGCCTTTATGGCCCTGACCGGGCAACGCCCCTTCTTCTTGGCAAAGGGAATGCCGAGGGTCGCCCCCTCCCCTTCCTGATCGGTCTTGGAGGCCGGCAGAAACAGCAAGATCCCATCGCGCGTATCGGTCAGATGAGCGACGTCGATAGCCACCAGTTCCGAGCGGCGCAAGGCGGCCGACCAGCCCAAAAGCAAAAGCGCCCGGTCGCGCAGGCTACGGAGATCATCGCCTAAGGCGTCCAGCACCAGACCGAGATCGGCCTGCACTAGAGGGGCCGCGCGCCGCTTCTGGGCGCGTTTGGTGCGCTTGAGGCCTTGCAGCACGTGGGCGATGGCCGGGTGGCGTCGGTCCAGCAGCAAGCCTTTGGCCCGATGCTGGGCACAGATGCCGGTCACCATGCGGTCGAGAGTCGAAGGGGCCAGACCGCCGCGCCCCGCCGAGAGATCGGCGATGAAGAGACCGACCGTGACCGGATCGGCCGGCAGGGGATCCAATCTCTTTACCCGGCACCATTCCGTGAAGCGCGCCCAATCTGCGGCATAGGCGCGGCGGGTGTTAGCCGACTTCGCGGCCCGCGCCAGGTCCACGGCCAATCGCGCCGTGTCGGCGAGACTCTGCTCGGTTGGAAGTTGCACAAGGTCGTCCGAGTGGGCCATTTCTGCCCTTCTTTTGATGTCCTTCGATGATTTACTGTGGCCGGACGGCAGGCAATCCAGCCTTGTCATCGTTACTGCGCGCGTGCATCAGTTTGGCAATGCGCGCGCTGACGGTATCCAGGTGATCGATCGCAGCACGTAGTTCATCCGCTTCGCCATCGTTCTTTGATTTCATCTGCCGGGGCATATCGAGCTCTTCTTCAATTCGCAAAGCGACCTGTTTCGTCAGGTTTGACTCGTTCACCGAGGATCGCGACTTGAAGCCCGTCGTAGAAGCTCGGCCCTGTTTTGTCGGTGAGTTTCACCCTGAAGCACTGCGGACTCACAAGTTCTTGTTCAGTGGGGATAGCCTTGCCCCTAAAATTTATGCTCAGTTTGGCATCCGGGGCAGGCGGCGTGCCCAAGAAAACAAAGAAATCAGTGGCCGACACCGGAGCGAATAGAAGATGAGCGGGTGAACGCTGCCGATAACCATCCTGCGCTATGGCAGACAGCGTCTCATACAAGCCGCGTGAAGCTGCAGCCTTCTCTTCGGGAGTGCTGTGAGGCACTCTTCCCAGAAAGTGATAGATTGCCGTAACAGCGGCAGTGACATCGAAATTTTCTCGGCGTTGGGCGGCTTGGTCCACAATCTTCAGGCTACCCCCGTAGACGTCTCCCTCGCCGGTATCCATGGAGATCTGAATTCGACCAGACGCGGTGCAAGTCGCCTGAATTGGGAAAATGAGGTTGACGGCCCATATCCGCGCGCTTTTGTCGAATGGGGTGGCCTCCTCCCCGCCGTCCGCGTCGATCCACACGTCCTGTTGGCCAGGCATGCTAATGCGAATCTTGATGCTCTTTGGACGGGGGTGATCGATTGGAGCGCTCACCTGCGCAACGCAAACCAAGCGCAATTCCGCAGGGAAACTAGGCACGACCAGTTCTGTGGGGTACGCGCCGATATAAATGAACTTGCCGGTGCTCTCCTGCCGGACCTCGTCGCAAAAAAAACAAGATGCCGTAATCGGACTAGGCATTGTAGAACACCCGCACCTGCGCGAGCGGATTAGAGGACGCCAACCTACTTAATGGTCGCAGTGGGCCGCCGACATCTAGATCATGGTCCGGCGCCTTAAGGAGGGCACCTCGCAGCACCGTATCCGGATCTATGATCCTCACGATATTGGTGCGACGAAATAGGAGGGCGCCGGCTTCATTCATCGTTGTTGTAACTACGTGTTTCTTTGGCTCGACTTCGATGCCGAGGAGCTCGCACATCTGTGTCAACGTGGCGAAGGCAACCGTTTCGTTGTCGCGAACTTCCCAACGCTGCACCTGCTGCACAGGGACATTGAGCTGCCTGGCAAATTCGCTCTGGCTCCAGCCGCGGACGATCCTGTGCTGGATGATCGCCTTGGGAAGATCGGCAAGCGAGCTCCACTGCACGGCGGACCTATCGCCGGCAGCCAAGCGTTCATAAACTCGTATCTCGTCTTCAATGTCCTCCAATACGGCGCGCATCGAGGCGATTTCATCGGGATGCAAAGCATCGGCGGCACCGGCTTGTTGTGCTCTGTCTGCCGCGGTGAGGGCGTCGCGAAACTGCTGCGCTCGTGTCAAGGATACTTGCAATTGGTTGGGCGTCTTGATCATGGCACTGTCTCCAGATCAATGATGACAATACCTTTTGGATTGCCGTCACGATCGCATTGAAAAAAATCGACGAACGGCCGACCGAGGGCGTCCGCAATCGCTCTCACCTGAAAGAGCTCGCCAAAATACTTCGCCTTCTGTGCCGCTCTTTTGTTGGTCATATCCTGCAACACTGGATCGAGTTTTTGGGCTTCCCTCATCTCCGTGCGGTCCCAGCAACCGTCGTAATCGCTGGGATTTTCTTTATCGGTCACGAAGCTGCCATCCACCCATACCCGGCGGGCCCCGGTGCTCTTCAAATTCTGACAAGCCCGTAGTAATCCCTCTAGCAAAGTGCGCCGCCGCTTATTCCATCCGAACCGGGTAGCGACGTCGGTCCAGCTGGCAAGGTGTTGCCCGGGCGGTAGGTTTCCCGTGTCATCGTCGAACGGCGGTATCATCCTACATCACAAATGTTGTATGTCCACTGTGGCAAAGCAAGCTCTTTCCCTGGTTACCAAGCTTAGCTGCGCTCTGCGCGCCGCCCCAAGAGCTTTATGGATACCGATAATGGTCCTTATCGGGCGTAAAGCAGATCGTGACATAGTTTTGTATAAAGTCAAGAATTTCAGCAGGTTACAGCGCCGTCACGGTCGCGGACCCGCCTCGGTGACGCGTGTCAGATAGCTTCTCAGGGATTGAGGATCGGCACGCCCACCTCCCCGTTCGTCGCTAGATCGATGGGATAAAAGAGAAACCAAGCGCGCCGAAGATTTCGACGTCTAGAGGCTTCTGTGTTGTTGCCGGAATTGGCTCGACCAAGCAGCGTGACCCTATTAGGTACCAAAATAGATTTCGTGCCACGAGGTAATCCTCGCCACGACAAACTGCCTGATACAGAAGATATTAATATCAATGTGGATATTGATATTAATATCCTAATTTGCTTGACGCACATTGATTCGCATGGCATATTTCCGAAGTATTGATATCAGCATCAATATTAATGTTGATATTAATCGTAATATTGATGTGGAGTTCTTTATGCCGACGCTCTCGTTTGCCAATCCCAAAGGCGGCTCAGGAAAAACCACCCTTTGCCTGGTGACGGCGTGTGAACTGGCCAAGCAAGGGGCAACGGTCGCAGTGATCGACGCAGATCCAAACGCGATTATCGCCAAGTGGGCAGCAAGTCGAAAAGAAGAGGGGAGGACGGTCCCCTTCACCGTCGTCGAGAAACCAAAAGAGGCGGAAATGGTCAACACCATCACCGACCTCTCGAAAACTCATAAGTTTGTGCTTGTTGATCTTGAAGGAACTGCTTCCCGCATGGTGAGTCGCGCTTTTGCGCGATCACATCTCGTGCTTATCCCACTGAACCCCTCACCGATCGATGCTGGTTTAGCAGCAGAAGCTGTTCGACTCGTGCAGGAGGAAGCGCAAACCTTAGAGAGAGATATCCCTTACCGTTTGGTGTATAGCCGCACCAATGCGGCAATCGCGACGAAAAGCTTCCGTCGCATTTCTGATGCAATCAACACCGCGGAACTTCCTACCTTGAACCAGGGGTTGGTGGAGCGGGCAGCGTATCGCGACATCTTCGATTTTTCGAAGACCCTAGATGAGCTGACCGACGCAGAGACCAGTGGACTTAAGCAGGCCAGAGAAAATGCCTTTGGAGTCACGGAGGGTATTGTCTCCGCGCTTAAAGATATTGCGAAGAAACGGGCAGCATGAGTTCCAAAGGATATGGCTTTTCTAAGCCAGCGTCGCCCGCATCAAGTCCGAACGATGCGCACCGAAAATTGGATTTCGCCGATCTGGATGCTATAGCGCCCTTGGAGGTAAACCCCGACAAGGAGGACAAAGCCATTAAAGCTGGGGAGGCACTTGGCTTTAGGGCCCGCGAACCTCACGTTCCCGCTTCTACCGGTCCCTACTTGGATAAGAGGGCCGTCACTCGTGTACCTCAAGGGAAGATCCTAGTGACCGGGCCAGCTGAGATAATCGCCCAGTTCGTGGAGTTTTCCCGCAGCCGAGGGCACAAGGCTTACTGGAATACGATCGCCGAACTCATGGAGCGAAAGCGTTCAGACTGAATGTTGAAGTTGAATCGCCGCCATGAAGAATGAAGAGTCATTCAGCCCGCGAAATGTCTTAGAATTCGCACACATGATTGCTCCCCCGAAGGCCGTTTCATCACACTCTCTTGCTTTTCGTCGAATGCAAAGTGGGGACGAAGTCTTCATTCACGACATCCACACGGCCTGCTTGTGCGGTCCCTTGCTCGAACACTATAGCATTGAAACGATAGCCGCCTGGCTCGCTGGCCGTACGCCCCAGGGGTATGTTGCCGCGGCCATGGGCGGTGAGCGCTTCTTTGTTGCCGAAGAAGGCCAAGAGGTGACGGGCTTTGCCTCATGGCAAGATAACGAACTCCTCTCATTGTTTGTGAGTCCCGATCGTCATCGCAAGGGCATCGGTACGTCTCTGCTTGCTGCATGCGTTACCGATGCAGCAACTCAGGGGAAGCGTATAGATTTCGTCAGAGCTACGCTCGGTTCTACCGGCTTTTACGAGAAGCAGGGTTTCGAGGTGAGCGAGCAAGCCATCGACACCAAACGAGGCGTAGACCTTCCATACCTGATCATGCGCCGTAAGTGATGCGCGTCTGCAAGATTTAAGCAGCGACGGAGATCAGATGCCTCTGCAAATCTTGTCCTACGATCTGCCGGATTGGGGCACTGCTTATCGCCCGGCCGGAGAGGGGCCTTTCCCCGCCATCCTGATCTTGCATGGTTCCGAAGGCGGATGGTCCGGCTGGAGCCACCTCACGGCAGCGCTCTTCGCGGCCCATGGCTACTTTGCATTTCCACTCAACTACACGAAGGGCGGCAATGCCTGGAATGCCGGCAGCATCAGTGACGTGCCACTCGAGCGCACTGCAGAGGCCCTCGCCATTCTGCGCCGCGGTCCGTTCCGGTCTGGCAGAGTAGGGCTGTACGGTGTATCGCGCGGCGCAGAACACGCCCTCCTTCTCACCGCGCTCCTCGCAAAGCACGGTCTCGCGGAGCCGCACGCCGTCGCGGTTCACGCCGCCCCTGACGTGATCTGCGGCGGGTTCGACGCGCGGGAATGGCGGGACGCGGGCGATCCCGGCTGGCAATCCTGGGACCCGTCAAAACGTGCTTGGTCTTGGCAGGGTAAGTCGGACAACCTGTTGCCGACGACCGCCATCGAGATCGAACATTATGAAGGTCCGATCTTCTTGAGCCATGGCACAGCCGACCAGACCTGGTCGGTTGCGATGACCCGGCGCCTGGAAGATCGCCTGCGCGCATATGGTCGGACGCCCGTCGTCCATTATTACGACGGCCAAGATCACACGCCGTCAGCCGATGCCGAGAACGCGCATCACCTCAACCTGCTGTCGTTCTTTAATGAACATCTGAGCAGTAGGAACTCTCTCAGCGTTTGATAGACGAGTGGTGGGGCGAGCGCAGGATCGCGTCTGTCTTATGCCTTCCTCGCGATCCATGATCCCAGAGACGCGCCCGGTACTCGGCCGCCACATCCACGACCATCGCGCATGCCTCAAAGATGCCTGCTCTGCGCACCCCCGGGCGACCTCCCGGAGCTTCAGGTGTCGGCGTTACTCCAAGGTAACTGAAGCATGGGGGCTGATCTAAGGCCGGATATATATTATGTGGTCCATATGGCCCACGTCGTTGATCAGCCCCCCACATCAGAACTTGTTTCCCAAGCGGAGAAGCGCGCCGATCGACGCTTGAAAGTCAAAGGTGACCGCGCCGCATTGACGTCAATTGCGCGGCGTGAAGGTCTGTCGAGCCCGGCCGCCGTTGCCGAACTCCTGCTGCGGCGCGCGATCGCGGCCTATATGGGAACGGCCGAACACAACCCGCGCGCGGCCTCGCTGACAGCCAAGGCAATCGCCACGGCGGCGGAGTTAGAAGAGCAGGGGAGGGCGAGTACCGTCGTTAAGACGCGCCTCTGGCCGGACGAGCTGGCCGCCCTCGATCGCGCCCGCGAACGACGTGGCCATACCCGCTCGCGCATGATCGTTCGTCTGGTCCGACGGTATCTCATGGAAGCACCTGAGCTGGACCAACCTCTCCGGGTGGATCTCCGACAAGCTGGCCTGGAGCTCGCCAGCGTCGGTCGCAACCTCAACCAGATCGCCCGGGCGCTCAATGTCGATGCAAGGCCGGATCCTACCACAGAGGGTGAGCTAGTCCGATTGTTGCGCGCGACGCTGACAGCCGTCCTGGAGCTCAGGCGCGCCATCGGCCGGATCCAGCAGGCCAACAAACGCGGCCCCACGGAGGCAACCTAATGGAACAAGACGCGCTCACGATTGACGCCTTCGGCTATATCTGGAAGACGCGGCCAAGCAGCCGGGGACCAAGGGAGGCGGTCTCCTATGCCCGGAACCCACAGCGGGTCGCCGCCGGCCGAGCCGCCCTGCTGCGCCGCGCGCCAGAAGTGATGGTCAAGGTCACGCAATGGAAGAAGGGCCAGGCCCAGCTCAAGTCCCATATCGCCTATCTCACCCGAAACGGTAAAATGGACCTCGAGACCGAAGATGGCCTCCACCTCCGGGGGAAGGGGGTCGCCCAGGAGATCGCCGAGGAATGGGGCGATGCCGAGACCAGACGCAGCCGGTATCAGAACATTGCCGCCTCCCTGATGCTCTCCATGCCGGCAGGGACAGACCCCAACCGGTTCCGAGCAGCGGTCCGGGACTTCGCCGCGGAACAGTTCGGCGGGCAATTCCCCTATGTGGCGGTCTTCCATCATGAGAGTGTCGGCGACAAGGCGAAGCACCCGCATGTGCATCTGCTGGTGAGCGCCTTAGGGCGGAATCTCCAGCGTCTCACCATTGACCGGCGGGCACTCGCGGAGATGCGGGTGCAGTTTGCCGAGAAGCTGCGTGCTAGAGGCATTGAAGCCAGTGCCACGGCCCAGCTTGCCCGGGGTAAGGAGCGGCGCAACCTTAAGCAAGCTGAGTACTTTGCCACGCACGGTGTCAAGCGAGGGCAGGGAAGGGGAGCGCAAGCGCATCGCAAGCGGCAAGCCTACCGCGCGCGCCTTATCCAGGAGATGCGCGCCCAGCCAAGGGCGGAATGGACCATGTCGCACCAGAAAGCCGCCGCCTATGATCGGTGGCATAGCTCCATGAGCGACCTCTTGAAGACGCAGGGTGCGCAGGAGAACAAAGTAGTTGCGAGCGTTTTGGAGGACTTTCTCCAGCGCAACAAGACCTTCGTCAGTGTCGCCGACCAAACGCGCGCGGAACTCCTGCGAAGCGCCGTGGACAAGTATCAGAAGCAACGCGAGCAGGCGAGGACCTCGAGCCCCATCGCGCCAGTTCAGGAAAAGACGCATAGGCCGGGCCATGGTGTGGGTCACGAAAAGGACAATCCCGAACCCGAGCGTTAGCACCGGAATTGGGCGTGGGGTCTACAGGGTTGCGGGTGTTCGCACCCATCCCAAGACAGCGCGATTAATTAAATACGAAAGACGCGCCTAGTTTTGCCGATTATTGCGCGGAAAGAGCAGGACTTATCTGCATTGCAACCCATAAGATTATTTTGATTGTGGAGCCATAGCCCACAGCCACTATCTCGGCCTCGAAGTTGTGCAAAGCGCTGGTCGTCTCGCATGACGGGTAGAACGAGGGTTGGGCACCGTCATGACAGCAGTGATCGTGAAGGCAGAGACGGGTGAGGAGTTATCCTCGCAAGTAATGCCTCAGGATTCCGGGCTCACTTGTCTCGTTCTCTTGCTGCGGTTCCACGGTCTCTCCGCAGACGCCCAAGCCCTCTCTCATCGCTTTGCGCCAGGCCCGCAAGGCCTCATTGATTCAGACCTCCTTCGGGCCGCGCGAGAATCCGGCCTCAAAGCGCGCTGGATCGTCTCAGAGTGGCATAAACTCCCCAAAACACCGGTGCCGGCGATCGGTGAGACTAACGACGGACGGTTCTTCGTCCTCGCCAAAGTCGCTGAAGGCGAGGACGCCGAGGCCCAGATCCTGGTCCACGACCCGGAAGAAAACCGCCCGATGTCGATCAGCCGCGCGGAGCTTTCGCGCATCTGGACCGGGCGCCTGCTGCTGATGACCAAGCGGGCCTCGCTGACTGAGGCCTTTACCAAGTTCGACATCGCCTGGTTCATCCCGGCGATCCTTAAATACAAGCGCATCCTCTTCGAGGTGCTGATCGCCTCCTTCGTGCTGCAGCTCTTCGCGCTGGTGACGCCGCTCTTCTTCCAGGTGATCATCGACAAGGTGCTGGTGCATCACGGCCTCACCACCCTCGACGTGCTGGTGATCGGCCTGGCCGTCATCTCGAGCTTCGAGGTGTGGCTCACGGGGCTGCGCACCTATATCTTCAGCCACACCACCAACCGGGTCGATGTGGAGCTGGGGGCGAAGCTCTTCCGCCATATGCTCTCTCTGCCCTTGGCCTATTTCCAGGCGCGGCGGGTGGGCGATTCCGTGGCGCGCGTGCGGGAGCTCGAAAACATCCGCTCGTTCTTGACCGGCAATGCGCTCACCTTGGTGATCGATCTCGTCTTCACCACCGTGTTCCTCGCGGTCATGTGGTATTATAGCCCGACCCTCACCTTGGTCGTGATGGCGGCCATTCCCGCCTATGTCGTGCTCTCCCTGCTGGTGACGCCGATCTTTCGCCGCCGCCTGGATGAGAAGTTCGCGCGCGGCGCTGAGAACCAGTCCTTCCTGGTCGAAACCGTCACCGGAATCGAGACCGCGAAGGCTATGGCGGTCGAGCCGCGCATGCAGCGCCGCTGGGAGGAACAGCTGGCCGGTTACGTCTCGGCGGCCTTCCGCGTCACCAAGCTTGGCAATACCGCGAGCCAGACGGCGCAGCTCATCAACAAGACGACGGTGCTGCTCACCCTCTATCTCGGCGCCAAGGCGGTCCTCAATGGAGATCTCACGGTCGGGGCGCTAGTGGCGTTCAATATGCTGGCCAATCAGGTGCATGGGCCGGTCTTGCGCCTGGCCCAGATGTGGCAGGACTTCCAGCAGGTGCGCATCTCGGTCAATCGCTTAGGGGACATCCTCAACGCGCCGACCGAGCCGCTGCACCGGGCTGATAAGGCGACACCGCCCAGCCTCACGGGCCGGATCAGCTTCGACCATGTCATCTTCCGCTACCGGCCGGATGCGCCGGAAGTGCTCTCGGATCTCAGCCTCGACATTCAGCCGGGGCAGATGATCGGCATCGTCGGCTCGTCCGGTTCCGGCAAATCGACCCTCACCAAGCTGGTGCAGCGCCTCTTCGAGCCGGAACGCGGCCGGGTCCTCATCGACGGCATGGACCTGGCGCTGATCGATCCCGCCTGGCTGCGGCGCCAGATTGGCGTCGTGCTGCAGGAAAACGTCCTCTTCACCGGATCGATCCGCGAGAACATCGCGCTGGCCGATCCCGGCATGCCGATGGACCGGGTCGTAGCGGCCGCCAAGCTCGCCGGCGCCCATGACTTCATTCTGGAACTGCCGCAGGGCTATGACACGGTGCTGGGCGAGCGCGGAGCCAGCCTCTCCGGCGGCCAGCGCCAGCGCATGGCGATTGCCCGGGCGCTGGTTACCAACCCCAAGATCCTGATCTTCGACGAGGCGACCTCGGCCCTCGATTATGAATCAGAGCGCATCATCCAGGACAATATGGCGGCGATCGCCAAGGGCCGCACGGTGCTCATCATCGCCCACCGCCTCTCGGCCGTGCGTGCCTGCCACCGGATCCTGACCATCGAAAAGGGGCGCCTGGTCGAAGACGGCAGCCATGGCGACCTCCTGCAGCGCAATGGCCGCTATGCCCAGCTCTACCGCTATCAGGCGGCGGATGCGGCTGTGGGGATGCCGCCGTCTCCAGCCAATACCGTGCGGCCGGCACCGGGAGGGCAGCATGCCGCCCAGTGATGTCACAGCTGACAACGTCGTGAGCCTGCCGACCTCCCGCGTCCGGCAGGCAGTAGGGAAGATGGGGGGCAGATTGGGTGGCATCTTCGCCCCCGATGGCTATGAGCACGAGTTCCTGCCCGCCGCGGTCGAGGTGCTGGAAACACCGCCCTCGCCTTTGGGACGCGCCGTGGCGCTCTCCATCTCCGCCTTCGTCGCCATCGCCCTTCTCTGGGCCACGATTGGCGAGATCGACATCGTCGCGGTCGGCCAGGGCAAGATCGTGCCCTCGGGGCGCACCAAGGTGATCCAGGCCTTCGAGACCGGCGTGGTCACCAAGATCGCGGTCGAGGAAGGTCAGCATGTGGAGAAGGGGGCCCTCCTGGTGGAGCTCGATTCCACGCTGACCGGTGCCGATACCGACCGCCTGACTCAGGAACTGACCGCCAAGCGCCTGGATGTTGCGCGCCTGCGTTCGGTTCTGGGGTTGCCAGGCGGTGAAGCCCTGGATGGTCCCAAAGCTGCCGACGGCTTCGACGAGGCCTCACTCGCCTTGGCGCGCAGCTTCCGCGCGACTCAACTCGGCGAGCAGAAGGAAAAGCTCGCAGCCCTCGCGCGGGAACTCGAGCGCCAGCGTGCCAATGCGGTCGGCACAAAGGCGGAGATCGCGAAGATCGAGGCGCAGCTGCCCCTGAAGCACGAACAGGTCGAAGCGCGCCGCGGGCTGCTGGAGAAGGGCCTCACGCCGAAGCAGCAATTCCTCGAGATGCAACAGGAGCTTATCGCCATGGAGGGCGAGGCCAGTGTGGCCAAGGCCCGCGACAATGAGGCGGCCGCCGGTATCGCCACGATCCAGCGCCAGATCGCCCAGGCGAAACAAGAGTTCGACCGCGACCGGCTGAAGGAACTGACGGAAGCGGAAAGTCAGGCAGCGCAGTTGACCGAGGAGCTCAAGAAGGCAACGCAGCGCCAGGCCCTGCAACGCCTCACAGCCCCGGTCGCCGGCACGGTACAGCAGCTGAGCCTCCACACCATCGGCGGCGTCGTCGAACCGGCGAAGCCCCTGATGGCGATCGTCCCGGAAGATGCCGGTATCGAGATCGAGGCCGAGATCGAGAACAAGGATATCGGCTTCGTGGAAGAGGGTCAGGAAGCCGTGGTGAAGCTCGACGCCTTCCCCTTCACCCGCTACGGCACCATGACCGGTCATGTCGCCACCATCTCAGGCGATGCCGTCGAGCAGCCAGCGAACAGCGGCCCACCCAGGCTCATCTACACGACACGCATCCGCCTCGAAAAGGACACCATGAAGGTCGATGGTCGAGACGTGCAGCTCACCCCCGGCATGGTCGCCGCGGTGGAGATCAAGACGGGCACGCGGAAGCTGATCGAGTTCGTATTGTCGCCATTAATGCGGATGAGTGACGAGGCGGGGAGGGAGCGGTGAGAGGCGGCCCGCCGCGCATAGCCCTCCGCTGGCGAATCGTCCTTCTGCTCTTGATAACATTAGTGGCTGGCACCGCTCAGGTGAGCGCGATGGATCTGACTTGCCCTGGAAAAGAAGGCACATGCCCGTCAGAAGTCGTTTGGCTCAGTGGTGATATCAAGCGCGGTGACGCCAAAAAACTGGCCGCCCTTTTCAAAGAAAGAGGGCCGATCGTTTCCGCTGTGAACCTATACAACATGCGCGGCGGGGATGTGAATGAAGCGATCGCCATTGGGCGGCTTATTCATCGCCTGCGTATAAGAACGTCGGTTGGATTCCCGATATTTGGGTCTGGTGGCAGCTACGTGCCCGATCTCTCCGATCGCGTCTATTTTCCTTTCGCAGCATACATGGACAAACATTCCATCTTGACGGTGCCATCAGTGCCGCAAGACATCGCTTTTTGTGCAAGCGCTTGCGAAATAGTCTGGGCCGGCGGTTACCAACGTTTCGGGACAGTGTTCCTCGCGACTCATGATCTCAAGATGCGCCCTGGAGAAGGGGCCACAGTGGATGCCCTTTCTGACGCCTACCTCTTCGCAAGGCGCAATTTGGCGCGATACTATGCGGAGATGGGCGTTGCACCGGAATATATGCGTTATACCGCTTCCATCTTGCCAAACGAGCTTGAAGTGCTCGATCCAGAGCAGCTGCAGCACTACTTCGGTCAGAGCAGTTTTTGGAATGACTTGTGGTTACTTGGAAATTGCCAGGCCATTTACCCTCCTTGGGATGAGGTCGCAAACCTAACCGTGACTCCCGAACAGGTCGCACAACTATCCTTGTGTGACGCTCAACACTCCGCAAGAGAGCGCGCTGAAGCGTGGAGGTTGTTGTTCCGTCCGAGCTACGGCTTATCCAGCGGCATCAATTTTACATTTCACTAGGAAGTACAAACGAATGACTGACGGTGTTCAAGTTCTAGCCAGATCATAAGCGCCAAAAACCCATTCGACTCCAGGAGGTAAAGCAATGCTCGGTTTGTCATTCGAGCGCATCAGGTCAGCGCGTCTGACAAATTCTTTTGCTGCGGTATTCTCACAGTTTATTGCTGCGTGTTCGGCATCTAGCACGGAAGCGGGTAGCCTAAAGATAGAATGGGGCCTCGCTAAAACCGACATCGCGCCTTACGCGGTCAGTGGGCAAGAAGTTAGTGCTGGCATTTACGTAGCGAATTTGCTTCTGGACCTTCCGGATGGGAAGCGACTAAAAGCCCGCGCTCTATATATCAGAGAAGATTCCTTTCAGGCTCAGGCCGCAGGGAATTTCTACTTAGTGGCAGATAGCTATCAGGAAGAAAACGGAGAGTACGCGATCATTCCGGACCGTCTGTCGTTGAGGGGAAATGGGTCGCCAGACGCCGACATATGTCGGCTGCTCTACCCCGTGGACAAGGTGGCGAACTGTCAGCCGCAACTACTTCTTCGCGATACTTGGACCGACCACCACGTCACCAGATTATATTCTTTAGGAGTATGGAGTTCGGCTGCGCCCGTCCAAGGTACGATGGATGCTACTTCTCAGCCATTGCTCTTGGACACGGCACTTCTTCGCGTGGCGTTTAGCTAAATCCGCCCCATTCATGTCAGCCAATGTAAGCAAGTGCCTTGCGAGGATCCAATTAACGTAATGCAAAGGCGCTTCGGAACAGTCAGGCAGTTAATTGTGAACAATGAGACAAGGAGAAGTGAATATGGCTCAGAAGTACAGCAAGCTATCAACATACGCTTCCAAGACATGTCCTCTTATCTCGATTGGGATACTGATTTTGCCCTTGCAAGCCAGCGCCTTTGAGTTTGGGTGTTTGGGAAGTGGAGGGGAGAGTAAATCATTCATTGTTCAGGGAAGGCCCACAGTTGTCGACGGCGATACACTTAAAGTCGGTCCTTTTACGATAGATCTGTTTGGTATTGGCGCTCCGCCGCTCGGAACTCTTTGCAAGTCAGCTAAAGGTGAGGAGTTCGACTGTGGTGTAGTAGCGAAAGATCATCTCGAATCTATTGTCCAAGAAGGCGGGCCAGTTTCGTCGTGCTTAATTGAGATAGGGGAAGTCCTCAATACAGGGTCAGGAGTCTGCGGTCAGTTTGACGCCAACTACTGCATTTCAGTGGATTTTGGAGGAAGAATGACGAGCGACGGCTTTGCGCATGCCGGACCTGTTGGTGAAATGCCGACGAGTAATTTGTACTGGCAAGGTCATCTCGCTCGTACTCAAAAGCGCGGTCTATACGCCGGAGAATTTCCGGACTTCAAATGGTGATTCCGCAATAGCGGAGTCCTAACCCTATGCGGAGATGAGCATGGCCTTTACGGGAAAAGAGTCTGAAGCGGCAGTTCGCGGACATATGATCGAAAGAGATATGAATGATGGCTATGGCGCGAAGGAGGCTCAATCGCGCGCCGATAGCGGACGTAATCTTAAGGGAGGAAAGCCTGGTGATCTCGTCGACAAGAAGGCTGAAATGGCTGTTCGCGACGTGGCACGAAAAGCTGGTGTCACACCCAAGGGACTCCTGGATTCACTTGGAAAGAACTACGGATTTCCTGACAAGTATCATTTCGTATCGCCGAATGCGGTGACGAATGCCATCAACGCAGCTCGCCTGCATGATCTTTTTCGCAATTCGCCAACATTACAACATGACTTCGAACAAGACGCGATAGAGCGGAAGGCTCCTATCAATATCGGTTCGCGTGGAATAATGAATGATCCAAACTATGGCGGATATAGCAATCCGCGACTTAAACACGGAAACTGGACAGCGCCAAATTTCTCTACAGGTGGGTATGATATTCAAATCGATCCGGACGCAGGGAATCGCTACGTAGATATTGACGACAACGAGGTGCCATTCTCCGATGGTCATAGCCTTCTGCATGAGATTGAGCATGCCTTTATGCAAGCTGGTAGAAAGCCAGGGGGGGAAGATCCTGAAGCAGGAACTGTTATTGGCGGTCCAGGCTCAACCAAGCATGCTGAGAAAGTGAACGATATTCTCAAGGAACTTGAAGACAACGGGTTTTCCCAAGGCAGACCGAGAAAAATTCATCCAATTATCCTCGATCTTATCGGTTCTGGTCTCAGCGTTAACGAGCAAGGGTCGTCCAACCAATACTTCAATGTCTCAGGCGACGGCTACCAGCACCGCACGGCCTGGGCTGCTGCCGGCAACGGCGTGCTGGCGATCGATGCCGACGGCGACGGTAAAATCACCGAACGCAAAGAGATCGTCTTCACCGATTGGGACCAGTCTGCAAAAGACGACATGGCCGCTCTCCGGTCGGTCTTTGACACCAACAATGACGGCAAGCTCGATGCCGCCGATGCCGAGTTCTCCAAGTTCCGCATCGTCGTCACCAACGCGGATGGCACGACCAGCATCAAGACCTTGACCGAACTCGGCATCCAGTCGATCAACCTCACCACAGATGCGACCAAGATCAATTTGCCGGATGGGTCGTCAATCGACGGCATGACCAGCTATACGCGGACAGACGGCTCGACCGGCAAGGCCGCGGCGGTCACATTGGCCACAGAAGCGCAAGGTCATGCGGTTGACAATGTGACCCAAGTCAATGGCGACGGCTCGACCACCAACACCAACATGGCGCGCAATGCCGATGGATCGATCGCCAGCACGACGGTGACGACCACCAGCGCTGACGGCCTCACCCGCACCAACACCTTCGACACCGATGGCGACGGTGTCGTCGATAGGATCCAGACCATCGACAAGGTGGTGAACGGCGATGGCAGCCGCACCGAGACCATCACCAACCGCAATGGCGGGAACGTGCTGCTGGACCGCACCCAGACGACGACCAGCGCCGACGGCAATACGGTGTCGATCTCTCGTGACACGCGGGGCGGCGGCTACGTCGATCAAACCGAGACGCGGGTGATCTCTGCCGGCAGCGTCACCTTGACGCTCGCCAATTTCAATCCAGACGGCTCATTACTCACACGCAAAGTCACCGTGACCAGTGCCGACGGCCTCACCCGGACCGAGTCCCATGATCTCGACGGCAGTGGCACGATCGACCTCAATGTCAACGATGTCACTGTGGTGGCCGGCGATGGCACCCGCACCCAGACAGGCACCCAGCGCAGCGGCAATGGCACGCTGCTTGGCCGCACGGTGACCGTGACCGACCCCACCGGCGAAGACCGCACGATGACCGCCGATCTCGACGGCAACGGCACCACGGATCTCACCACTATCGTCGACGTGACCGCGCCGGTGGGTGGGGCCTATGTCTCCGCCAAGACGAACCGCAATGGCGACGGCTCACTGCGCGACAAGACCGTCACCAGCACCAGCGGCGACGGCCTCACCGTCGTCACCCAGATGGATATTGACGGCAACGGCACCGTCGATCTCACCCGCAAGGATGTGACCGTCATCAATGGCGATGGCAGCCGCACGCAAACGGTGACGGAGACCCATACCGACGGCTCCCTGCACAGCAAGACCGTCACCATCAAGGGCGCTGACGGCCGTGGCCGCACTGTCACAACCGACCGCGATGGCGACGGCAAGACGGACCGGCTGCAAACCATTGTCATCGGCGGCGATGGCGTCAGCACCGACACAGTGCAAGAGCTCAGTGCCAATGGCAGGCTGATCACCAAGTCGGTCACCACGACCAGCGCCGACGGCCTCAAGGCCGTAACGCAAGCTGATCTCGATGGCGACGGCGATATCGACGTCCTCACCAGTGAGGTGACGGTCCGCAATGGCGATGGCAGCGCCACCGTTACTGAGATGGCTCAGAACGGCAATGGCTCTCTTGTGACCAAGACCATCACGACCACCAGCGCCAATGGCATGGCCGTCACCGTGCAGGCTGACCGCGACAGCGACGGGGCGATCGATCTCACCAGCGCCAGCGTCACCACCCTGAATGGCGACGGCTCTTACGTCAAAACCGTGACCGATCGCTTCGGTAACGGCAGCTTGGCATCCCGTGTCACGACCGATACCAGCGCCGACCGCAACAGCGTAGCTACGATCAACGACTTGAACGGCGACGGCGTCGTCGACCAGACGGAATGGACCTCTCGCCAAGCAAATGGCGACGTGATCGACACCGTCACCAACCTCACGATGAATGGCGGCACCATCAACAAGACGGTGCTGACGAGCAGTGCCAATGGCCTCGCGAAGACCACCCAGATCGATGCCAATGGCGACGGGATCTTCGACCGCACCACGACCGACATCGTGACCCTTAATGCCGATGGCAGCCGCGCGGAAGTCATCACCGACCGATCCGCGAACGGCGCCAAATATGCCGAGGTCACCAAGACGACCTCCGGCAACGGGTTTGTCGTGACGATCCAGGCCGATATCAATGGCGACGACATTGTCGACCTCACCAACACCGATGTGACCGTGCTGGGGGCTGATGGCAGCCGCACCCGAACTCTGTCCGCGATAAATACGGATGGGTCACTGCGGTCGCGGGTTGTGACCCGGACCGGCGACGATGGCCTTGAGCTGACGCAGAATGCGGATCAAGATGGCGATGGGGTCGCGGACCTCACCACCACCGACGTCACCGTGCTCAACGCCAATGGCAGCACGACGCGCTCGGTCAGCAATAGCAATGGGGCGACCTTACGCGATCAATCCGTCACGACGACCAGCGCCGATGGGCGCACCGTCACGGCGGACGTCGAGACGTTCGGCTCGGTCCGCACGAAACAGCACATCACGCGGGTGGTGCTGGCCAATGGCGACATTGTCGAAACCACCGAGAACCGCGACGCCGTCAGCAACACGCTGCTCAACAAGGTCGTGAAGACCAGCTCGGCTGACGGGCTCTCCGTCAAGGTCGAGACCTTTCAGAATAACGATGCGACGCTCGATTATTGGGATGAAGCGCTGACCGTGCTCCAGGCCGATGGCAGCAAAGTTACGACCACGACCAGCCGCAATGCGGATGGCATCTACGCTAAATCCGTGAAGATGGTGAGTGCCAACGGCCTCAGCATCTTCGAACAGGTCGACGGCAATGGCGATGGCAGCTATGACCTCGTCCGCACCACAATCACGACCCTCGGCCTCGATGGCAGCGTCACCGAAACCGTGACCGAGGCCAATGCCAACGGTAGCAACCGGTCGCTCACCACCAAGGTGATCAGCGCCGACCGTAAAACTGTCACCATCAGCAAATCCTATGCTGGCGTCACGCTGCAGACACAGACCATCCAGCTTCAAGCCAATGGCGATAGCATCGACACGGTCGTGTCGAAAGACAAGGCCGGCACTGTTCTCTCGACCGTCACGACGACCAGCAGTGCGAACGGCCTTTCCAAAATCGTCGAGACCCGGAACGGTGCTGGTGTGATGATCGACACCCAGACGACGAGCGTTATCCTCAATACCGATGGCAGCCGCACGGAGACACTGACCCAAATCGGCGCGGTACGCGGAACCACGGTCACCAATGTGAGCGCTGACGGCCTCAGCCGCGATGTGACGACGACGCTCACTGGCGTCGCGACCATGACTGCGCATACGCGAGATCGCACGGTTCTTGACGCCGATGGCAGCCGCACGCAGACCATCGCCATTACCGATGCCAGCGGCAATCCACGTGACACGGTCGTTCGCAGCACCAGTGATGACGGCCTCGCCTCTAACCTCACCCTCGACCTCAATGGCGACGGGCGCAGCGACTATACGCAAAACTCGGTCATCAATTCCGATGGCAGCAAGTCGGAAACTCAGGCCTTCACCCAGGTCGGCAGCGGCACATTGCTTCGCCGCGAAGAAGTGGCAACCAGTGCCGATGGCCGCACCATCGTCACCAAACGCGATGTCGATGGTGACGGGGCTATTGATCTCACCCTCACCACAATCCGGAACGCGGATGGCAGTATTACCGAAACCCGAGTTGGTGCTACCCTCGCCGGTGTCCGGGCCTATAAATCGGTAAGCCGCCACGAGATCGACCTCGATGGTGGGGCGAAGGTCTCCACGACCTTCTATGACGGTAGCGGCACGGTCGTCGGCCATAGCACGTCTAAGACGGATGCCACCGGGCTCGACCACGCCATTGCCTTCGATATCGATGGCGACAACGTCACGGACCAGGAA
>CAZUAL010000009.1:2868-31681 GCA_964618305.1 uncultured Dongia sp. | reverse complement strand
GGCGCTGAGTTATGTCGGAAAGACGGTCGAGTATGACGGTGAATATGCCTCTCTCAGTGATGGCGAGGCGAATTGGAACTATTCACTCGACGACGGTGCAGTTGAAGTCGTGCTGACCGTGAAGGATCAGAATGGAAACACGGTCTACAGCGAGAGTGGCGAAGCGAATGCCGGCAGTCATCAATTCACGTGGGATGGCATGGACAGCGACGGGAACGCTCTTGAGGACGGCGCCTACTCAATGTCAGTGACGGCAGTCGATGCAACTGGCGGCGCGATCGAAACAAGTGTCTCCAGCGTCGTCAAGATTACGAAAGTCGATACGTCGAGCGACGACATAACGCTCTATGCCGGCGACATTGCCATTACGGTCGACGACATCCTTGCCATTCAATCCTAGACACAAACAGAAACGGGGCATGCCATGAGTCTCGGCAACGCAATCAATACGGCTGTTTCTGCGCTCAATGCACAGAGCCAGGCTATTTCGATGATCTCGGACAATATCGCCAATTCGAGCACGGTTGGCTACAAGGCGACGTCGGCGAGCTTCAGCTCGCTCGTGACGCAGAACTACTACGGGTCGTCCTACGCATCAGGCGGCGTCTCGGTAACCGACAATCGAAACGTTGCGCTGCAGGGACTGATCGAGAGCAGCACGGTGTCGACCAACCTGGCTCTCGATGGGGGCGGGTTCTTCGTCGTCAGCCAGGTAGGCAATGATGCCTCGGCAGATATTGCCTACACCCGAAATGGGGAATTTTCTGCCGACAAGGACGGCTATCTGTCCACCAGTAGCGGCTACGTGCTCATGGGATATCGGGTCGATGCGGACGGTAACGCATTGAATGGCGACGTCTTTTCTGTGGACGATCTTACCGCGATCGATGTCGATATCGTGTCCGGGTTGGCGCAGTCCAGCTCGGAGATAACGCTTTCAGCGGGGCTTCCGGCGGATGCGGCGGTCGGAGCTAGCGTGTCATTGGATGTCGAGTTCTACGACAGTCTCGGCGTGGCGCACTCGACGACGCTCACCTACACAAAGACAGCCACGAACGAATGGCAGATGTCTTACGGTGACGCGGTCAATCCCGATGACAGCTCGGTCGTGACTGGAACGAGCAGCGGAACGACCTACACCTTGACCTTCAACACCGATGGCACGCTGAGCACGGTATCGCCGTCGCCGGTGGAGCTCACCTTTACCGTGATCACTTCCGGTGCAGCCGACATATCGCTGACCCTCGATATCCAGGATTCAGGCAGCCTCACCCAATATGCGGCGCAGGATGGCGAGATCGACATCGAGCTTTACGGCCTTGACGTGGACGGGGCCAGGTACGGGCGCTACACCAACGTCGAGATCGATGATGACGGCCTTGTGACGGCATATTTCGACAATGGCTTGAGCTTGGCCATCTACAAGATTCCAGTGGCGACGTTCTCGAATCCGAACGCATTGCAGGCGCTGTCGAATAACGTCTTTCTGCCGACTGTCGACTCCGGGAATTACATTCTGAAAGACGCGGGCGAAGGCAATGCCGGTCTCATTCAATCATCCTCCGTCGAATCATCGACGGTTGATATTGCGGACGAGTTCAGCCGCATGATCATCGCCCAACAGGCCTACTCCGCTGCCTCGAAGGTCGTCACGACGGCGGACGAGATGATCGACACGCTCATGAATGCGATCCGTTAAGGAGGAGAGGGTGATGAAGCGCTCAAGCGCCGCAGACTTCCCTTGGAGCCGGTCGCAGATGGAACGGATCCTTGCTCAGGCGAAGCAAATCGAAGTGATGGCTATCCTGGAGATGCGCGCATTGAAGGCGCTTCGCCGGGAAAAGTCCCCTTGGACAGTCGCCCGGAAGATCCGGGCGCGGGGGCTCATTGCGGAAATAGACGAGAGTCAGAAGGTTCTCCAGTCCGTGCGAGGCGATCTCCAACTTCGGCTTCGACTGATGACGCACGCGGTTCTGGCGGCACGAAGCTATGTACGGGCAACCCAGGCGATGGCTGCCGGCATGGCCCCGGCTGCATAGATCCTGAAGAGGAGAATTGCATGCACGTCATTCACCTCAGGGGAGTCGTTGCCACAATCGAGGCGCTGGGTGGAGTTCTAGAGACGGAAATTGCCCAGGTTCAGGCCGGCAACGCGTCAGCCCTGCGTGAAGTTGTGAGAACCAAGCGCGCCCTCGCGGCCATTCTTCTTGAACAATCCGGAAGAGTCGTGATGGCGCTTGACAACTTCTGGAAACGGAGAAGCGTGGAGGAGGCGATCGCCATCCGCGAGAGGATAGAGGCTCTGACAAACCTTGTCGCCCGGCACCCCATCCGAAGCAACCTTCAGCTTCGCCTTCGGCTGATGTTGCGAGCCGTGCAGGCGGTGCGGAGTTACGCACGAGCCACTCAGACGATGACAAACGGAATTCGGTCGGCTTCGTAAGCGCAGTCCAGGAGAGACAAATGAACGCTATTGACCTTAGAGGTTTTGCCGCCACGATCGACGCGCTGGGGGAAATGTTGGAACGGGATATCGCCGAGGTGCGCGCCGGCAACGTATCGGCATTGCGCGATGTCGCTCGGACTAAGCGGGCGCTTGCCACCATCCTTCACGAACAGTCCGGAAAGATCGGCGCAGCGCTTGCCAATTCAGGCGCGTGCAGCGATCTCAATGAGGCCGTCGCCGTACGTGAAAAGATCGAAGCACTGGCGGAATTGGTGGCCCGCCATCAGCGCGCTATCAGCGGCGCGATGGATGCAACAAGGGAACGCATCAGTGTGGTGGTCGAAGCTCGGCGGCAGGCGGCCAAGGGCCACGAGACATATAGCTCGAACGCGATGATGCGGTCGGGGACGATCAGCCGGAATGTACTCGTCACCAGTTCAACCAACGCTTAAGCCGGGTCTGATAGCGCGATGTCACTTACAAACGCATTGGGTATTGCAGCGTCCGGCATGCGCGCCGCACAGGCGGCCATGTCGACGACGTCAAACAATATCGCCAATGCCGACGTCGATGGCTATACAAGGAAGGTGGCGACGGCCCAGACCGTCGTGGTCAGCGGCACCGGAAGCGGTGTGTCCCTTTCTGAGATTCAGCGGCAGGTCGATGCTGGTCTTGAACGCCGCACCAATGCGGCTCGCTCGCAAAGTGCCTATGCCGATGTACTGAGCAGCTATCTGAGCTCTCTTTCGAATGCGACCGGGACTACAACGGGAGACGACACGATCGCGTCCGCAATCAGCGATCTAGCTGAGTCGTTACAAAGTCTCTCCGTAGACCCGCAGAGTGCCAGCGATGCGGAAGCTGTCATCTCTGATCTGAGCGACGCGGTCGACAGCATCAACGGCCTGATGACGTCCATCCAGGAACTGCGCGGGGATGCCGACCAGGAAATCGAGGAAGCGGTTAACGATGTGAATGCCGCCCTCGACCGGCTGGCGGCACTCAATGAAGAGATGATCCGGGCACAGGCAAGCGGCGGGTCAACTGCCGATATCGCGGATGCTCAGATGCAGGAGATTGCCAAGATATCGGCGGAACTGAGCATCACATACTATACCGATGGCAATGGCGCTGTGTCGGTTTACGGGCCCGTTGGTGTTGTCTTGCTCAACGACAGCAGCGTCCACTATCTGGAATTCGATGCCGCGGCATCGGTCGACACCAGCGACACGCTGGCCGGCGGAACCTTGTCCGGTGTGTCGGTCGCGGGCAAGGATATCACATCCTTTATCAGTTCTGGCACCATCGGCGGGCTGCTGGAACTGCGAGACGAGATATTACCGGCGCAACAAGACAGTGTCGACCTTTTGGCGAGCGAACTGATGTCTGCGGTGAACGGCGCGCAGAATGCCGGCACCGCGCTGCCGCCACCCAACAGTCTGACGAGCAGTGGGACGATATCCGGTTCCGACGTCCTGAACGGCACAGGCAGTGTCCGGATTGCTCTGCTCGACGAAGACGGAAACGTACAGGACTTCGCGGATCTTGATCTTTCGACCTATGCGACTGTCGACGACCTCGTCACGGCAATCAACGGCTTGGCGGGGATTTCGGCATCGATCGGCGCCGACGGAAAATTGACGGTATCGGCAGATGACAGCAATCTGGGAATCGGGTTGGCGCAGCTTTCTGGAGGCGTCGGGACCGATCAGCAAGGGCTTTCGTCGGCGCTTGGCCTGAACGATCTCTTGACCCAGGATGCTGCCGGCTATCTCTCACTTCAAGACGCAATAAGTTCAAACACGTCTCTGCTGGCGCGAGGAACGCTTTCAAATGACGCGGCATTGGCCGCGGGCGATGCCGGTGTTGTGTCGGGCGATGCATCTGCGATCACGGCCATGATCGAGGCAGTCAGCGGCAATCGGACGTTCGCAGCGAGCGGTGATCTGGGCCAGACCAAGACGTCGCTCGCCGAATATGCGGGGCTGATCGTCTCTCACGCCGCACTGCTGTCGAGTAATGCCGAAGAGACAAGTTCTATCAAATCGACAGCTCTGGACAGTCTGGTCAGTTCGCTGGCGAATGAATCGGGTGTCAATCTCGATGAAGAGACCGCTGAGCTCGAGATCCTTCAGACCAATTATCAAGCGGCTGCCAACGTCATTTCCGTTATCCAGGAGATGTACGACGTTTTGCTCAACATGGTCGGATGAGACGAGAAGATGGATCGAATTTCTACATTCAATCAGCAACGGCAATTCATCAGCCAGGCGCTTGAAGTGCAAAAGCGTTATTCGGTCGAGCTCACTCAGCAATCGACATCCGTCAAATCGCTGACCTACGATGGTTACGGCTCGGAAAGCCGTACGATCATCAATCTGGAATCGGATCTCAAATTGGCTGACCAGTATGTCAGCAATGGGAGCATTGTGGCTGCTCGCGTCGAGGTGGCATACAGCGCCATGACGTCGATCGCGGATGTTACGACCGCTGCTCGTTCATGGCTTTCAGATGTCATATCCGGTGCAACTGACGAAATCAGCGGCACGAATGTCCAGGCCCAAGCCTATCTTGATCAGATCGCATCCCTCCTTAACACGCAGATGGACGGGTATTATGTCTTTGGCGGGACGGCGTCCGGGGCGGCCCCGGTGGATATCACAAGCTATGCGGCGGTTGACGCAAGCACGGTCGATAGCAGCTACTACAATGGCAGCGACACCAACCCAAGCTATGAGGCAGCGCCGGAGCTGACCATCGAGTACGGAATCACGGCAAATTCTTCCGGTATCGAGAAGCTGATGCGCGCGCTCAGCCTGACGGCGCAAGCGAGTGAATCACCGGCGGATCTGGATACCGTGCAGGATGCATACGACCTTCTTGATCAGGCGATCGACGAGCTTGCGACGGAGCAGGCGCGTCTGTCGGGCATTGGGCAATCGGTCGACGAAGCGGTCGATCGCAATGTTGATTTCCAGCTTTATGTGGAATCGCTGGTCGATGATCTGAAGAATGTCGATGCGGCGGAGATCGCGTCGAAGCTGTCGGCGACGGAAACGCAGCTTGAGGCCTCATACAATGTCCTGAAGGCGCTGCAACGCGTCAATCTCCTCGACTATCTCTAAGCGGAAAGCATCCCGGTTATTGATCAATGGTGACCGGGGCCATTGAAGGTAAGACTGAGGAAGTCGCGAAACGTGCGGGTGGCGGTCGATTGCTCTGCTTGCGGGTTCCAGGCGACGCCGACATCCATGGTCGGGATGTCGTCTACAAGGTTCCTCGTTTCGATCCGCTGGCCTTCAAGAGACCATGGCCTGTAGACCATGTCAGACAGGATCGTGGTGCCCAATCCTGCCGCCACCAGACTGCGCACGGCTTCCACCGAAGACGTTCGGAATATCGTTCGCGGCTGAAGGCCGGTCGGCTTCCAATACCGGTCCGTGGTGTTGCTGGCCTCGTCAACGGTCAGCATGATGTAGGGCTCGTCGGCAACGTCGCTCAACGTGATGGCGTCCCGTTTGAGAAGGGGATGTTCCACCGGCAGCCACAATCGCCGCTTGGAGCGGATGAGGGATTCGTAGGCGAGATGAGCCCGGTCCTCCAGGTTGGAAACGAGCAGAACGGCGAGATCGAGTGTTCCGGAAAGGATCGCCGTTTCGATTGCCCGGCGCGGCAGTTCGATGAGTTCGATATCTATGCCGGGATAGGAGCGCGCAAAGCGGGCGTGATGCCGGGGCAAGAAGTAGCCGGCAACCGTATACGTGACGCCGACACGGACATGGCCGGAAAGCTGGGTGTGGTCGGTCAGCGGTGTGTGCACCGCTTCGTTGACCGCGGCCATGATGTTGCGGGCATGGAGGAGAAAGCGTGCCCCTTCGGTGGTGAGCGATACGCCGCCAGGGTGACGGCGGAACAAGGGTACGCGCAGATCCGTCTCCAACTGCTGGATCGCAGCCGTGACGGCGGATTGCGAAACGTTGAGTTCCATCGCGGCGGCGGAAACCTGCCCCGCGTCCGCCGTGGCGATGAAATAGCGGACCTGTTTGATCGACAATGTCATTATCTGATTTCCAGATATCGATAACCATTTTTTACGATTTTACAATACGGGTGTCCCTGCGCAAGCATGGCGGCAAGCAGGGAGCCAGCGGCGCAAGACCGCACTTTGCAAGGCGATTGGACGAGTTTTTTTGAACAGCCGAGTTTCAGCGAGGAAACCCGGGAGGGTCATTTTGACAGTAATTAACTGTGATATGGGCGAAGCGTTCGGCCTTTATCGGATGGGCGATGACGAGGCGCTGATGCCGCTCATCAGTGTCGCAAATGTGGCCTGCGGCTTTCATGCTTCCGATTTCAATCACATGCACAAGACGGTACGCCTTGCGAAGAAGCATGGCGTCAAGGTCGGCGCGCATCCGTCATTGCCCGACCTTCAGGGCTTCGGGCGGCGTGAGATGAAGATCTCGCGGGAGGAGATGGCCAACTGCCTGATATACCAGGTCGGCGCCCTCAAGGGATTCCTCGAGGCCGAGGGAATGCAACTCAATCACATCAAGCCGCACGGCTCGCTCTACGGCATGGCGGCGCGTTTGGAGCACATCGCCCACGCTGTCTGCGACGCGGCGGATGTCTTCAAGGTGCCATTGCTGGGCATGATCGGCACCTTGCATGAGTCGATCTATCCCGCGCGCGGTCACCGGTTCATCGCGGAATTCTATGCGGACCTCGATTACAGCGACGAAGGCGGGCTTATCGTCACCCGTGAGCACGATGCCAAGGATCCTGCCGATGCCGCTGCGCGATGCCTGCGCGCCATCAAGGAAGGAAAGACCAGGAGTGTCGGTGGAAAGGATATCGCCGTGCGCGCCGATTCAATCTGCGTGCATTCTGATACGCCCAATGCCGTCGAAATTGCTGTCACCGTGCGTGAAGCCGTGAAGCCCTTTATCGACGCACAATGACGCAGGGTCTTTTGCCGGAAGCTCTGTCGAAATGACAAAAGAAGCCGGAACAATTCCTGACCGTCCGGTTGAAGAAATCTGAGAGGGATAAGTAGATAAAATGGCTAGCAAGCAGATTCTTTCCCCGTTACCCGGCACCTTCTATCGGCGCCCGGCGCCCGACAAGCCGACCTACAAGAATGACGGTGACCATGTTCAGGCTGATGACGTCATCGGACTCGTCGGGGTGATGAAGTCATTCAACGAGGTCAAGGCCGGACAGGCTGGAAAGATCGTGCGTTTCCTCGTCGACAACGAGGATGCCGTCATGGCCGGTCAGCCGCTGGCCGAAATCGAAGCCTGATTGTCGCGCGTATCGAGCCAAGACAGAATGTCGATCAAGACCCTGCTCATAGCCAATCGCGGCGAAATTGCCGTGCGCATCATCCGGGCGGCGCGCGAACTGGGAATCCGCACCGTTCAGGTCCACAGCAAGGCCGACGCGGATTCGCTTGCAGTTAAGCTGGCCGATGAGGCTGTCGATATCGGGCCGGCCCAGGCCGCGAAGTCCTACCTCAATATCCCGGCGATCATTGATGCCGCCAAGCGTTCCGGAGCAGATGCCATACACCCCGGATACGGCTTTCTTGCCGAGAATGCCGAGTTTGCGGATGCCGTGGAGGTTGCCGGCCTGACCTTTGTCGGTCCCAGCGCCAACGCCATCCGTCTGATGGGGGACAAGGTCGCGGCGCGTCAAGCTGCTGCTGCGGCAGGCGTTCCGACGGTACCCGGCAGCGATGGTCGGGTAGATGACGCCGATGCGGCGCGTGCCGTCGTGGCGCGCACCGGCTATCCGGTCATGATCAAGGCGGCGGCCGGCGGCGGCGGTCGCGGCATCCGCATCGCGCACTCCGAGGAAGAGTTCGAGCGCCAGATGCCCCAGGCGCGGGCAGAAGCTCTGGCCGCATTCGGCGATGGCGGTCTCTATCTTGAAAAGGTGATTGAGCGCGCGCGTCACATCGAAGTGCAGATTCTGGGTGATGGCGAGAACGTCGTGCATTGTTTCGAGCGTGAATGCTCGTTGCAGCGGCGCCGGCAGAAAGTATGGGAAGAAGCACCGTCGCCCGTTCTCCCGGACGACATCCGGCAGGAGCTCTGCCGCACCGCCGTCGCCCTGGCCAAGGCGGTCCATTATCGGGGCGCAGGCACACTTGAGTATCTCTACGACGACGTGACGCGCGATTTCTATTTCATCGAGATGAACACGCGGATCCAGGTGGAGCACCCGGTCAGCGAATGCATCACCGGCATCGATCTGGTGCGCGAGATGATCCGAGTTGCCGGCGGCGAAGAGCTCCGTTTCCGCCAGGAGGAGATCGCGCGCCGTGGGCATGCGATCGAGGTGCGCATCAATGCCGAGGATCCGGCGCAGAACTTCATGCCCAATCCCGGCCTTGTGAGCTCGTTGCAGATGCCCGGCGGAAATGGCGTGCGGTTCGATACGCTGCTCTATCCCGGTTACGCCATTCCGCCCTTTTATGACTCGCTCCTTGGCAAGCTCATTGTCTGGGACGATAACCGGGCCAGTGCCATTGCGCGGTTGAAGCGCGCCCTTGCCGAGCTTGAAGTGGTGGGCGTCAAGACGACAAAGCCGCTGCATCAGGCCTTGGCGGACGATCCCGATGTGATCGCCAGCCGTTTCGATACGCGCTGGCTTGAACGTTGGCTGGAAGATAATGCGGCGCGTCTGGGCTAGGGCGCGCCGGCTGAAGCGAAAGAATTGTGGCCCCAATCAGGAGGTGGCGCGGAGATGAATACGCGATACTCATTTGGTGGCGACGAGCACATCTTCGTCGAGGTCGACGAGGAAATGTCGCTTGCCGCCTTCTTCAAATCTTTGTCGATGACGAATGCGGTGCGTGAGTCCAAGATCAAGGGCGTCACTGAGATTTGTCCCGCGAACGCATCATTTCAGATCAAGTTTAATCCGGATGAAATCAGCCCGGATGACATGCTGGCGGAACTGAAGCGCCTTGAGAGCTCTGCCGAAAAGGCGGATTCGACTCTGAAGACGCGCATCATCGAAATCCCGGTGCTCTACAACGATCCTTGGACCCATGAGACGCTGATGCGCTTCCGCGAGCGTCACCAGGATCCGAAGGCGACCGATCTCGAATACGCGGCCCGGGTCAACGATCTTGGCACCGTCGAGAACTTCATCAAGGCCCATTCCGGCGCGCCATGGTTCGTCTCGATGGTTGGTTTCGTCGCGGGGCTGCCGTTCCTCTATCAGATGGTTGAGCGCGGTCGCCAATTGGAAGTGCCGAAATATCTTCGGCCGCGTACCGACACGCCGAAGCTCACTGTCGGCAATTGCGGCTGCTTCTCTTTCATCTATTCGGTGCGGGGTGCCGGTGGCTACCAGATGTTCGGGATTACGCCGATGCCGATCTATGATCCCAATCAGAAGATCGGCTACTTGCGCGATTTCATGGTTCTCTTCCGGCCGGGCGACATCGTGAAGTGGAAACCGATCGATCGCGCCGCCTATGACCAGGCCGTCGCAGATGCCGAGGCGGGCAAGTTTGCGCCCTTGATGCGCGACGTGACCTTCTCGCTCGATGAATTCCAGAAAGACATCGACGGCTATAACCGCAAGCTCGAGGGGGCGCTCTATGGGAATTAAGGTTCTTTCCCCCGGACTTTCCACGACAGTCCAGGATCTGGGTCGCCCGGGCTACTATCATCTCGGCATTCCGCTCTCCGGCGGCATGGACCGCTTCGCTTTGCGCGCCGCCAATCTCCTTGTTGGAAACGACGAGGGTGCCGCGGTGCTTGAAGTTGTCTTCATGGGACCGGAACTGGAATTCACCAGCAATGCCACGGTCGCCGTGACCGGCGCCGAACTGCCGCCTAAGGTCGATGGCGCGGCGCAGGCGACCTGGACAAGCTTCTCCGTCAAGGCGGGGCAGAAGCTCAGCTTCGATTTCCTGCAGAAGGGAGCCCGCGCTTATATCGCCGTCTCCGGCGGTATAGACGTGCCAGTGGTTCTCGGCAGCCGCTCGACCTACACATTGGGGGCGCTCGGCGGTTACAAGGGGCGAAAGCTCGAGGCGGGCGATGAATTGAAAGTCGGCGCGGTGTCTGCCGCGGCAAAGGCCGGGCGCAGTCTGCCCGCGAACCTGCGTCGGGCACCGGGTGCACCGGCCGAGCTTCGGGTGCTTCCGGGTCTTTACTGGCACCGCATCACGGACGAGGCAGGTCGTCACTTCTTTGACGACACATGGAAGGTGGCGCCTGAGGCAGACCGCATCGGCTATCGCTTCAAGGGTGGCCGACCGCTCGATTTCGTTCCCCGCAAGCAGCCGTTTGGTGCCGGGTCAGACCCGTCCAACATCGTCGATGCCTGCTACCCCTATGGCTCGATCCAGGTGCCGGGCGGCACGGAGCCGATCGTCCTGCACAGGGATGCGGTTTCCGGCGGTGGCTATTTCATGGTCGGCACGGTGATCTCCGCCGACATGGATCTCATCGGCCAGTTGCAGCCCCACACACCGTCACGCTTCGTCAAGGTGGATATGGCGGGCGCCTTGGCGGCGCGGCGAGACCGCGCAGCACTTCTGAACAATGTCCGCAAGGCTTTGGCCTGATTTGAATGGAGACTATCTGATGAATGCAACGCTTATGGGATCGCTGTTATCGGGCTTGGCCGGCAATCGCCTCTATCAAGTCTTGCTGGTTGCCGGCGGTACGTTGCTGCTCGCCATCTCAGCAAAGGTGCAGGTGCCCTTCTGGCCGGTACCAATGACGATGCAGACTTTCATCGTGCTGATGCTCGGGGCAACGCTCGGTTCGCGTCTCGCCGCCGCGACTGTCGTTGCGTATCTGGTGGAAGGCGCCGCAGGCTTGCCGGTATTTGCGACCGGCGCTGGTCTCGCCTATCTGACGGGGCCGACCGGTGGCTATCTTATCGGCTTCCTCGTGGCGGCGACTTGTGTCGGCTGGCTGGCGGAGCGCGGTTTCGGCCGCTCCATCATGACCACGTTCGTTGCCTTTGTCTTTGGTGAGGCTTTGATCTTCACGCTGGGGACGGGATGGCTGGCGTCAATTGTCGGCTTCGACAAGGCGCTCAGCGTTGGGCTCATCCCGTTCCTGCCGGGTGAGGCGGTCAAGGTGGCATTGGCTTGTGCCGTGCTGCCGATCGCCTGGCGTGCGGTGCGCCGCTGAAGGCGCAGATGACCCGGGATCAGACATGCTCGGTCGGCGGTGCCGACCGGGCGTGTCGGGTCTGTTCACGGAACTCTTTGGGCGACTGACCGAAATGAGCCTTGAAGGCGCGCGAGAATTGGGCTTGGTCACCAAAGCCCCAGCGATAGGCAATCTCCGCCACCGTCTGACGGTTGGCGGGATCAGCCAAACTCGCGCGGCATGCGGCCAGGCGCTGGTCGCGAATCCACTGTCCCAAAGTCTGGTTGGTGTCGCGGAAGAGTTCGTGCAGATACCTGGTCGAAATGCCGCATGCCCGCGCGACGGCATCCATGTCGAGACTGGGATTGTGCAGGTTGCGCCGCACGAAGGCCTCGATCCTCGTAAGATGCGCCTCCCGTACCGTGGAACTGCCGGATGTAAGCGTCCGTTCGTCGGACTTCAGCGACAGGACCAGAAGATCGATCAGCTGTTGCCCAACGGTACTGCGGACCTCGTCGGTCATTGCGTCGAAGCGACCGGGAATGAGGTGGAGCATATCCACGAACATACCGCCGGCTCCGTTGGCGGCATCAAACGTCATGCTGCAGAAGCGGCCCGGGGCGCGGATCCGGCCGGCGAGTGCCTCTGCTTCGACCTTGAACACCCAGAGGTCCGCGGCCTCTTCATGGCTGAATTCGTAAGGTTCATTGCTCCGTTCGAGCAGGAAACCGCCTGGGCTGCATCTGACCTCCTTGCCGCTTTGAGCGAAGAAGACGTCCGATCTGGCGGGAACCGTGATCAAGAACTGTTCGCCGCGCTCGTCGGCGCAGTGCTGCCGCTGGCGGCGATAGAGCAGAGCTTCCGACGTCAGGCGGGAAAGCGAGACATCGCCAAGGCGCCAAATGGCAAGATCGCCATTAAAGCTGTCCGGTTGTCTAAATTTGAGCTCGAGCGGAAAGTATGCGCGGGCAATGGCTTCGTGCCAATGCCGGCTGCGATCGGTCGCCTGGATATCACTTGTGGTGAACGTCGTTTTCATCGCTCGCCCCGACGGCTTTTAAAGACTGTAGTCCAGTCACCCAGTGCTCGCAATGACCGCTCTGCGGTCAAAGGGCCTGACTGCACAAAAGCGCAAAACGCTGTTCACACAGCGCAAAGACAGGCGTCAACCGGCGCTCCTACTCTCCCACGCTATCACGGTTCGACAAGAAGCCGGGCGGGGAGGTGGGCAATAGACCGTTTCGGGCCTCATTGCTTTCGCTCGTCCTGGCGCAGCGATGGAGCGAGGTTCCGATGAGCAAGGCAACCGGCAAGACAGCCAAGAAACCCAAATCAGCGAAGCGGCCGAAGGTCGATCCGATCACCCTGTCGGTCGTACGCGGCGTTCTTGAGACGACCCAGCGCGAGATGACGCTGACCCTGGAAAAGACCGCAAGATCGAGCGTTTTCAATCTGGCGCATGATTATTCGACGGCATTGTTCAATGCCCGCCCGGAGATGATCCTGCAGGGGCAGGATATCCCAATCCATCTCGGCTCCCTCATTCCGGCGACGAAGTCCGTTGTCCGCTTCTTCGGCGACGACATTCATGAAGGCGACCTCATACTGCACAACGATCCCGCCTACGGCGGCAGCCATGCGATCGATCTGTGCATGTACAAGCCCGTCTTCTACAAGGGCAAGCTCATGTACTGGACGGTGTGCAAGGGCCACCTGACGGACATCGGCGGACCGGTACCGGCGGGCTACAACCCGAACGCCACGGAGATCTATGCGGAATGCCTGCGCATCCCGCCGGTTAAGATCTGGGATCGCGGCGAGCCGCGCCATGATGTCATCAACATGATCCTCACCAACATGCGCGCCCGCCGCGACCAGGAAGGGGATCTCAACGCACTGATCGGTGCGTGCCAGGTCGGCGAGCGCAACCTTATCGCGATGCTCGATAAATACGGCGTGCGCGAGGTCGAGGCCTGCATCGACGAACTGCTCGACATGGCCGACAAGCATATGCGTTCGCTCATCAAGTCGGTGCCCGACGGTACCTATATCGGTACCGCGATCCTGGAGGATGCGGGTCACGGCTTCGGTGACTTCGAGATCACGGCGACGGTCACCATCAAGGGCGACAATTGCAAGATCGCCATCAAGAGCCCGCCGCAGATTCCCTACTTCATCAATTCCTATGAGGGCAATTCGCATTCGGGTGTCTATCTAGGCCTGATGATGTTCGCTCAGTTGCCGCCGCCCTACAATGAAGGGCTCTACCGCTGCGTCAGTGTCGATTTCGGCCCTAAGGGAACGCTGTGCAATGCCAGCGAGCCCGCGCCGCATATGAATTGCACGACGACGCCGATGGAGACGCTGACAGACGCCGTGCGTCTTGCCTTCGAGAAGGCGATGCCGTCGAAAGTCGCCGCTTCCTGGGGGCATGCCAACGGCCTCAACATCGCCGGCTGGGATTCCCGCAACAACGAGGAATATGTGACGATGGTGCTGGCCACCATCATCTCCGGCGCCGGTGCGACGCCACAACAGGATGGCTGGCACGCTTGCGGTCCGGAATGCTGTTTCGGCGCGTTGACCTCCGGCGATATCGAGCTGCTGGAATATTCCTACCCGATCATCATCCATCGCTATTCACTGATGACGGATTCCGGCGGTGCCGGAAAATTCCGGGGCGGTTCGGGCACCGCCTGGGAAGTGGAACCGCTCGACAAGGAAATGACCTTCATCACTTTCGGTGAAGGGCGCCGGATCCCGGCCGTCGGCGCAGCCGGTGCCAAGTCGAAGATGATCGACAGCAAGGTCGGGCGCCTCGAATTGAAACGAAGCGGCGAAACAAAGGTCATCAAGACCAATGTGATCGAAAAGCTACAACCCGGCGAAACGGTCACAAACATGAATCCGGGCGGTGGCGGCTACGGCAATCCGCTGGAGCGGCCGGTGGACAAGGTTGTCTGGGATGTCCGGAACGGATTGGTTTCCATCAAGGGCGCAAAGGAGGATTACGGGGTCGTCATCAAGGACGATCGCTCTCTCGAAGTCGACATGGCAGCAACGCAGCGGCTCCGCGCCGCCGTCGCAGCCCAATGACCAACACATAGCGAGAGAGATACAGAAATGCGCTCCAAATACCGTCTTGGAATCGACGCCGGCGGCACCTTCACCGATTTCGTGCTTGCCGACCGCACCGGCAATGTCCGCCTGTTCAAGGCACTTTCCACACCGAGCGATCCGACAAAAGCGATCGAGAACGGCCTCAAGCTCATTGGCGAGGAGCTGGGCGAGAGCCCGGCGTCGATCATTCCAAATTGCGACCTTTGCATCAACGGAACGACGGTCGGCCTCAACGCGCTCATCCAGCACAAGGGTGGCAAGACCGGCCTCATCTGTACCGCTGGCCACGAGGACTCGATCGAAATCCGCCTCGGCCACAAGGAAGACGGCTATCGCTACGACCCCGAATATCCTGCAGCTCAGATGCTGGTGCCGCGCTATCTCCGCCGCGGGGTGCGTGAGCGTGTGATCTCCGACGGGACGATCAAACAGCCGATGAATGAAGAGGATGTGCGGGAAGCGTGCCGCCTTTTCCTCAAGGAAGGCGTCGACGCCATCGCCATCTCCTTCGTCTGGTCGGTGCTCAACCCGGTGCATGAAAGACGCGCGGCGGAAATCGTGCGCGAAATGATGCCCGGCGTACCCCTCACCGTCGGCAGCGATCTCTATCCGCAGATCCGCGAGTACACGCGCACGTCGACGGCGATCACGAACGCCTATCTGTCGCCGATCCTCAAGCGCTACGTCACGGCGGTCGATGCCTACTTCCGCTCGCTCGGTGCCAAGCATCCCGTGCGCTATTTCCAGTCGAATGGCGGCCTTGCCATCGGGCAGGCGATGACGGATCGCTCGGTCTACGCCATCAACTCCGGTCCGGCATCGGCGCCACAGGCCGGCCTCTTCGTGTCAGCACCATTCAAGAAGAAGAACGTGATCACCGTCGACATGGGCGGTACGTCCTTCGACATCACGTTGACCAAGGATGGTCTGACCAACGTCAACAAGAACATCGACTTCCTGCGCTACCGCATCGGCGTGCCCATGATCCAGGTGGAGACGCTGGGTGCGGGCGGCGGCTCGATCGGCTGGATCGATGCCATGGGCATCCTCCAAGTGGGGCCGCAGAGCGCCGGTTCGGACCCGGGACCGGCCTGTTACGGGCAGGGCGGTGCCGAACCAACCGTTTCCGATGCCAACCTGGTCCTCGGCTATCTCAATCCGGACGGATTGTTGGGCGGACGGTTGCCGCTCGATCTCGAAAAGGCCCGCAAGGCGATGCGCAAGATCGCCGACCCGCTGGGCATCTCGGTCGAGAAGGCCGCCTACGGCATCTATACGATCGTCAACAACAACATGGTGAACGGTATCCGCCGCGTGTCGGTCGAGCGGGGCTATGATCCGCGCGATTTCGTTCTCGTCGGTGCCGGTGGCGCCACGGCGGCCCACATCACGGCGCTGGCGCGGGAGATGGGTATTCACACCGTCATCCTGCCGAAGCTCGCGTCGGGCCTGTGCGCCTTCGGCCAGATCATTTCCGACGTCAAGTATAACTACATGGCGACCTCACCGGTCCGCCTCGAAGGCGACAAGGCCTATCGCCGGATCAATGCCTTGTTCAAGGAAATCGAGGCGGAGGGGATCAAGCACCTCAAGTCGGACGGCTTCAAGCCTTCCGAGATCGACGTCAAGCGCAGCCTCGATATGCGCTATGTGGGTCAGGTCCACGAATGCACCGTGGAAATCGGCAATTTCGAGATCAACGAGAAGACCGTTGAGAAGGTGAAGGAAGCCTTCCACAAGCGCCATGAGGAACTCTACACCTATTCCGAACGGCACAATGCGGTCGAAGTGGTCAACATAGAAAGCACGCTGTTTGGGCGGGTTGCCAAGCCGAAGCCGCCGAAGCTCGGGAAAGGCGCAACGCTGGCCAAGGCGCTCAAAGGTCACCGCAAGGCGATCTTCCAGGCTTCCGGCAAGGCCGACAAGGTTCCGGTCTATGACGGGGCGAAGCTCGGCGCCGGCGCCACGGTAAAGGGCCCGGCCATCATCGAGGAAGTGACCACCACCATCGTCATCGAGCCTGACTGGACGGCGAAACTCGACGCCAGCGGCTCCTACGTCATCACGCTGCGAAAATGAACGGGGACCAATGAGCACGGCACTACAGGCGGACAACGTATCGGTGTCATTCGCGGGGCTCAAAGCTCTGTCGAGTGTCGCCCTGGCTTTGCCGCCTGGCCGTATCATTGGCCTGATAGGGCCGAATGGTGCTGGAAAGACGACCCTGGTCAATGTGCTGACCGGGTTCCAGGCGCCGACCGAAGGCCGCGTGATGCTCGATGGTGCCGACATCACCGGCCGGCCCGCGCATCTCATTCGCCGCCAGGGAATTGCCCGCACTTTCCAATCAGGGCGTCTCTTCAACGAGCTTTCGGTCTTCGACAATCTTGAAGTGACGGCCGTGGGCCTGGGGCTGAAGCGCCACGAGGCGGCAAAGCGCGCCGCCGACATGCTCGCCTGGATGGGGATCGAACACCTAGCCGAGCGGACGGCCGGCGCACTTCCCTATACCGACGAGCGGCGCGTCGCCATCGCCCGTGCCCTGGTCATGACCCCGCGCTACCTGCTTCTCGACGAACCGGCTGCGGGCATGTCGCATGAGGAGGCAAGCGACCTAGCCGGCCTGATCCGGCGCGTTATCACTGATTTCGGCTGCGGCGTGCTGTTGATCGAGCACAATATCGGGCTGGTGCTGGAAATCTGCGAACTGATCCATGTGCTGGATTCCGGCGAGATCATCGAAGTCGGTGACCCGGCATATATCCATGCCAGCGAGAAAGTGCGCCACGCCTACATGGGAACGCAGGGCGATGTCGCCCAGGCGGTCGAGGAGGCCATCCTATGAGCCTCCTCAGCGTCAACAACATCACTGTCCGCTACGGGCGCCTGACAGCCCTGCGAAATGCCGGCTTCAGCATGGCGCAAGGCGAGACGATCTTTGTCACCGGACCCAATGGCGCCGGCAAGTCAACCCTGCTGAAAGCGATCGCCGGCGTCGTCACCCCGGTCAGCGGCGAAATTCAGCTCAAAGGGCAACCAATAGCCGGCGATACGCCGGAAGCCATCGCGCGACGTGGCTTCTCGATGGTGCCGGAGGGGCGCCATGTCTTCGGCAGTCTCACCATCGAGGAGAACCTGCGCCTTGGCGCCGGGATGCGGGACGATAAGGATGCCGTCGCAAAGGATCTCGCGCATTGCTACGAGATATTCCCGATGCTACTCGATCGGAAGGATCAGCCGGCTGGTGTGCTCTCCGGTGGTCAGCAGCAGATGCTGGTCATTGCCCGCGCGCTGATGACGGCGCCCCGTCTTATCGCCATCGATGAGCCGTCGCTGGGGCTGGCTCCGAAGATTATCGATCAGGTCTATGACGCCTTACTTCGCCTGCGGGACGAGCGCGGGCTGACGCTGCTCATCGTCGAGCAGAGTTCAACACGCGCCCTGCTGACGGGCGGTCGTATGCTCTTGATGCGTAGCGGCGAGGTCGTTCTGGAAGGAGATGCGCGCGAGCTCTTGAAGGGCGATGCCCTGAAGCAAGCCTATTTCGGTTACAAGGGGCACTAAGGCATGACCGTGATCCTTCAGATTGTCTTCGATGCGTTGAGCCTCGGCAGCCTGTATGCGCTCGGCGCGCTCGGAATCGCCCTTATCTTCGGGGTGATGCGGCTCGTCAATTTCGCGCATGGCGACTACATTTCCTTCTGCGTGTTCGCCATGCTGGTGCCGTCGACGGATGCCGCCGCGACCATGTTTCTCGGCAATCTGCCGACCTTGTTGCTGGTACCGGTCGTCCTGGTGATCGGCGGTGGCATTTCCGTCTTGTCCGAGATCGTCATCTTCCGGCGGCTGCGCAATGCCAATCCGGCAACGATGATGGTAGCGTCCTTTGCCCTCGGCTTCATCCTGAAGCACTTCCTGTTGATGCTCTATTCTTCGCGGCCGAAGTCGATCAGCCTGTGGCCCGATCTCAGCCTGCCGGTTGAAATCCTGGGAGCCCGGCTGCCACTTCTGCAGCTCATCGCCATCGCCATCACGATCGTCATTTTGCTGGCTCTGACGGCCTTCCTGAAGCGGACGCGCTTCGGGCTCGAAATGCGGGCGGCGGCCGAGGATTTCACGATGGCACGGATGCTTGGGGTGAAGGCCAACCGGGTCATCCTCATTGCTTTCGCGATTTCGGGCATGCTCGCCGCAGCGATCGGCCTCATCATGGCGACCCAGACGGGGACGGCCGATATCCAGATGGGTGTTTCCGTCATGCTGGTCGCCTTCATCGCCACCGTGATCGGCGGGCTCGGCAGCTTGCCCGGTGCCGTGGTCGCAGGGTTCCTCATGGGTGCGGCCAGCGTCTTGATGCAGGTCATTCTGCCGCTGGAGGCACGTCCCTTCCGCGATGCTTTCGTCTACGCCGCCGTCATCGCCTGCCTCATCTGGCGGCCCCAGGGCCTGTTTGCGCCCAAATCCAGCAAGCAGAGGGTCTGAGGCCATGCCGGCACATCAATCCGTCCTGTCCCGTACGTTGTCGACCCCGGTGATCTTGATCGGTCTTCTGCTGCTGATCGCCCTTGTCGCCAAGCTGGCCGGATCGAGCCCCTTCGAGCGCACGGTGACGGAGCTTTTCATCCGCGTCGTACTTGTCGTCGGGCTTTACATCTTCATTGGTAATTCCGGCGTCATGAGCTTCGGCCATGTCGGCTTCATGTGCCTCGGTGCCTACGGCACGGCATGGCTGACCATTCCACCGGCGATGAAAAAGTTCACCCTGACCGGGTTGCCTGATTTCATCCTGCTGCACCAGGCGCCAATGGCCGTGTCCTTCATCGTGGCGCCGCTGCTGGCAGCCATCTTCGCGCTGCTCGTCGGGCGCATCCTGATGCGGCTCGCTGGCATTGCCGCGTCCATCGCCACATTCGCCATGTTGGCCGTGATCAATGTCGTCTATTCGAATTGGGAAAAAGTTACGGGTGCAACAAGTTCGGTGGTGGGTATTCCGATGCACACCGGCGTCTGGCTCTCCTTGGCGGGGGCCGTGTTCGCTGTATTGGTTGCCTACATCTACGGTATTTCCCGCTTTGGACTGGCGCTTCGAGCCGCCCGCGACGAGGCGATTGCCGCCAGCGCTTCCGGCGTCAACATCGAGCGAGAGCGCTTGATTGCTTTCGTGATCAGCGCTTTCGTCATCGGCGTCGCCGGCGTTCTCTATGCGCATTTTTTGGGCGTCATCAATCCAGATGCCTTTTATCTCGGCCTTACCTTCATCTCTCTGTCGATGCTGGTTGTGGGCGGCATGAACAGCCTCTCCGGCGCGGTCATCGGTGTTGTCGCCATCTCGGCGATGATCGAGATTCTGCGTGCCCTGGAGAAGGGTGTCTCGGTGGGCGAGTCGACGATCGCCATTCCGAATGGCGTGCAGGAGATCGCCATCGGCGTCGCGATGATCGTCATCCTGGTTTTCCGGCCCAGCGGCCTGACGCGGAACAAGGAACTGCGTTGGCGCAAATGGCCGCTTGTTCGAGCTTCCGAAACCGCATAACCCCGAAAACAGGGTATGCGGCAAGGTTGGGTGTTGGGAGTGCTAGTGTTTCATAAGGAGGAGACAATGAAGAAATGGCTCAATCTGGGCTTGCTGGCGATGGCCGGCAGCCTGGCGATGGGGGCGGGAGCCGCCCTCGCCGAAGATGAGATCATCGTCGGCATGGCGACGGCGCAGTCGGGCTTCATGGAAGCCTATGACAAGCCGGCCAAGGAAGCCGCGATGATCCGCATCGACGAGATCAACAAGGCCGGCGGGCTGCTCGGCAAGCAGATCAAGGTCGTGGAAGCCGATACCAAGACCGACCGCGCCGAAGGCGCCAAGGCCGGCCTCGAAGTGATCGACAAGGGCGCCGATCTCGTGATCGTCTCCTGCGACTACGATTTCGGCTCGCCCGCGGCCCTTGCGGCAGAGGCCGCCGGTAAGGTGTCCTTCTTCCTCTGCGCCGAATCGATCAAGGCCGGCATCCAGGGCGTCGGCCCGCACTCCTTCAGCGCCTCGGTGCTGGCGGCCGTGCAGGGTGCCACGATGGCGGAGTGGGCGTACAAGAAGAAGAACGCGAAGTCGTTCTATGTCCTGCTCGACACCTGGACCGAGTACAACAAGGGCATTTGCGACGGCTTCGACTGGATGGCACCGAAACTCGAAGGCGCCGAGATCGTCGGCCGTGATACCTTCAAGAACGAAGACGCCTCGATCGCTTCGCAGATCACCCGCATCAAGAGCCTGCCGAAGGAACCCGATGCGATCATGCTCTGCTCGATGATGCCGGGCGTCGTCAGCGCCATCAAGCAGATCCGCGCCGCGGGTATCAACGCCATGATCCTCAACGGGTCGGGCGTGGATGGCAGCTACTGGCTCAATGCCGTGCCCGATCTCTCCAACTTCTACGTTCCGGTGCAGGGTTCGATCTACGGTGATGACCCGAATGCTGCCGTGGAAGAGTTCAACAAGAAGTATGAGACGGTGACTGGTGCCCGTCCGTCGAGCCAGTATGTCTATCCGGGCTACGTTCTGATCGACGTCTGGGCCAAGGCGGTCGAACGTGCGAAGAGCACGGACGCCGACGCCGTGGTTGCGGAGCTCGAGAAGATGAAGGACGAGCCGACCCTGTTCGGTCCGCGTACCTTCACCAATGAGATCCATCACCAGAACCGTGGTCGCTATCTGATCGCGGAGACGACCAACGGCAAGCCCAAGATCGTCGACGAATGGACGATCAGCGAGGCCATTCCGGTCGAAGCGCTGCTGAAGCAGTAAGCCTCGGCCTCAGACCTGAATTTGAGCCGCCCGGAGCGATCCGGGCGGTCTTTTTTTGGATTTTATTCAGCTGCCATCGCGTGCACCGCCGGAGCGGCGGGTTGCGCCCGATACGCCTTAAACAAAGGGTGCTCGATGTGAAAGCGTTCGATCATGATGGCATCGCGCGAGCCCGCCGCATGCTCGACACTGGCGATATCCTCCAGGAGGCGCCGGTTCTCGGCAAATGTCGCAAGCATTGCCGTGATGCTGTCTTCCGTCTCGTCTGCGAGTGCAAGCAGCGCATCCTTGCTGACGCGGCAGATGACTTCGCGCCCTTGGTCAAGGCCGACGAAGCGGAAGCGTTCCAACCCGGCGTTATAAGTGGGAACTTCATTGGTGAAGCGCAGCATACCGTCCCTCCGCACTTTGACCGCTCCAGGCTACTCAGGGAGGCGGAAATGTCAGCGGGCAAAGCTGTGTCTTCGTCGCGCGCTGGATCACAGGAATCTCACTGAACGGCAGAATTCTGGAAAAATCCGCTCAGTCAGCCAGCTTACGGTAAAGGCTCTTGGCCGTTTCGAGCGAGAGCCCCAACAGAACAGCGCCGATTGAAATTGTTGCAAAATCAAGCAGATGAAGTGCGCCGAAACTAAATAGATCGCGCATCGGTGGCAGAAGCTTCACAAGCAGAATCAACGTGCAGACGATGCCGAAGACCATGGCGAGCGGTGTATTATGCCGGGTAACCGCGGCGCGCACCGACGGGCTGAAGCTGCGGTCGACCAGGATCAGCATCCCTAAGCAGCAGACGAGGGAGGTAAAGACCAGGGCGCGAATATCACCGTCCGGCATGCTCTGCGACCAGGCGTAGAGGAATATGCCGCCAGTTACCATCAATGTGGCAGCGCCCTGCACGCCGCCCCAGAGCAGCAGATTGAGCGAAAAGAGCGATGTCGTCGGCTTGCGCGGAGGGCGCCGCATGACGTCTTCCTCTTCCGCCTCGGCCTCGAAGACCAGTGTACAGACAGGGTCGATGACCATTTCCAGAAAGGCGATATGGATTGGCCCAAATAGAATTGGCCAGCCGAGCATGAGCGAGAAAAGCGCCAGGCCGGCGATCGGCACGTGGACGGCGACAATGAAGGCCATCGCCTTGCGCAGGTTGTCGTAGATCCGCCGGCCGAGCCGGATCGCCTTCACGACTGAGCCGAAATCGTCCTTCAGGAGCACGATGGAGGCCGCCTCGCGTGCGACATCCGTGCCGCGACCGCCCATGGCAATCCCGATATGCGCGGCACGAAGGGCGGGGGCGTCATTGACGCCATCGCCGGTCATCATGACGACTTTGATGCCTGCGGCGCGACATTCCGCGACCGCGTCGGCGACATCGGCCCGCAGCGGGTCGCGCAACCCGACCAGGCCTAGAAACGTGAACTGAAAACCACGCTGAGACTCTGGCAGGGAGCCACCATCGGCCTTGGCATGGGCAATTCCCAGCACCCGCATGCCCGCCTGTCCCATGCAGCTCACGTCGGCGTGGAGGGCGGCGGTTTCTTCCGGCGAAAGACGGCAAAGGGCGGCAATGGCTTCCGGCGCCCCCTTGGCGGCGATGAAGCATTCGTCGCCACTTGTCTGCCAGGCATTGCTCATTGCGAGCAGGTCCGGCTGCAAGCCGTACTCGCGCAGCAAGTTGCGTTCACTTTGCGGTGGGGTGCGGGGCGCCAGGGCATGGAGCGCGCGGTCCATGGGGTCGGTAGGGAGAGCGGCGCTTGCGGCAATCCCTGCAGATGCCAGCGCATCGTAAGGTGCTGGCAACAGTGCCTGCGTACCGTCGACCGCGATGGGTGCTGCGCGCCAGGGGCGCAGTTCAGCAACGCTCATCCGGTTTTCCGTCAATGTCCCGGTCTTGTCTGTGCAAAGTACGGTAGCGGCACCCAGCGTCTCGATCGCCGCCGCCTTCCGGGTCAGAACATGCGCGCGCGAGATGCGCCAGGCGCCAACAGCGGTGAAGACGGTGAGAACAACCGGGAATTCTTCCGGAATGAGCGACATGCCGAGGGCGATGCCAGCGAGTATCCCATCGAGCCACTGACTGCGCGCAATGCCATAGACCAGAAATACAGCCAGGCTGCAGACACCGGCGATCAGGCCGAATATCCGCACGAGCCGGCGGGTCTGCGCCTGCAGCCGGGGTGTTTCCGGTTCCAGAGAGAGAAGACTCGCACCGATCTGGCCGATTTCGCTCTTGATGCCAATGGCGACGACTTCACCGATCCCGGATCCACGCACAACGAGGGTGCCGGAAAAGGCGACCGGCAGATCGTCCCCGCCCGGGGGGCCGTAGCCTTGCGATCCCGCATCATTATCCTGACGTTTGCGGACCGGAACCGACTCACCGGTCAGGAGAGATTCGTCAGCCATCAGGCTGCGCGCCTCGATCAGCCGCACGTCGGCTGGAATCCGGTCGCCTTCGCCGAGGATGACGAGATCACCGCAGACGACCTCGCGCCCCGGAATGCGCCGCTGCGCCCCGTCGCGGATCACCAAGGCCCGTGGGCTCGAAAGGTCACGGAGGCTTTCAAGAACCCGCTCGGTCCGGGATTCCTGGATCAGGGTCACTAGGACCGAGAAGGTCCCGAATGCCAGCAGCAGCATGGCCTCGGCAGCACTACCGATCAGCAGATAAATGATGCCGCCGACGAGGAGCAGCGCCAGCATCGGCTCCTTGACAACGCTGAGCAGGATCGCAATGGGCGAGCGGGTTCCCGTGCGCGGCAGTTCATTCGCCCCTTCTTGCCGGTGGCGGCGTTGCGCTTCAGCCTCGGTGAGGCCTCGAAGTGACCCGTTCCGCCGGTTGTCGTTTTCCGCCGCCATCTATCGCCTTTCCATCCAATTCTCCCTTATACTATGATTTCAGGAATGGGCGGAAATATGCACGAAGCCGAAGGGGTTATTACGCACGAGATGCTGCGCGAGCGCGAGGCGCGCCTGCGTTCCATTCTCGAGACGGCGCCCGACGCCATTCTCGTGATCGATGACCGCGGCATCATCGAATCCTTCAGCCCCGCTGCCGAGCGGCTCTTCGGCTATGCCCAGGGTGAAGTGATCGGTCAGAATGTCAGCATATTGATGCCGTCGCCCTATCACGAGCGGCATGACGGCTACATCAAGACCTACCTGCAAACCGGTGAAAAGCGGATCATCGGCATCGGGCGCATCGTGGTTGGCCAGCGCAAGGATGGCAGCGCCTTTCCGATCGAGCTTTCCGTCGGTGAGGCGACCATCAACGGGAAGCTGCATTTTACCGGGTTTGTGCGCGACCTCTCCGAGCGCCAGCTGACGGAGAACCGGCTGCACGAACTGCAGCTGGAGTTGCTGCATGTCTCCCGCCTCAGTGATGTCGGCCAGATGGCGTCGACCCTGGCGCATGAGCTCAACCAGCCGCTCGCGGCCATTGCCAATTATGTCCAGGCCTGCCGGCGCATGCTGCAGGCCGACAAGGGCTGTCCACCTAAGGTCCTGGAGATCATGGACAAAGCGGTGGCACAGGCGTCGCGGGCGGGCGAGATCATCCGGCACCTGCGCAGCTTCATTCAGCGGGGTGAGGCGGAACGGCAGATTGAAGAACTCAACAATGTTGTTGAGGAGGCGACGGCGCTAGCCCTTGTCGGTGCGAAGGAAAGCAGCATCAATGTCCGCTGGGTGCTGGGCAAGGATCCGATGCCGGTCCTCATCGACAAGGTGCAGATACAGCAGGTCGTCTTCAACATGATCCGCAACAGCGTTGAAGCCATGAGTGATCATCCGCTGCCGCGCGACCTTACAGTGGCGACGGGTCTTATCGACAGGGATACGGCGCAGATATCGATCAGCGATACGGGACCAGGCTTGGCCCCCAAGGTCCTGGCCCAGCTCTTCCAGCCCTTCGTGACAACCAAGGAGCGGGGCATGGGGCTAGGTCTCTCGATCTGCAAGACGATTGTCGATTCACATGGCGGGCGGCTCTGGGCGAGCCCGAACGCGAAGCAGGGAGCAACCTTCTACGTGGCGCTGCCGATTGCCAGGGATGCTGACGGAAAGACGGGATGACGCTGGTCTTTATTGTTGACGATGATGATGCGGTGAGGGATTCGCTCAGCATCCTGCTGGATGCGTCTGGCCTGACGGTCGAGGCATTTTCCGGTGGGGATGCGGTGCTGGAGCGCTGCATGACGAAGGTGCCTGATTGTATTGTGACAGATGTCCGGATGCCGGGCATGGGCGGGATGGAGCTGTTCGCGGCACTTACCAAGGCCGGCGTCGATGCGCCGGTCGTCATCATGACAGGACATGGCGAAGTGCCGCTGGCCGTCGCAGCGATGAAAGCTGGCGTCGCCGATTTCGTCGAGAAGCCCTTCGACGACGATGCCATCCTCGGTGCGATATCCGGTGCCATCAAGAAGCACAATGACCGCCTGCGCCTGCGCCCGGCCAGTGCCGAATTGCAGGCGCGGCTTGATAGCCTCACCAGCCGCGAACGGGAGGTGCTCGACCTCCTCGTCGCAGGTGACGCCAACAAGGCGATTGCTCACGCGCTCGACATCAGCATTCGCACGGTCGAAATTCATCGCGCCCGCGTCATGGAGAAGATGAAGGCAAAGAGCTTGCCCGAACTGGTCAGGATGGCCTTGGAACTCGGCACACTGAAGATCACTTGAGCTTCAGGGCGACGTGGAAGATCCCTTGCGAGTCCGGATCGTGATGGCGGACGAAACCCAGATGCTCGCAAATGGCCAGCATCTGGGCATTCTGTGACCTGACTGATCCGGTAATGCGGGCAAGGCCGATGGCGCGGCCATAAGCGATGATCCGTTCCATCATCAAGCGCCCGATGCCGCGCCCGGCCATATCGTCACGCACGATGATGGCGAACTCGGCCCCGATATGGTCCGGGTCGATCAAGAGGCGAACATCGCCATATATTTCCGGGACAGATCCCGGTTGGGGTGATGGCTCGGTCAGCACCAGAGCCATCTCGCGGTCATAATCAATCTGCGTGAAGCCCGCGACCATCTGGTGTGTCGGATTGGCGAGCGGCCGGAAAAAGCGCAGTTCAACGCTTTCGGGCGACAGGTGCTTGAACGCTTCGATCATGGCCGGCTCGTCTTCCGGCCGAATAGGGCGTAGCAGGAGTTTGGTGCCGCCCTCAAGCTCGATCAACTCCTCAAGCTCTTGCGGATAGGGTTTGATCGCGAGACGCGCCGTCGGTGCCGTGTCGGTCGCCTTTACGCGGATGCGGGCATCAAGGGCGATCACATCCTTGTCGCTGGCAAGCAACGGGTTGATGTCAAGCTCAGTGATTTCTGCAAAATCCATGACGAGCTGCGCCACCCGGACGATGGTAAGGGCCACGGCATCAATGTCGGCCGGCTTCTGGTCGCGATAGCCGCGCAACAGCTTGAAGACGCGCGTGCCTTCGATAAGCTCGTGCGCCAGTTTGAGATTGAGCGGCGGCAAAGCAAGTGCTCGGTCGGCCATGACCTCGACCGCGGTGCCGCCCTGGCCGAAGAGGATGACGGGCCCGAATTGGCCGTCGACCACCGCGCCGACAATGAGTTCATTGCCGGTATTCCGGTCGATCATCGGCGACAGGGTGAAGCCCTCGATGCGGGCTGCCGGCTTTGCTTTCTGGATGCGTGCCAGCATCGTGGCGGCAGCACTTTCGACGGCTTCGGCACCCATCAGTCCGAGGACGACGCCGCCGATATCGGATTTGTGCGTGATATCGGGTGACAGAATCTTGAGGGCGACGGGTACCGTCAACTCTGCCGCCTTCGCCCCCGCCTCCTGTGGTGATCGCACCACGTAATCCGGCACGACATTGATGCCATAAGTTTTGAGAACGGCCACGGATTCGGGACCGGTTAGAAAGTCGCGCCCGGCGCCGAGCGCCTGCTCGATGATCCGCTTGGCGGCCGCCCGGTTCGGCTTGAAGCTGGCCGGCATAGACGGCGGCGTTTCCATCAGCTGCACCTGGCTCTGACGGTAGGCGACCATGTGGCGGAAGGCACGCACGGCTTGTTCTGGCGTCGCATAGCTTGGAATGCCGTGCGCGGCGAACTTCTCGCGCGCTGGCCGCGATGTCTGCTCGCCGATCCAGGAAGTGAGTACCGCTTTCTCGCGATCGCCGATGCCGGCGATGACCGCTTCCGCCGCCTCGTCGCTGGAGGTGAGCGCCGTCGGAGAGTTCAGCACAAGGAGCGCATCGCTATGCTCGTCTGCGGCCAGGATGTCGATCGCCGCGCGATAGCGTTCCGGATTGGCGTCGCCGATAATGTCGACCGGATTGTTCCGCGACCAGCCCTTGGGCAGAACGGCATCGAGCTTGGCCATGGTGCCGGGATCGAGCGGTGTCAGCTTGCCGCCCTGGCTGATCAAGGCATCAGCGGCCAGGATGCCGGCACCACCGCCATTGGTGACGATGGTCAGCCGCTCGCCGCTCGCCGGTCCCATCAGCGCCAGCGTTTCCATCGCTTCGAAGAGTTCCGCCAGGCTGTCGACCCTTAGCAGGCCGACGCGCTTGAAGACGGCGTCGTAGACCGCATCGCTGCCGGCAAGGGCCCCCGTGTGCGACGCCACTGCGCCAGCGGTTTCGCCGAACCGGCCGGATTTGATGATGATGACCGGCTTCAGTCGCGCAGCGCGGCGCGCCGCCGACACGAACTTGCGCGCATTCGTCACCGCCTCGGCATAGATCAGGATCGCCTTGGTGGCGCCGTCGCCGGCGAGGTAGTCGAGCATATCGCCGAAATCGACATCAAGCATCTCGCCCATTGAGACGAGATGGGAGAAGCCGATGCCGCGAGCCGCCGCCCAGTCGAGTGCCGACGTCAGGATGGCGCCGGACTGGGCGAGCAGGGCGATGTTCCCTTTCAGCGGTTTGAGATGGCCAAAGCTGGCATTGAGCCCGATGGACGGCACCAGGACACCAAGACAGTTGGGGCCGATCATGCGCAGCAAATGCGGCCGCGCCGACAACAGCATATCCTTCTTTCGCGCGGCCCCGTCGGGTCCGCCGAAGCCGGCGCTGATGACGATGGCGGCCCGCGTCCCCATGCGCCCGAGCTCGTCGATAATCTGCGGTACGCCCACGGATGGTGTTGCGATAACAGCGAGATCAGGGGCCTTGGCAAGACGATCAAGGCTGGGGACGCAAGGACGACCCAAGACGGATTCGTACTTGGGATTGACCATGGCGACATCGCCGTGGAACCCATCCTCCAGCATGTTGCGCGCGAGCACGTGGCCCAAAGCACCTTCGTGATCGCTTGCGCCAATGATGGCGACTGATCGCGGGTGAAAGAG
>CAZUAL010000009.1:0-2858 GCA_964618305.1 uncultured Dongia sp. | reverse complement strand
GGCGCCGACGAGGACGACCGATTTCGGACGGAAGAGTTTGTCGAGATTGCGGATCGTCACTGCGGATCGCTTCCTTGTCGTCAAAAGAGTCGCATTGTCGACCCTGGATGTTGCTAGGAAATGACGAAAAGAAGCAACCGCCCGGCTCTTTGCAAGAACCGGGGCGGTTGAGGGGGGATTCAGTGGCTCGATTTAGGACGCGATGCGCAGGCCGGCGCGGGGCGCAGCCGGCGCTTGCGCTTGAGTGAGGTCGACACCGGCGGCCTGTGCCAGCCGCTTCAAGTCGAGAATGTCCAGCTTCTGGCCGCGTAGCACGGCGATTCGCTCCTTGCGCATGCCGGACAAGGCGCGGCACACGGTCTCGCTGGTGAGGCCGAGGGCGTCCGCCACATGCGGCAGCATCAGCGGCAGGCTCATCTGGCCGTCCTTGGCGGCGGCACTGGTTCCGTGTGCCCGCATCACCAATTCCAGAAGCAGGTGAGCGACGCGTTCCTTGGCAGTCCGGCGCCCGACGCTGGTCAGATGTTCGAAGGCGCGGGATTCCGCGTCGGCCATGATCTCGACGAGATGGAAACCAAGGGCCGGCACGTCCCGCATCAGGTCGAACAGGCGCTCCCGTGGGAAGACGCTGAAAGAGCAGGGCGTGAGCGTTTCCAGGCTGTGATTGAGGGTGCCGGTGCCCGACAATCCGAGGATAGTACCTGGCAGGGCGAAGTCGAGAATCTGCCGGCGGCCGTCTTCAAGTATCTGATGGCGGAAGGCCCAGCCTTCCTGCAACACATAGACGTTGTGGCAATCGTCGCCCTGATAATAGAGCGATTCACCGGGCTCCAGCGAGCACAGGGTCGGACGGGCGGCGCTGATGCGCGCCAGATCCTGCGGCGAAAGACCGCGGGTGAGGGTCGAAGGCAGCGCTTCGGGCGCGATGTGGTGCGTCGGCGCAACCTGCGAAAACTTCTGCAGCAGATGCGGATGGGGCAGAACATTGCCCTTTTCTGGCATCGCAACGGCGTTCGACATGTGGCTCCCCCTCTTCAGGTCATAGCGGCGATCGCGCCCAATGCGGAAACTCTAGGGCTGCGAAGGGGCGGCAGCCTAGTCAGGGAACCTACCTATATCGGCGCCGTCAAAGCGACCCGCGCCAGGCAGACGGGGTGGCCTGGGGTGCGACAGGCCGTCGCGGGTGCCTGGGAATCTAGCCCTTGGCCATCCGCTCGCTGACCGTCGGGCTCTGCCACAGCACGCGCAGATCAGCCGGGAAAATGCGCATGAGCTTGGCGACTTCGCCCTGATCGACGCGTTCCCAGATGACGCTGAAGACAGCGCGCACCGCCGGCTCCAGGTTGAGACGATGATCCTCATCCAGTTCGCGCGCGACATGCGCCAGGAACTCGGCGACATGCCGCTCATGGCTCGCCGGAGCGCTCATCTTCCAGCCCTCGAAGAAGAGCCCCCGGATGATCAGCGGCAATTGCGCCGAGAAATGCACGGCATTCTCCGGCCCGATTCGATCGCGGAGGGCATGCAGCACGGCCCTCAGCACATGATAAGCCTGCATCCGGTCTTTCACACCGAGGTGACGCATCAAGGCGTTGAGCCACAGGTGCGCGTCCTCGACGCTTTTATCCAGAATGGGCAGATGATCCTTCGTCATTCCGGCCCTCCTTCACTTTCAACGGATAATGAAAGTCGACGCCGCTGCCCTTGATGTAAATCAGGCCCGGCTGGAATCCCGGATGCCGGTCGATCCTGGGCGCTAATCGAGTGTTGCGCGCTGCAATTGATCTGGCACCAGGCAATTCCAGCCAAGCTCTTCCTCGATCCGGCGACGCAAAGCATCCGAGGCGCTGGGTTCGCCGTGGGTGATGAAGGTCGTCTTGGGCGCGCGGCGGAAGCCCTTGAGCCAGCGCATGATGCCATCGGCGTCAGCGTGTGCCGAAAGCATGGAAAGATTCTCGATCCTCGCCTTCACCGGATAGTAGCTGCCGTGGATCTTGATACTCGTGGCGCCGGCCAGCAGGTCTGCGCCGCGCGTGCCGGCTGCCTGGAAACCGGCAAACAGGATCGTGCTGTTGGGGTCGACGATATAGTGCTTGATGTGGTGCAGAACGCGCCCGCCGGTCGCCATGCCGCTGGCCGAGATGATGATCTTGGGCATCGGGTCGGCGGTAAGCGCTTTCGATTCTTCCGGGTGCCGTACGATACGTGCGCTGCTGAAGGCGGTACGGCACTCCTCGGCCGACAGCCGATGGTCTTCCGGGTGCGCCGTCAACAGGTCGGTGGCGTCGGTCGCCATGGGGCTGTCGAGAAAAATCGGCACGTGCCCCAGGCGTCCGGCGCGCCGCAACCGGCTCAGATGATAGAGCAGCGTCTGCGCGCGGCCGACGGCGAAGGCGGGCACGACGATCGTGCCGCCGCGTTCAACCGTCTCCTTGACGATGCGTAGCAGAACAACTTCCGGGTCCAGTGGCTCGTGCTTGCGGTTGCCATAGGTCGATTCGACCACCAGATAGTCCGCTTCCTGGATGAGGCTCGGGTCGACCATCACCGGGTCGCCGAACCGGCCGAGATCGCCTGAGAAGACGATCTTGCGGCCTTCGAAATCCGTTTCAACGCTGGTGGCGCCCAGGATATGGCCGGCGCGATGCAGCGTCACCGCGATATCCGCACCGATTTCGCGCGCTTCGCCGATGGGCAAGGAACGGATCTGGGACAGTGCTTTTTCAGCATCCGCCATCGTGTAGAGCGGCAAGGCCGGACTGTGCTTCGAGAAGCGATGCTTGTTGGCGAACTCGGCGTCGCGCTCCTGCAGCAGGGCGCTATCGGGCAGGATGATGGCGCACACCTCCTGCGTGCCG